>NZ_CP146286.1:3043696-3365544 GCF_042465655.1 Leifsonia sp. T36S-04
TGTGGTCGACGACGGGGATGCCGAACTCGCGAACCCTGTCGGCGGTCCGCTCCGACGCCGTGCCGATGACCGTGCGGCCCGACCGCTGGGCCAGCTGCACCGCCAGCGAACCGACGGCTCCGGATGCGCCCTGGACCAGCACCCGCCTGCCCGGCCCGGCGAGCTCCAGCGCGTGAGCAGCGGTGACGGCGTCGAGCGGGAGGACAGCGGCAGCCGCGGGATCCATCCCGGAAGGAAGGGCGACCAGGAGGGTCGGCGCGACCGTCAGGAAAGTGGCGTGCGCGCCCATCCGGGGCAGCACGCCCGCGACCCTCGCGCCTTCCCGCAGGCCGAGTGCGACGGATACGGCCGACTCGGTCATCAGTTCGCCGACGAAGTCGTAGCCGGTCACGAACCCGGGCGCAGGCTGCAGCACGTACCCACCACGCCGGGCGAGCAGGTCGGTCGCCCCCAGCGAGGCGTACGTCACCCGGACGATGACGTCGTTGCCGTGCGGGGGCCGGAGCGGCTCGCGGGCGAGCACCATCGCTCCCGGGCCACCGAAGCGGGAGACGCGTGCGACCAGCCGGGAGGGTCCGCCGGCGGCGAGGACGCTCATCCCGCGGGTCAGCCGGCGCGTCGCTGCAGGAGCGCGGCCCGCTCGGGGTGTGACTCGAACCAGTCGCCCACATACCAGCACATCGGGACGACGTGCCGGGAGCTGTTCTTCTCGATGTCGTCGACCGCGTACTCCACCAGCTGTGCGGCGTAGCCCTTTCCGCGGTGCTGGGGCGCGGTGTACGCCCGCGTCAGCGAAATCGAGTCGCCCAGGATGCTGTAGTCCAGCACGCCGGCGAGTTCTCCGTCGACGTGCATCTCGTACCGGTTCGCGTCCCGCTGATCGCTGAATTCCGTGGCCATGCGCCCATGGTACGTCCGCTGAGCCCGCGCAGAGGCGGAGTACGCTGAGCGCGTGGGATCCCGACCCGCACCCGAGGGCTCCCGCGCATTCCGCGACCCTGGTCACAGCAGCCCAGGCCGCCGGCGGCGCCCGCCGACCGTGCGACGTGACGACTCTGGAGTCCCCCCGTGACGTTCGATGCTCCATCGCCCTCCCTCGCCCCCGCCTTCCAGAACCTGCTCGAGCAGGTGCCCATTGGCGAGCGCTCCGTCATCGAGGCGGAGAGCGTGAGCTACGAGCACGAGGGGCTGCCGCTGGAGGGCTATCTGGCCCGGGATGCGCAGGCCGACGAGCGGCGGCCGGCGGTGCTCATCCTGCACGATTGGTTCGGCGTCGCCGACAACGTGAAGATGCGCGCGCAGATGCTCGCCCGGACCGGATACGTCGCGTTCGCGGCCGATCTGTACGGGGCCGACGTCCGGCCGACCGGCGACGCGGCGGCCGCCGAAGCAGGCACGTACTATCGCGACCTGGAGCTGCTGCGCGCTCGGGTGTCGGCCGGTTTCAGCTGGCTCCAGCAGCATCCGGCAGTCGACCCCGCGCGCCTGGCCGTGATCGGCTACTGCTTCGGCGGGACGGCCGCGCTCGAGTTCGCGCGCACCGGCGCGCCCGCGCGCGGGGTGGCGTCGTTCCACGGCGGGCTGATCGCCCACGACCCGTCGGATGCGGCGCAGATCGCGGGCTCGTTGCTGGTCCTGACCGGCGGCGACGACCCCGTGGTGCCGGACGAGGCTGTTGTCGCCTTCGAGAACGAGCTCCGCGCCGCGCCGCACGTCGACTGGCAGGTGACCACGTATTCGGGCGCGCCGCACGCCTTCACCATCCCCGGCACCGACCGCTACCGCCCGGTCGCGGATGCACGCAGTTGGCGTGCGCTGGTGTGCTTCCTCGACGAGGTGTTCCGCTAGCGCGCATCCACTGTCTTCCGTGCGGGCGGCGGGTCGGCGAGGATCGAGGAATGGGAGGAATCATGCCCAGATGGATCCGGATGGTCGCTGCCATCAGCGCGGCCGTCGCTCTCAGCTTGCTCGCCCCGAACGGCGCGGTGGCGGCAGAGAGGTGCGCCTCCCGCGCGAGCACGTACTCCGGCACCTTCTGGTCGCCCTATGACGACTGGTCGGTCGGCGACATGGAGTCGACGTTCCGAGAACAGTCGTCGGTCGGAATCCGCTCGACGATCGTGGTGTGGAGCGTGCATCTCGATGCCAACGACGCGGCGTACCCCTCCTCGCCCAGCTTGGGTTACAGCCGATTCAACGACTCCATCCCCAAGCTCGTCCAAGCCGCCCGGGCGACCGGCCAGAAGCTCTGGATGGGACTGGTGGTCGCGCCCGACGGGTTCCCGGCCCACCACGAGGACACCGCGTGGCTGACCGGCTTCGTGAATCGGTCGAAAGCCGTCGCACACGATCTCTACGCGCTCTACGGAAACACGATCGCGGGATGGTACGTCCCCACCGAGCCCGGGTTCGCCGACATCGACACGGCGGGAGAAGCGAAGACCTACGCGGGATGGCTCGGGCAGTTGACCGCGTACCTGCACTCGCACGACGGCAACAAGCCGGTGATGGTGTCGCCGTTCATGCCCAGCGCGATCTACACGGGCGCGAGCGCGACCCGGTACGTGCAGCTTCTCAAGCCGCTCATCGACACAGCGAAGGTCGACGTGTGGAATCTCCAGGACGGCTTCGGCATGACAGCCTGGTCGCCCAGCCAGGAAGCGGCCGCGTTCACGCTGGCCAAGAGCTACACGCGCGCGGCCGGCTCCGCCCTGTGGGCGTCCGTGTACACCCCTGCACGAGACGGGAACGGTACGCCGGTCTCCGTCGCGCGGATGGCCCCGTACCTCGACGCGATCGCTGCGACGGGCGCGACTCTGAGTCAGTGGACCTACAACGACTACTTCTCGGGTACTCGGGCCACGACGGACCGGGCGCTTCGCGTGGCCAACCTGGCCGCGTATCGGGCGTGGTGCAGCTGATGGAGCATCCACAGCTCTTCGACGCCGGAGACCCTCTGGTGGAGCGGATCCGGGCCATCGCGATGCGTCTTCCGGAGGCGGTGGAAACCGTCAACCACGGTCGACCCTCCTGGAAAGC
Source organism: Leifsonia sp. T36S-04 (assembly GCF_042465655.1). Lineage (GTDB taxonomy): Bacteria > Actinomycetota > Actinomycetes > Actinomycetales > Microbacteriaceae > Leifsonia. Next base: position 3,046,736 of record NZ_CP146286.1, read on the forward strand.
GGGCGAGGCGGGCCGCGCATTCGCGGTCCTCGGTGCCTCCATGGACCGCACGGACACGCTGGTCTTCAAGCCGGATCCTGCCGAAGCGCCGGCCTGGCGGCAGGACGCCCGCGTGTTCGTCCCGAAGTACTGGGGACCGAGCGGCTGGCTGGCGATCGAGCTCGACCGGGCGGCGGACGACTGGTCCGAGACGGCCGAGCTGATCGAGACGTCGTATCGCCAGGTCGCACTGCGCCGCCAATTGGCAGTCTTGGATGCGGTCATGTAGGCTCGTATCCGGCCCGCGTGCGGGTCATGCGCCACTAGCTCAACGGATAGAGCATCTGACTACGGATCAGAAGGTTGGGGGTTCGAATCCCTCGTGGCGCACTGTGTCCGAGATGCGCATGTGTCTGAGACGCATACTGGTTGAGACAGTAGAAACGGCCCCGCTGAAGAGCGGGGCCTTTTTCGTGCGCCCGCGCGCCGCCGCTCACCGCGACTGCCGGCGTTCGGAACGTCTGCCGGCGGTCGCGCAGCAGCAGACGGTACGAACCACCGCACTCACCGCAGCGCGGGCGGCGGCGGGGGCGCGGTGCTCGACCGCACCACGAGTCGGGTGTGCTGCACCGACGAGCGCACGGGCTCGGGACGCTCCTCGATCTCGGCGATCAGCAGCTCCAGCGCGCGACGGCCGATCGCCTCGAACTCCTGGTGAATCGTGGTCAGCGGCGGCCAGAACGAGTCGGACTCGGCCATGTCGTCGAAGCCCACCACGCTGACGTCCTCCGGCACGCGGCGGCCGGCCTCGTGGAGCGCGCGCAGCACGCCCAGAGCCATCTGATCGTTGGCGGCGAAGACGGCGGTGATCTCCGGACGCCCGGCGATGTCGCGACCGTGGCGGTACCCCGCGGCGGTCGACCAATCCCCGCGGAACACCTCGGGGACGGGTGCGCCGGCCTCCTCCAGGGTCTCGCGCCACGACTCCTCGCGGCGGGCTGCGGAGTACGACTCCGCCGGTCCGGAGATGTGCCAGACCGTGCGGTGCCCGAGGCTCAGCAGGTGCTCCGTCGCCTGGCGCGCTCCCTCGGCCTGGTCCGTGTCGACCTGTGGGTAGTCGGGGCGCTCGGTGGAGTCGACGACCACGACGGACAGTCCGGGCGGGAGTTCCACGTCGCCGCGGTCGACGATGTGGGCCTCCAGGACGACGATGATGCCATCGACGGCCTGCTCGAGCAGGCGGCTGAACGCGAGGTTGACGTCCTTCTGCGTCGGTCGCTCCACGGGGACGACCGTGATCGAGTAGCCCGCCGTGGCGGCGGAGACGGCGATCGCATCCAGGGTGCGCATGTTGCCGTACGAGGACAGCGTGAACATCACCACACCGATGTTGCGGAACTGTCCAGAGCGGAGAGCGCGTGCGGCGCGGTTGGGCCGGTACCCGAGGGCCTGCATCGACGCCAGGACGCGCTGGCGCGTCGACTCCTCCACGTTGGTGAGTCCGTTGGCGACGCGCGAGACGGTCTGCGTCGATACGCGGGCGTGCGCAGCGACGTCGCCGAGCGACGGGCCGCGCTTGCGGGTCGCCGGAGCGGGCCGGAGGTCGTCGATCGGCTCGGTCATGTCTCCACTTTCAATGCAGGTGTAGCGCGAAGAAGACTTGCGCTGTGTTGACGTCAACATGTTAGAGTAGCGCCCACGATGTTGACGTAAACATCGCTCAGCGACTCGAATTCGGGAAACACATGACAACGACGTCCCTCAGGCAGGCGACCGCCCCGGTTGGCGGCCGGCGCCCCCGCCGGGCCCGCCGCGACTGGCGCGGCTGGGCCTTCGTCGCCCCGTTCATGATCGTCTTCGCGGCCATGATCATCGCGCCGGTGGTGTACGCGATCTACCTCAGCTTGTTCCGTCAGCAACTCATCGGCGGCAATGCCTTCGTCGGGCTCGGCAACTACCTCGCCGTCGTGCAGGACGCGAAGTTCTGGGAGTCGCTCGGGCGCGTGGTCCTGTTCCTCGTCGTGCAGGTACCGGTGATGCTCGTGCTCTCGCTCGTGGCCGCTCTCGCCCTCGACAGCGCACGCCTCCACGGCGCGGCGTTCTTCCGCATCGCACTGTTCCTCCCGTACGCCGTCCCCGGCGTGGTGGCGGCACTCATCTGGGGCTTCATCTACGGCGACCAGTTCGGTCTGACAGCGAGCCTCAACCAGTTGCTCGGGACAGGCCTCGCCCCGCTCAGCGGGCAGTGGGTCCTCGCCTCCATCGGCAACATCGTCACCTGGGAGTTCATGGGCTACAACATGCTCATCTTCTACGCCGCGCTCCGGGTGATCCCGACCGAGCTCTACGAGGCGGCCGAGATCGACGGCGCCGGTGCGTTCCGGACGGTGTTCAGCATCAAGCTCCCGGCCATCCGCGGGGCCATCGTGATCGCCACGATCTTCTCGATCATCGGCAGCTTCCAGCTGTTCAACGAGCCGAACCTCCTGAAGCAGCTGGCGCCCAACGCGATCAGCAGCTACTTCACCCCCAACATGTACGCCTACAACCTCTCGTTCGCCGGGCAGCAGTTCAACTACGCCGCGACCGTCGCGATCGTGATGGGCGTCCTCACCGCCGTCATCGCGTACGTGGTGCAGCTCCGCGGCACGAGGAAGGAAATCCGCTGATGGCCTCCCTGACCGACACGACGAGCGGGCGCAAAGGCAGCCGCGGACGCTCCGGGTTCCGCTCGACGCCCTCCCGCGCAGCCGCGCGCAGCAACGCCGGCGTCTCCTCCGGCCGCGGCGTCCGCAAGTCGCCGCTGCTCACGATCGTGATGATCGTCTTCGTCATCTACTCGTTCGTGCCGCTGATCTGGCTCCTCGTCAACGCGACGAAGAGCCAGCCGGATCTGTACTCGTCCTTCGGACTGTGGTTCGGCAAGGACTTCAATCTGTTCCAGAACATCGCGGACACCTTGACGTACCGCGACGGCATCTTCGTGCAGTGGCTGGGCAACACCCTGCTCTACGTCGTCGTCGGCGCGGGAGGCGCGACCCTCCTCGCGACGGTGGCCGGCTACGGCCTCGCCAAGTACGACTTCCCCGGCAAGCGGGCCGTGTTCGCCGTGGTGCTCGGGGCGATCGCCGTGCCCGGCACAGCACTCGCCGTCCCCACCTTCCTGATGTTCAGCCAGGCCGGGATCACCAACACACCCTGGGCGATCATCCTGCCGTCGCTGATCAGTCCATTCGGCCTCTACCTCATCTGGACGTACGCCACAGAGGCGGTCCCGACCGAACTGCTCGAGGCGGCCCGGATGGACGGAGCCGGCGAATTCCGCACCTTCTTCACCATCTCGCTGCGGCTTCTCGCCCCTGGCGTCGTGACGGTCGCGCTGTTCGCGATCGTCGCCACCTGGAACAACTACTTCCTGCCGCTCATCATGCTGAGCGACCCGACCTGGTACCCCCTCACGGTCGGGCTCAGCCAGTGGAGCGCGCAGGCGACAGGGGTCGGCGCCCAGCCGATCTTCAACCTCGTGATCACCGGATCCCTCATCACGATCGTTCCGATCGTGGCGGCGTTCCTGGTGCTCCAGCGCTACTGGCAGTCGGGTCTGACCGCCGGAAGCGTCAAGCAGTGACCCGCATCCCCAACCATGCACTCGCATTCCACAAAGAAGTGAAAGGAAGCTCATGAAGCGCACACTCGCGTCCCGGACCCTGCGCCGGGCCGTCGCGGCGGCGGTGGTCAGCACCGTCATCGGCGTCTCTCTCGCCGCCTGCTCGGGCGGTACCTCGTCGGGCGGCGGCAGCGCCTCGGACATCGACGCAGCCCTCAAGCAGGGCGGCACGATCACCTACTGGTCGTGGACGCCCTCGGCGGAGGCTCAGGTCGCCGCCTTCGAGAAGAAGTACCCGAAGGTGAAGGTCAAGCTGGTCAACGCCGGGACCAACACGACCGAGTACACGAAGCTGCAGAACGCGATCAAGGCCGGCAACGGCGCGCCCGACGTCGCACAGGTCGAGTACTACGCCATCCCGCAGTTCGCGCTCTCCGACTCCCTCGTCGACCTCGGCACGTACGGCTTCGACAAGCTGAAGGGCGACTACACGCCGGGCCCGTGGGGTTCGGTGAACGTCGGCGGCAAGCTGGTCGGACTCCCCCAGGACTCCGGCCCCATGGCGATGTTCTACAACAAGACGCTGTTCGACAAGTACGGCATCGACGTGCCGAAGACGTGGGACGAGTACGTCGCCGCCGCACAGAAGCTGCACGCCGCGGACCCGAACGCCTACATCACAAGCGACTCCGGCGACTCCGGCTTCACGACCTCCATGATCTGGCAGGCCGGCGGACGTCCGTTCTCCGTCGACGGCACGAAGGTCTCGATGAACCTGCAGGACGAGGGCACGAAGAAGTGGACCGCCACCTGGGACAAGCTGGTCGAGGGCAAGCTGCTCTCGACGGTTCCCGGCTGGAGTGACGACTGGTTCAAGGCGCTCGGCAACGGGTCGATCGCCACTCTGGTGACCGGCGCGTGGATGCCCGGTGTGCTGGAGTCGTCGGTGAAGGACGGCGCCGGGCAGTGGCGCGTCGCGCCCATCCCGACCTACGACGGCACGCCCGCGAACGCCGAGAACGGCGGCGGCGGCCAGGTCGTGCTCAAGCAGAGCAAGAACCAGGCACTCGCGGCCGGCTTCCTGAAGTGGCTGAACAACGACCCGGAGAGCATCAAGGTCTTCCTGAAGTCCGGCGGATTCCCGTCGACGACGAAGGACCTGAACTCGTCCGAGTTCCTCGCCAGCGCGCCCGACTACTTCGGTGGCCAGAAGATCAACGAGGTGCTCGTGGACGGCGCGAAGCACGTCTCGACCGGGTGGCAGTACCTGCCGTTCCAGGTCTACGCGAACAGCATCTACGGCGACACCGTCGGCCAGGCGTACACGTCGAACTCCAGCCTGAACCCGGCCCTCGAGGCGTGGCAGAAGGCGCTCGTCGAGTACGGCAACCAGCAGGGCTTCACCGTCACCGGCAAGTAGCTCCGCCTGCGGCCGGTCGCGCATCGGCGCGACCGGCCGCATCCCGATTCCACCCCCACCAGGAGAACCATGACCACCTTCGAGATCGCGGGCGACGACTTCGTCCTCGACGGCGAGCCGCACCGCATCCTCTCGGGAGCCCTGCACTATTTCCGCGTGCACCCGGAGGACTGGACGGACCGCATCCGCAAGGCGCGCCTGATGGGGCTCAACACGATCGAGACATATGTGCCGTGGAACGCCCACGAGCCCCGGCAGGGCGAATGGCGAGCCGACGGCCCGCTCGACCTGGATCGCTTCCTGCGCGCGGTCGCCGACGAGGGGATGCACGCGATCGTCCGCCCAGGGCCGTACATCTGCGCGGAGTGGGACAACGGCGGTCTCCCCGCCTGGCTGTTCACCGACCCGGCGGTCGGCATCCGCCGCTCGGAGCCCAGGTTCGTCGCGGCGGTCAGCGACTACCTGCGGAACGTGCTCGAGATCGTCCGCCCGTTGCAGGTGACCGAGGGCGGCCCGGTGCTGCTGGTGCAGGTCGAGAACGAGTACGGCGCGTACGGCGACGACAAGGCGTACCTGCGCGCGCTCGTCGACGTCATCCGCGGGGCCGGGATCACTGTCCCGCTGACCACGGTCGATCAGCCGGAGGACGACATGCTCGAGAACGGCTCGTTGCCGGGCCTGCTCAAGACGGCGTCGTTCGGTTCCCGCTCGCGCGAGCGGCTGGCGACGCTGCGGAGGCACCAGTCGTCGGGGCCGCTGATGTGCTCGGAGTTCTGGGACGGCTGGTTCGACAGCTGGGGCACGCACCACCACACGACACCCGTCGCCGAATCGGCGGCGGATCTGGATGAGCTTCTCGCGCTCGGCGCATCCGTCAACCTGTACATGTTCCACGGCGGAACCAACTTCGGCTTCACGAACGGCGCCAACGACAAGGGCGTCTACCAGCCGATCGTGACGAGCTACGACTACGACGCTCCTCTGGACGAGGCCGGCGAGCCGACCGAGAAGTTCTGGGCGTTCCGGGATGTCATCGCCAAGTACGCGGCGGTGCCGGAGCTGGAGCAGGTGTCCATCGCGGCGGCGCCCTCCTTCACCGTGCCGTTCGACGCGGCCGTGCCGCTGTGGGCCGTCGCCGAACGGCTCGGCACGTGGTCGCACTCGGACACGCTTCCGACCTTCGACGATTTGGGACACTACAGCGGCCTCGGGCTGTATCGCACCGAGATCGACACCGCGGAGCCCGCCGTCCTGGAATTCGGCGAGGTGCGCGACCGCGCCTACGTCTCGGTCGGCGGCAACCCCGTCGGGGTGCTGGCGCGTGACCACCACGACTCGTCGATCGCGCTCTCCCCGAGCCGCGGGACCCTCACCGTGCTCGTCGAGGACCAGGGCCGTGTCGACTACGGGCCGCGCATCGGTGAGCCCAAGGGACTGATCGGTCCGGTGCAGCTGAACGGCGAGGAGTTGCGCCGGTGGAGCGTCCTTCCCCTGGAGCTGGCATCCCTCGCTCCGGTGATCGCGGCGCTGGATGCGGTCGACGCGGCCCCGGAGCGGCTCGCCGGTCCCGTGTTCGCGCGCGCGACATTCGACCTCGAGGAGTCGGGCACGCTGTTCCTCGACACGACCGGCTGGGGCAAGGGCGTGGCCTGGATCAACGGCTTCAACCTCGGCCGGTACTGGACCCGCGGCCCCCAGCAGACGCTGCACGTCCCGCGCGGCGTCGTCCGCTCGGGACGGAACGAGCTCGTCATCCTGGAGCTGGAATCCTCTGCCGAGGCGGTCGCCGCCTTCGTGCCGGAGCCCCGCCTCGGCCACACCGAGGTCTGACGGGGGTTCGCGCCAGCGTCCTGCTGCGAGATTTGCGCCAAATCGCGGTTATTCGCGTGCCAAAACCGCGAATTGGCGCAAATCGCGCGAGGGCGGGGGCGAGCCGGGCGCGGGCGAGGGCGAGCCGCGCGTCACTCCAGCGCGTCGCCGAGCGCGGGACGCGCCATCGCGCGGGGCCGCCTGCTCATGACGGCGACGCACACCGCGATGATCGCGAGGAGCACCAGGCTGACCGGTCCGGTGCCGAGCGCCAGTCCGCCGCGCGCGTGCGAGACGGCGAGACCGTCGGAGATCGACGCACCGAACGGGCGGGTGAGCACGTAGGCGGTCCAGAAGGCCACGGTCGCGCCCATCCCCCACCAGCGATAGGCGATGCCGGGGATGGCGAAGAGGATGCCGAACACCAGCGCGGAGGCGAAGTAGCCCAGCCCGAACGTCACCGCCGTCAGGTCGCCGACCGCCGTCCCTAGCGCGAACGTCGCGAGCACCGCGGACCAGTAGAAGAGCTCGCGTGCGTGGGTGTCGATGCGATGGACGGAGAGGGTGCGCTGGGTCGCGTACCAGAGCACGAAGACGGCCGCGAGCACGACAGCGAACGCGACGGTCGACAGGACATACGGAACCCCGAGGACGATGTGCAGCACGTCGGCCACCATCGTCCCGAAGACCGCCACCATGAGAACGGCGAGCCAGTACACCCAGGGGATGTAGCGGCGCACCACCAGCTGCAGCACGAGGGCCGCCGCGAACACGACGAAGCCGCCCGCGACCGCGACCACAGGGTCGATGGTCTTCACCAGGTAGTCGGACGCCGTCTCGCCCATCGCCGTCGTCAGCAGTTTCGTCACCCAGAACAGGGCGGTCACCGCGGGCACCTTGTTTCGCACGATCCCCAGCATCCCGGCCGAAGCAGCCTCCACCCTGGGTGACGGGCGTGAGCCGATGAGAGGGCTCAGAGGAAGGGCTACCGACCGCGCGCGGCGTGCGGAGTGAGAGCGTGCTGCAGCGCGAGGGTCGCCGCTCCCCCGGCCGCCGCATCCAGGCCCGGGTCGGCCAGCTCGATGAGCACGGGGTGGATGGCGCGCGTGCGCGCGAACTGGGAGACGTACTCCCGGATCTCGCGGACGTAGATGGCACCCGCGTCGGCGAAGCCAGGTCCCGCGAGCACGATGCGCTCCAGGTCGAGGACGTTCACGATCGACAGGACCGCCGCCGCGACGTAGCGCGCCGATCGCTTGATCAGCTCGCAGCAGCGGGATTCGCCCTGGGCCGCTGCTCTCGCGATCGCCTCGAAGTCGGCGCGGAAGCGCTGCGGGTCGCCGGTGAGCTGCAGTTGCCCGGCGAGGCCGTCGTCCTCCAGTGCCCAGGCGACCACCGCGCGCGGCGCAGCCAGCATCTCCAGGCAGCCCCGGGCTCCGCACCAGCACTGCGGTCCGTCGATGTCGATCACCATGTGGCCGATCTCACCGACGTTCGAGGATGCTCCGCGCGCGACGCTGCCGCCGACCATGATGCCGAGGCCGAATCCATTGGAGAGGTACAGCGTCGCGAAGTCCTGCGTCGCCGGTACCCGGCCCGCCCAGTACTGACCGAGCGCAGCGCACGCCGCATCGTTGTCCCGCACGACCGGTAGCCCGATGCGGGGTTCCAGCGCCTTGTTCAGGGCGAACGACTCCCATTCGGTCGCCGTGAGCGAGAGCCGCTCGGCTCCCGCGCCCAGGTCGAGACCGGCCCCGGCGACGCCGACTCCGACGACGGACTCGAGTGCGATGTCGAGCTGCACCAGGAGCTGCCCGAGCTCGCGGGCGATGCGCGCGACATCCTCGCTCGGGCCGGCCTCCTCGATGCCTGGGGAGACCAGCCGGCCGATCACGTTGCCGGCGAGGTCCGTCACCACGTAGGTGAGACGCCCCGCGTCGAGGGAGAGGCCGACGGCATACCGCGCCCGCGTGTTCAGTTCGAGCAGGCTGCTGCGCTTGCCTCCTGTCGACTCGCTGAAGCCGGTCTCGATGACCAGGCCCTCTTCGATCAGGGTCTTGACGACGCGGGTGATGGAGGTCGGGGTGAGCCCCGAGCGTTCGGCGAGTTCGGTGCGCGTGACCGTTCCGCCGGAACGCACCATGTCGAGGATGGCGCTCCGGGTGTTCGCGGACGACGGCCCCAGCCGCCGCGCGGCGCTCACGTCGTCTCCCGCACGACGACCACCGGTTCCGGTGCGGCGAGCGCCGGCAGGTCGTCGTCGTGGATGGCCGCGAGCGCAGCCGTACCGAGCAGGGCTCCGATCTCGCGCCCGTGCCGGTCGATGGCGGTGATCGGCAGGCTGGCGCTCTGGCAGACCTGCGAGTCGCTCCAGCAGATCAGCGCAACGGCCTCCGGCACCGGGATACCGTGCTCCTGCAACGCGTCCAGGGCGGCGACGGCGTCATGGTCGGTGTCGAAGATCAGCGCGGTCGGGTTCTCCGGCGAGCTCTCCGCGCCGACGCGCACCGCCGCTCCCACCATGTCGACCGTCTGGATGGTCTCGATGGTGCGCGCGCCGGTCCCGGCGTCCCCGACCAAGGGCTCCGGCACGAGCTGGCTGGTGATGTAGACCCAGCGACGGGCGGGATGGCCGTCCAGGTACGAGACGAGCGCGCGCGACGCGGCGGCCGCATCCACGGTCACCGCGGGATAGTCGACCTCCACGGCGACGGGCGCGAGGGCGACGAACGGCATGTCGATCTGGCGGAGCAGACGGATGCGTGGGTCGGCTTCTGCAGCACCGAGCACGATGACGCCGGCGATGCCTCCGACGCGCGCCCAGAGGCGATAGGTCTTGAGCTCCGCCTCCTCGTCGTCGACCGATCGCGTGATGAAGCGCATCCCGGCGGCGAGAAGCGGTGCCGCGATGGCGCGCACGATCGCGGAGGCGACCGGATCACGGTCGCGCCCGTGCCGGATCACGACGCCGATCGAGGCCGAAGCATCTGTCACCGCACCGCACCCCCTTCGTTCTCCGCAGCACCCTCGAATAGGCAGTCTGCCCGATAGACCGGTCCCTCCACGACTTCGCCGGTCACTTGATCGCGCCCGCCGCCATCCCGCGCTCGAACTGCCGCTGCAGAGCGATGTAGGCGATGATCGTCGGGATCGCGGTGATCACGGATGCCGCCAGGATCTTCGGGGTGTCGTCGTTGTACTGCCGTCGGAAGAACTCCGGCAGCTGCGTGACCACGCCCATCCCGTCGTCGATGAGGAACACCTTCGGCAGCAGGTACGAGTTCCAGGCGTAGATCAGCACGAGCACCATGAGCGCCACGGCGATCGGTCGCGACAACGGCACCAGGATCGACCAGAACACGCGCCACGTGCTCGCTCCGTCGATGCGCGCCGCCTCGAACATCGCGTCCGGGATGCCGTCGACGTACCCGCGTGCGATCAGCACGGTGAACGGGATCTGCAGGGCCGCGATCGGCAGGATCACCGACCAATAGGTCCCGAGCAGGCCCAGCTTGACCGCCGTCGTATAAAGAGGAGCGATCAGCACCACCTCGGGCAGCGTCAGAGCGGCCATCATCAGCCAGAAGTACACCTCCTTGCCGCGCACGCGCAGCTTGGAGAACCCGAAGGCGGCCGCCAGGGTTGCGACATAGACGATGACGATGGAGGCGACGGCGATGATGATGGTGTTGACGAAGAACTTCGAGAAGCCGGGCACCTGCACCACCGCGAGGTAGTTGCCCCAGCCCTGCCCTTCGAAGCTCGTCTGCAGCATCGCGATCAGCGGCACCACGAACGGCACCACGGCGACGGTGAGGATCAGCTGGAGCAGGATGCGCGCTCGGCGCGAACGGGTCTCAAACATCTGCGGCTCCCTTGCGGCGCGGCTTGGTGCGCACGAGGCGCTCGCGCCCTCGCAACTGCATGAAGATGGACACCGCGACCGCGATCAGCAGCACCAGGATGGACAGCGCCGAGGCGTAGCCGAGGTTGCGGTCGGTGCTGGCGATCTCGCCGTAGATCATCGTGCCGAGGAACTCGGACGAGTGCGCCGGTCCTCCCTGCGTGATCAGCCACGGGTTGTCGAACAGTTTCAGTGCGGTGATGAAGTTCAGGATGGCGAGCGACACGATGATCGGCCGGAGGCTCGGGAGGACGATGGAGAAGAGGACGCGGATGTTGCCCGCGCCGTCCAGCCGTCCGGCCTCGAGCAGTTCGGGGTCGATCTGCGACATCCCTGCGTACAGGAGGATGAAGCCGTAGCCGATCGCGCCCCAGCAGCCGACCAGCGTGACGACCAGCAGCGAGGTGGTGGACTGGCCGATCCACGGCTGCTGCAGCGCCGACAGGCCGAAGAAGCCCAGGATGGTGTTGACGGTCCCGTCGCTCTGCCAGACCTGGATCTGTGCCGGCGCGAGCGTCGCGGGAGCCACGACGACCGGGATGACGACGAGCACCTTGTAGACGTTGGCGAACCGCACCTTGGAGTGCATGGCCGCCGCGAACAGCATCCCGCCGACCACCTGGACGACGAAGACGACGACGAAGTAGACGAGCGTGTTGCGCAGCGAGGTCCAGAGGACCGGGTCGCTCAGCGCGGTGATGTAGTTGCCGAGGCCGACCGGGGTCATCAGCGCCCGGCCGCCCGGCCAGGAGAAGAAGGACAGGTACCCCGAGTAGACGATGCTGTAGTAGATCAGGCCGACCGAGATGACGAAGGCGGGGAGGATCCAGCGGAACCCCCCGGGGAGGAGGCGGGCGCGCCGCTTGGGGCGCCCGCCTCCCCGCACCACCGGTGCGAGTCGGTCGGATCCGGTCTCAAGATCCGTGACGGTCATGAGTGCGTCGATCCGTTCTTTCGATTGCGACTTACTTCGTGCCGACCTTGCTGGCGACGGAAGCCGCCTGCTGGTCGTCGGCGATGTCCTTGATCGACTTGTTCACCGAGGGGTCGAGCACCTGCTGGATGGCGACGACGATCGCATCGAGCGACTTCTCCGTGGTCTGCCACTGGCGGGACTCGGTGGTGTTGCCGCTGTCCTTGATCAGGGTCTCGATCGCGGGACGCTGGACCGCGTCGTCGACGAGCTTGATCGACGACCACTCGGGAGTCGTGCCCTTGAGCGCGGGCAGCAGGTCGAGCGCGTTCGCGACGTTCTGCTGGCCCGTCTTCTTCAGCGTCATCCACGAGACGAAGGTCTTCGCCGGGCCGATGTTCTTCGATCCGGAGTTGATCGCCAGACCGTAGTCCGCCTCACCGAAGTACGTGCTCTTGTGTCCCTGACCGGCGACGTCCGGGAACTGTGCCGGCAGCTGGACGAAGCACGTCGGGTCCGTGACTCCTGCGGCCTGCATCGAGGCCTTGCACGAGTCGGCGCCCGCGTACTGCGTGTACCAGAAGCCCATCTGGACCATGGCCGCGTCGCCCTTCATGAACTCGTTGTTCGCGAGGGGATACTGCGGGCCGTCGAGCGCGTTGGACGGGATGATGCCGTCGGTCTTCATCTTCTTGATGATCTCGAGCACCTTCTGGCCCTGCTCGTCGTTCCACTTGGCCTTGCCGGTCGCGGCCTTGATGAAGAAGCTCGGGTCGACGGTGTTGGCGATCGAGTGGTACATCTCGGTCGGGAAGGTGTCCTTGCCCCCGGCACCCATGGTGAAGCAGGCCTTGCCGATGGCGGTCACCTTCTTGCAGGTGTCGACCCACGACGCGTAGTCGGTCGGGACCTTTGCGCCCGCCTTGTCGAGGATGTCCTTGTTGTACCAGAGGAAGCCGGCCGACATCCCGCCGAGCGGGAGCGAGACGAAGCGACCATCCGAGCTGGTCAGCTGCGTGACGTAGTTGCCACCGATCTGGTCCTTCCAGTTGTCGCCGAGGGTGTCCTTGGCGAGGGAGGTGAGGTCCAGGGCGTAGGGGCCCCAGGTGTCGGGCGAGCCGCCGGCGGGCGACAGGTCGAACACGTCGGGTCCCTTACCGGAGTCGAGGGCGGGCGTGATGGTGTTGCGGTAATCGACGTTCTCGAAGTTCTTGTACGTGACCGTGATGTCCGGGTAGTCCTTGTTGAATTCGGCGATGTACTTCTGGGCCACGGGAGTGTCGGGGGTCCAGCCCCACCAGGTGACACTGCCCGACTTGGCCGGCTTGACGTCCGAGCTCTGGTCACCGGACGAGCCGGTGCAGCCGGTGATCGCCAGTGCGGCGGCCGCAGCCACCGCAGCCGCGGATAGGAACCGCGTACGAATCATGTGAATCCTCCACCTCGTTGTGTGCTGTTCGTCGTGCATGGCGGCGCACGTTCGGGGTGAGCCTACACACGCTCTTCACACGGATGCAATAGTTCTGCACTTTTTGTCACAAACTGGTCTGTCGCCTGTACTGTTGGGCTGATCCCGGCTTTCTCAGCGCGAATGTACTTAGTTGCATACGTTGAGATAGTTGGTTACTGTGGCCCACGCCCGGCTGCTGGGCGCCACTTCAGCGTAGAAAGGACCCCCCGTTGGCCATTGAATCCGTGCTCCTCAACGTGAGCGACATCGACCGATCCGTCGAGTTCTACCGGCGTCACCTGGACGCCGTCGTCATCGACTCCGGAGCGGACACCGCCGAACTCGACCTGGTCACCGCCCGGCTCCTGCTGACGCGCGTCGACGCGCCGGCCGAGTCGACCTGGGTCGGCGACGACCTCCAGCGCGGCTTCCGTCACGTCGGCTTCAAGGTCTCCGACCTCGACGCTCGCGTGGCCGCGCTGCACGACGCCGACGTCCCGTTCCACCTCGAGCCGATCCACGCCGAAGGCGGCGTGCGCATCACCTTCTTCTACGACCCGGACGGCACCCTTCTGGAGCTCGTCGAGGGTCCGCTCCAGTACCACGAGGTCTACGACCGTGACGCGGTCGAGCAGGACTGGGGACTCGGCGACCCCGAGCGCCCGCGCTTCGACCACGTCGCCGAGACCGTCGACGATCTGGATGCGACCAAGGAGCACTACGCGAAGCTCGGCTACGACCTGATGTCGGGCATCCACCAGCCGGGCGACGACCGCGGCTTCGAGATCAACTTCCTGCGCCACGGCGACAGCTCGCTCGAGATCTTCACGTACGAGCGTGCGGAGAAGGCACGGCGCGCCCCGCAGCTCGACGCCCCCGGCTTCGTCGCCGTCGGCTTCGGGGGCGGCCAGGCGGAGGCGGACTCGGTCCCGGGCGAACGCGTCGGCGCTGTCGCCGGTCGCGAGGTCTACAGCGGCCCCGACGGCCTGCTGTACGTGATCGCGGACGCATGACCGCGTCCACGCCGCTTCGGCCACTCGGCTCGACGGGACTCGCCGTCAGCCGGGTGACCCTGGGGGGTGCGCCGCTCGGCAGCATGCCCGAGAATTTCGGGCACGAGGTGGCCGAGGCGGATGCGATCCAGCTGGTTCGGGAGGTCCTCCGCAGCGGCATCCGGACCATCGATACGTCGAACGGGTACTCGGACGGCCGCAGCGAGGAGCGCATCGGCAAGGCGATCGCGGCGTTCGGCGGCCTGCCGGACGACGTCCTCGTGATCACCAAGACGGACCGGCGCGACGGCGACTACAGCGGCGAGCGCGTGCGGCGGTCCATCGGGGAGAGCGCCGAGCGGCTCGGCATCCGCCCCCTGCCGCTGGTGCACCTCCACGACCCGGAGTTCCACGACTTCGACGCGATGACGGCGCCCGGCGGTGCCGTCGACGCGCTCGTCCAGGCCAAGGAGCGCGGCGATGTCACGCACATCGGCCTCGCCGGCGGCAACGTGCGGGTCATGCGCCGCTACCTCGACCTCGGCGTGTTCGAGGTGCTCCTCGTCCACAACCGGTGGACGCTCGTGGACCGGAGCGCCGGCCCACTGCTCGACCGTGCGGCCGAACTCGGGGTCGGGATCGTCAACGCCGCCGTCCTGGGCGGGGGCATCCTCGCCGACGAGTCCGGGACGAAGACGGACTACGGATACCGCCCCGCGAGCGCGGACACCCTCAGCGCGATCGCCCGCATGCGCGAGGTGTGCCGGCGGTGGGACACCACCCTGGCCGCCGCCGCGCTGCGGTTCTCGACGCGGGACGAGCGGTTCGCCAGCACCATCGTCGGGATCAGCAGACCCGAACGCATCCAGCAGACCCTCGACGCCGCGTCGCTCGACCGGCCGCAGGAGTTCTGGGAAGAACTCGAAGCACTCGTCCCGGCGCCCGCCAGCTGGCTCGACGCCGACCACTGACCGCACCACCGACCACCACAACCACGGAAAGCCGAGGCATCCATGCCACTCGTCCGAATCGACATGCACACCCCGCTCGCCGATCTGCGCCCGCAGATGAGCGAGGCGATCAACTCCGCGCTGGCGGACGGCTGGGGCATGCCGGCCGACGACCTCTTCCAGATCTTCCAGCTGCACGAGCAGGGCGACCTGTTCTACAGCCGGACCTTCCCGGAAGCCGACCGCACCGACATCGTCTTCATCAGCATCCTCGCGTACAACGGGTACTCTCCGGAAGTGAAGCAGCGCGGTGCAGAACTCATCGTCGAACGCCTCGGCGCGCTCGGGATCAAGCGCGACAACATCCTCATCTCCCTCT
Source organism: Leifsonia sp. T36S-04 (assembly GCF_042465655.1). Taxonomy (GTDB): domain Bacteria; phylum Actinomycetota; class Actinomycetes; order Actinomycetales; family Microbacteriaceae; genus Leifsonia. Next base: position 3,062,139 of record NZ_CP146286.1, read on the forward strand.
ACGAGAACGGCGACGGCGACTGGCTCGCCCCGTCCAAGGAGCAGTGACCATGCAGAGAAGTGACCTCCCCGACGGCTTCATCGTCGGGACGGCGACGGCGTCGTACCAGATCGAAGGGGCGACCCACGAGGACGGCCGCGGTGAGAGCATCTGGGATGCGTTCGCCCGCGTCCCCGGCGCGATCGCCGACGGCAGCACCGGCGACGTCGCCGACGACCACTACCACCGCTGGCCGGAGGACGTCTCGCTGGTGTCCGACCTCGGGTTCGACGCCTACCGGTTCTCGATCGCGTGGCCACGCATCCAGGCCGACGGCACCGGAGCGCCCAGTCGCGCCGGCCTCGACTTCTACCGCCGGCTGTCGGAGTCGCTGCTGGAGCAGGGCGTGACCCCGTGGGCGACGCTGTACCACTGGGACCTGCCGCAGGCGCTGGAGGATCGCGGCGGCTGGCTCGACCGCGACACCGCCCGCCGGTTCGCCGACTACGCCGCCATCGTCGCCGAAGAGCTCGGCGATGTCGTCTCGGACTGGATCACCCTGAACGAGCCCTGGTGCTCGTCGTTCCTCGGCTACGGCAGCGGGCACCACGCTCCCGGCCGCACCGTGGGCACCCGCTCCGCGCACGCGGCCCACCACCTGCTGCTCGGCCACGGCCATGCGCTGGAGGCACTGCGCGCGACGGTCCCGGCGGCTCGCGTCGGGACGACGCTCAACCTCTACTCGGTCCGTCCGGCCGGCGACTCGGAGGCGGACTCGGATGCGGCCCGCCGCATCGACGGTCTCAGCAACCGCCTGTTCCTCGACCCGGTGCTGACGGGCTCCTACCCGGCCGACGTGCTCGACGACCTGGGCGAGACCGAGTGGTTCGCCGAGCACGCGACGGACGACGACCTCCGCCGCATCTCCGCGCCGATCGACTTCCTGGGCATCAACTACTACAGCCGCCACACGGTCGCCTCCGGTTCGTCGCCCGCGGCGGATGCGCCGGCGAGCGCCTATCCGGGCAGCGAGCACGTCCGCTTCGTCAAGACCGGCGCGCCGGTCACCCAGATGGGCTGGGAGATCCACCCCGACGGGATGGTGGACGTCCTCCGCCAGGCGAACGCTCTCGCCCCCGGCCTCCCGCTGTACATCACGGAGAACGGCGCCGCCTATCCCGACCGCGTCGACTCGGACGGCGAGATCGACGACCCGCAGCGTGCCGAATACCTGGAGGCGCACTTCGAGGCCGCCCGGAACGCGGTGGCCTCGGGGCTGCCGCTGCAGGGCTACTTCATCTGGTCGCTCATGGACAACTGGGAGTGGGCCTGGGGCTACTCCCGCCGCTTCGGCATCGTCCACGTCGACTACGAGACACAGAAGCGCACGCCCAAGCGCAGCGCGCGCTGGGTCCGGGACTTCCTCCGGGACGCCGTCCCCGCCCCGCGCTAAGCATCCATGGGTCGCGACACGCCGTTATCCCGGCCGGATAACGGCGTGTCGCGTCCCACGGATTCCGGACGGGCGATCAGGTCGCACGGACGATCGATCGGGTGCGGGATGGTGCGGCGCGCCAGGCTGGGAGCATGACCGTCGACACGTCCCCTTCCCCCGGCACTGCGTCCGTCCCCGCCGTCTCCGGAGTCGCGCGCCGCGCGTCCTGGGGCGGAGTCGTCGCCCTGATGCTGGGCGTATTCGCCCTCGTGACGGGCGAGTTCCTACCCGCCAGTCTGCTGTCCCCGATCGCTGCGGGACTGGGTGTCAGCGAGGGGACGGCCGGTCAGGCGGTCACGGCGACCGCCCTGATCGGCGTCGTGGCCGGACCGGCGATCGGCCCGCTCGTGCCGCGGCTCGACCGGCGCATCCTGCTGGTCTCGCTGGCCGTGCTCGCCGCCGTGTCCAACCTGCTCGTCGCCGTCGCGCCGCAATTCTGGCTGCTGCTGGCCGCCCGGGTGCTGCTCGGGATCGCCATCTCCGGCTTCTGGTCGATGGCTGTCGCGGTTGCCGCGCAGCTTGTGCCCGCGGAACACCTCGGCCGGGCCATGATGATCGTCAACGCCGGCGTCTCCCTCGCGACCGTTGTCGCGGTGCCGCTCGGTGCTTTCCTCGGGGCGGTCTGGGGCTGGCGGGCCGTGTTCGTCCTCGTCGCGGTGATGTCCGTCGCGGCCGCGGTGGCACAGCTGCTGCTCCTGCCGCGTGTCGCTCCGGCGCCCGGGTCCGGTGTCCGGACGCTGTTCACCGCCCTCCGCTCGCCCGTGATGATTGTCGGGCTGATCGGCATCGCCCTTCTCGCCGGGGGACACTTCGCGGGCTTCACGTACATCCGTCTAGGCGCAGCCGACATCCCGGGTCTCACCAGCGGAGGCCTCGCCATCCTGCTGGCCGCCTACGGGATCGGAGGGTTCGCCGGGAACATCGTCGCGGGCGTCGTCGCCGACCGGCGCCTGCGCACCGCCCTGGTCGTGATGCCCGCCGTGCTGGGAGGAGCGGTGACCGTGTTCGCGCTGCTGCCCGATCAGGTGCCGCTCGCCTTCGCCGCCGTGGTCCTGTGGGGCTTCGCGTTCGGCGGCATCCCGACTCTCGTGCAGACCTGGGCGGCACGCACAGAACCGGAGCGGATGGAGGCGGCGGGCGGTCTGGTCGTCGCGGCCTTCCAGCTGGCGATCGCGCTGGGTGCCGCCGCGGGCGGTCTGCTGGTCGACGGCGCAGGCGTCAAGGAGGCCCTGGTCGCCGGTGGGATCGTCGCCGTGCTCGGCGGCATCCTCCTGGGAACCGCGCGCCGTCGCGAATCCGCCTAAGCGCTCAGGGCGGCGGCGGCCGGGGCGGGGGCGGTCGAACGCGCGACCTCGCCCCTGCGCCAGGCCGCCGGGCTCACGCCGGTGACGCGGCGGAACGCGCGGCTGAAGGCGACATCCGACCCGTAACCCAGGCGGTGTGCCACCTCACCGATGCTGAGCCCGTCATCCCGAAGCAGTTCAGCAGCCTGCTCCACGCGCACGGCCGCCAGGTAGCGGCTGGGCGAGGCGCCGACGAGCTCGCGGAAGCGCTCCGCGAACACCGTGCGGGAGGCGCTCGCGACGCGTGCCAGCCGATCCACCGTCCACGGCTCCCCCGGCGCCTCGCGCATCGCCGCGACAGCGCGAGCGATGTGCGGGTCGCGCACGCTGACGAGCCACTGGTCGGAGGCGCACCCGTTCTCCACCCACGACCGTACGGCTGCGGTGGCGATGACCGTGGCGATCCGGCTCGCCATCAGGCAGTTGCCCGCGCGCATCCCGCCGAATTCGAGGCCGAGCGTCTGGATGAGCGGGCCCATGTGCGGCTCGCGTACGACGAACCCGCAGGCAGTGAGCGACGCAGGGAGGGCGGAGGCGAGAGGTAGACCCGGCGCGGTCGCCGTGTCCAGCTCGCCGGAGGCGACCACCGAATCGCGCTCCGCACGCACCCGGTGCGCATCGGACTGCGGCAGCATCAGGAAATCTCCGGCTTCGAGGCGCAGCGGCGCCGCTCCCCCGGTCACCTGCACGGCGCCGGAAACGACGTAGTGGAACCGGACGCGTCCCCGCGCCACGCTGACCGCGGTCCCGGCGGCGAGATCCCGCTGTTCGAAGTCGAGCAGCGTCCACTCGAGACGCGCCAGGACGCGCTCCAGATCGTCCGCTGCAGCGCGCGTCGGCGCGGGAAGGGCCGCCTCTGTCATGGCAGAGGCAACAGCGAGGCGGCGGGACCCATTCCCGGCCACCACGCGTTTCGCTCCATTGCCTCGCGGGCTGCGGAGGCAGTAGCGTGCGGCTGGATCGGCTCGCCGGTGAGCCGGGAAGGCAGGTTCCCATGTTGGTCACGGGTTCGTCGCAGGCGGGGTTCGACGAGGCGCTCCAGGACGCCATTTCGCAGCAGCCGACGCAGGGCGATGTGCCCCGGCGCTACGAGATCGTGCGCACCTGGGTCGACATGGGCGGCATCGTCGGCACCTGGTATCGCTGTGACGTCGCGGTCACCGGACCGGACGTCCCCGACTCCGACCAGGGCTGAGGGACCTCACCGCCGCAGCACGCTCGGGCGCGGCAGGTCCAGCTCCTCGAGGAGGTCGCCGAGCATCCGGTCGAGCTCGAAGCCGGCCTGTGTGATCTTGTTGTTGCCGAAGCTGCCGAGGGTGCTGCTCGGCTGGTCGACACTGAGCACCGTGCTGCCGGCGCGGGTCGCGTGCAGCTCGACGCGCAGCGGGGTGTACAGCAGGGCGCCCGGGTCGTGCCGGAACATCCGCGCCGCCGTGGCGTAGTCGCCGATCAGGTAGACGGCGCTCGGGATGTCCGCCCCGCCGACGCGCATCACCGGCGTCGGGTGGTCGGTCCAGAACCGGACGAACCGGTGGATGCCGGGGCCGGCGGTCTCGAGGGTGAGTCGCCGCCACTCAGCGCCCTGCGACAGCAGCTCGCGCACGTGGGCGGCATCCACAGGTGGGACCTCGGCCTCGAACGCACGGCGAAGAGTCCCGAACGCGACCGCGGCCTCCACCTCGATCCGGTTCACCGGGACGGGGACGATGCGCTCGGACGCTGGAAAGGCCACCGCCCCATTCTCCCCCGCCGGCAGGCGCGTCAGCGTTCGCACGCGACGGGCGCGCACCGCCGGATCCACCGTCGGAGACAGCTGCACGAATCTCCGACAGGCCGCGGTGCGTCGGAGATGAGGTGCAGAAGTCGGGAGCGCGTCCGACTGTGGCTCACGGATCTCCGACGGTAGCGGGCTCCGCCCGCAGCCCGCGCCCGGCCGATCAGCCCAGGCCCGTGACCCCGCGCTTCCTCGGCACCTCGGGAAGCTCGGCCGACGTCCCGCCGTCCCCGAGCCGCGCGTAGTGCGCGCGCTCCCGCTCGAGGGTGTCCGTCTCGGGCGACCCGAATCGCGCGGGGTCCGGTCGCTCGGTATCCTCTTCGACGGTCAGCAGCCCGTCCGGGTCCCTCGGGTCGCGCACCCCGGTCAACCGCACGTCGATCGTAGACTTGTCCTCGTCGTGCCCGTGCCGGTCCTCGTCCGCGCCTGTCGCATCCATGACCCCACCTTCGGCGCACACGCGCGACGGGGCAAGGGGGTCAGGCCGGTCTGCTCGCGCGCAGCGTGTAGCTGAGCGGCGCGTCTCCCTCGAGCGCCGCGAGTGCGTATTCACCGTCAGGGCGCAGCAGCATCTGCCCCGGAAGCGCCTCCCACGGCACGCTGTCGTGCTCCTCCAGCAGGTCGATGCGGAGCCCCGCCCGGATGAGCGAGGTCACGATCTCGCCGAGGGAGTGATTCCACTCGTAGGTTCGGGTCGCCGTGATCGGCCGGGTCGTCTCGACGTATGTCGAGTCGTCGTCCCACTCCAGCGGCTGCTCGCGCTCCCAGTAGGGGAATCGGAGGTGGAGGTCGTCGTCGAGCCGCTCATCCATCGACCAGAGGATGGGATGCCCCTCTCGCACGAAGAGCGAGCCCCCGGGTGCCAGCAGCGCGGCCACGACTTCGGCCCAGCGGTCGACGCTCGGCAGCCAACACAGCGCTCCGACGCCGGTGAAGACGAGGTCGAACGCTCCGGTCCCCAGAACGGCGGCGGCGTCATACACGTCGGCGACGACGAACTCCACCTCGTCCCCGGTGTCCGCCACGAGCCGACCGGCCTCCTCGATGGCGTTCGCCGAGAAGTCGAGTCCGGTCACGTGCGCACCGAGACGCGCAAGCGAGAGCGTGTCCGTGCCGATGTGGCATTGCAGGTGAACGGCTCTCAGTCCCTCCACGGAGCCGAGGCGCGGGAGGTCGAAGCGGACGACATCGGAGATCGCCTCACGGTCGTCGATGTATCGCGACACCCGGTAGCCGTGCTGACCGCGGTCGGCGTGGAGGGTCGCGCGCTCGTCCCAGTTGGCGCGGTTCGCGTCGGTGTACTCGGACATCGGGCACCCGTCCTTCCGCCCGGGCGGAGTCGCCGAGCCTGTCAGCTTAGCGGAACGTCCTCTCCGGCGACCGCGAGCGGGCACGGCCAGGCGACGTGAGCGCGGTCTCATCGCCCCGGTCGGCGCGCACGAGCGCGATCCCGCCCAGGATGAGCACTCCTCCCAGCAGCTGCAGCGGGCTGAGCGCCTCGCCCAGCAACAGCCACGCGTAGAACGTCGCCGCCACGACCTCCAGCAGTCCGGTGAACGACGCCAGGCGCGAGCCGAGGAGTTCCGTCGCCGTGATGCTGGCCGCATACGCGATCGCGGTCGCCACGACCCCGACGACGAGGAGCGGCACCCACCACGCGGTCGGCCGGCCGAACAGCGGCACGTCGGCGAAGCTCACCGTCACGGGCAGCACACCGGTGGCTCCCACGATTCCGAGCGCGAGGCCGCCCAGGAGCAGGCCGCCCGAGGCCAGCGCGACCGGCGGCAGCCCGTCGCTCGGCCGCGCGGCGATCAGGTAGAACCCGGCACAGCCCACCATGGCGAGGACCGCGAGGAGGAGTCCCAGCGGGTCGAGGGCGCCCGCTCCTCCGGGAGAGACCACAAGGACCAGCCCGGCGACCGCGACGACCGACCCGGCCACCACGACCACTCTTGGGGCCTTCCGGGTACGCGCCCAGACCACCAGCACGAGGAGGACCGGCGCGAGGTATTCGACGAGGATTCCGGTGCTGACGGGGATGCGCTGGATGGCGGCGAAGTACAGCACCTGCGTCCCTGCCACGCCGACCAGCGCCATCCCGAGCAGCCGCCAGCGCCCGCGCCAGACCGCCGCCCACCGGCCGCGCACCGCGATGAGGGCGAACGGCAGCAGGACGATCCCGCCGATGAGCGCGCGTGCCGTGACGGCCGCCACCGGTGACCATCCGCTTTCGAGCAGCGGCTTGATGAAGGCCCCCGACATCCCGAAGCTCGCCGCCGCGACGATTGCGATGATGAGGCCGAGAGTGGCCGGGTGCCAGTTGCGCATGGGAATTCACCTGTCAGGATTGAAAGGGATGATGGTCCTGACGCTAGTCTTGTCCGGAGTAAGGAGTCAACTTGCAATTTGCCCCTGACACGGTCGATGCTCTCGAGTTCGCCGTCGCCCTCTGCGACACCGACCCGGGCGCCTCCCGCAGCGGCGAGGACGAGCTCGCCACCGTCGAGCAACTCGCCGCGCTGCTGGTCGAGAACCGCTACTCCGGCCGCGTCGACGGCGACGAGGCCGAGTTGCAAGATGTGCGCGCCACACGCGAACGCATCCAGCGCACCTGGGCCCTCGACCGCGATGCCGCGGCCCTCGAAGTCAACGCCATGCTGGCCGAGGCCCACGCACTCCCGTACCTGATGCGCCACGACGGGTTCGACTGGCACCTGCACGCGACCGCTCAGGATGCGCCGCTCGCCGAGCGCATCCGCGTGGAGATCGCGCTCGCGCTGGTCGACGTCATCCGCTCCGGCGAGACGGGACGGCTCCGGGTCTGCGGGGCGGACGACTGCACGGGACTCGTGCTCGACCTCTCGCGCAACGGATCGAAGCGGTTCTGCAGCGTCCGCTGCGGCAACCGGATGAACATGATCGCCTTCCGGGCACGGAAGGAGCAGGGCGCCTGAAAAGCCCCCCTCCTACCGTCGGGGATTCGGTCGCATCCTCTTCGAATCTCCTGCGTGACTGCCAATCGAAGGAGAATCGCACGTCGATCTCCTTCACTGCGCGGGTGAGGCGACCTCCGCCGGGTCCGCACCCTCTGCGCCTTGCGCTGACGGACGCCGGTCGACCGGCTCCAGACGTACCAGGACCACCCCCGCGAGGATGCAGGCGCCGCCCACGAGCTGCAGGGGCGCGGGCTGCTCGCCGAGCAGCAGCCACGCCAGGGCCGCCGCGAACACCACCTCGGTCAGCCCGGCGAACGAGGCGAGCCGCGACCCCAGGCGACGCGACCCGGCGAGACTCAGGGAGTACGCGACCGCCGTGCCGACGACGGCGACCACGGCCATCGGCAGCCACCACGGCAGGCTCGCGCCGCCGAGCGTCACCGGCTGCGCCGAAACCGTGAGCGGCAGCAGTCCGGTCGCGCCGACCGCGGCTGTCGCTACAGCACCGACCAGCAGACCCGAGCTCACGAGCGCCAGCGGCGGGAGCCCCGGCGCGGGCGCGGCGGACAGCACGTAGTAGCCCGCCAGGCACACGGCCGCCGCCAGCGCGAGCGCGATGCCGAGCGCATCCATGGCCCCGCCGGAGGCGAACGGATCGACGACCAGGATCACCCCGGCCACACTCGCAACCGCCCCGGCCACCACGACGAGCCGGACCGGTCCACCGCGCAGCCACCCGAGCGCCACCAGCAGTACCGGAGCGGTGTACTGGATCAGCAGCGCGACGGCGACGGGCAGCCGCTGGACCGCGGCGAAGTACAGCACCTGCGTGCCCGCGACCGCCACGAGCCCGTACGCCAGCACGAGCTTCCCGTTCCGGAGCAGTGGACGCAGCTCCCCCCGCAGCGCGACGAGCGCCGGAACCACGAGGATGAGCCCCCCGAGCGCGACCCGGACGGCCACCGCGGCGGCCGGCGACCATCCCGCATCCAGAAGCGGCTTCAGGAGGATGCTGCTCGTGCTGAACGACAGCTGCGCCGCCAGCATGGCCACGAGACCGGCCGCCTGACGCCCCACCGGGTCAGAAGTCCGAAAGGTTGCCGCGGATGCCGCCGTTGCCGTACTCGGTGCGCAGGATGCCACGCCGCCGGAGGACCGGGACGAGCTCGTCGAGGTAGCGGTGCAGAGTGACGGGGTGCAGGTCGCCCGAGAAGATGAAACCGTCATTGTCGGCCTCGTCCCCGATCTCCTCGATGAAGTCTGCGATCTGCTCCGCCGTCCCGACGAAGCCCGCCCGGTCGGCGATCCGCCCCTTCACGACCTTCGGTGCGATCAGCTCGCGGAGCGTGACGCCGTCGCGGATGCCCTGCTTGCCGAACAGCCCCTTGATGCTTCCCTGCGAGACGTGGTCACCGAAGACGGACACGTCGAACGGCTCGTCGAGCGACAGCACGGTCAGATCGGTCTCGAGGTCGCTGGACTGGCCGGCGAGCGCCCGGTACAGCTCCTCGTCGGTGGGATGCTTCGACGCCTCGACGACGCGACGCGCCTCCTCGTCGCTCGGGACCACCTCGGGCTTGAAGACGAACAGCACCTTGATCGAGTCCGGGTTCCGGCCGGCGGCGATCGCAGCCTCCCGGACCTTCGTGCGGTAGTCGCGGATGCTCTGCGCATCCAGCGGCGCGAGCGCGAGCTGCACATCGGAGTGCGTGCCCGCGAACGCGATCCCGCGCGGCGACCCTCCCGGCGAGACGATCGCCGGGTCGCCCTCGGTGAACGGCACGGCGTTCAGCGGCCCGGCGAGGCGGAAGTACTCCCCGTCGTGCTCGAACGGGCGGATCTTCGAGCCGTCCGCGAAGTGGCGCGTGGCGGCATCCTGGACGAGCGCACCGTCGTCCCAGCTGTGCCACAGCCGGCGGATGACGGTCAGCCACTCCTCCGCCCGGTCGTACGCCGCGTCGTGTGAGAGCGCAGGAAGGCCGAGGTGCCGGGCGCTGCCGACGTCGGTGACGACATTCACTCCGAACCGGTGACCGCTCAGGTGGTGGAGGCTGGCGAACTGCCGGGCCGCGACGTACGGCGGGTAGGCGCCCGCGTTGATCGTCGGCGCGACACCCAGGTGCTGCGTGGCGTCCAACAGATACGGCGAAAGGATGAGCGGATCGTGCTTCGGGCCGCCGTAGGCCTCGCGAACCCGCAGGTCGAGCGTATCCGGGAACCCGAGCGACAGCGCATCCTCGATGATGACGAGGTCGAGACCGGCCTGCTCCAGCTCGCGCGCCGACTGCTGGTAGAGGTCGGGACGGGTCCAGTCGTAGCCCCACTCCCAGTAGGGGTGGCCCCAGCCTTGCGGGCCGAACCCGCGGCTGAAGAACCAGCCGAAGTGCTGCAGGCGTGCCATGTCTCCTCCTACCGTCCCGCGGCGGCGACCACCGCGTGCGTCACGATCGTGTCCGCCGCGACGGCGTCCGCCGCATTCACCGCGGCGAACCCGCGCGCCAGGTCGGCGATCAGGTCATCGGCGTCCTCCAGCCCAATGGACAGGCGCAGCAGGCCGTCGCTGATTCCCGTCTGCTCGCGCACGTCGCGGTGCAGGTGCGCGTGCGTGGTGGAGGCGGGATGCAGGATGAGCGAGCGCACGTCCCCGATGTGGGTCATCCGGCTGAACAGCTCGACGGCGTCGTAGAACCGCTCGGCGGCGGCGGTCCCACCCGCGATGGTGAATCCGAGCACCGCGCCCTGGCCGCGTGGCAGATAGCGCAGGGCGAGTGGATGCGCGGGATGCGACTCCAGGCCGGCGTAGTCGACGCGCACCACTTCGGGCTGCGCCTCCAGCCAGCGGGCGACCGCCAGCGCCGTGTCCGACTGCCGCTGCACGCGCAGCGAGAGCGTTTCGATGCCCTGCTGGATGAGGAACGCGTTCATCGGCGACAGCACCGGCCCGAACAGGGACGCGATCACCGAACGGGCGAACGCCGTGTAGGCGGCGGCGCCATGCTCCTGCACGTAGCTCGCCCCCTCCAGCCACTCGTCCGGAGCCGTCAGGTGCGCGAACGGCGACGAGGCCCAGTCGTAGCTGCCCTGGTCGACGATGACGCCGCCGAGGGTGGACCCGTGACCGCCGAGGTACTTGCTCGCCGAGTGCACGACGATGTCCGCACCATGGGCTCCCGGCCGCAGGAGGTACGGGGTGGCCAGGGTGTTGTCGACGATCAGCGGGATGCCGCTCTCGTGCGCCACTTCGGCGACGCCTTCGATATCCAGGATCTCGTTGCCGGGGTTGGCGATCGACTCGCCGAACAGGACGCGGGTGCCGGGCCGAATGCGGCGGCGCCACTCGTCGAGGTCGGTCGGGTCGTCGACGAACTCGATCTCGACGCCCAGCCGGCGGAGGCCGTTCTCGAACAACCCGCGGGTACCGGAGTAGATGCTCTGCGCCGAGAGGACGTGGTCGCCCGCCTGCACCAGCCCGAGCAGCGCGACCGTGAGCGCCGCCTGCCCACTCCCGACCGCGATGGCTTCGCGACCGTGCTCCAGTGCGGCGACGCGGCGTTCCAGGGCGGCCGTGGTCGGGTTGCCCGAGCGGCTGTAGGTGTAGCCCGCCTCGTCGCCTCCGAAGCGGCCCTCCGCCTGGGCGAAGCTGTCGAACTCGAACCCTGCGGTCAGGTAGATGGGCGTGACGCGGGCGCCATGGGCGGCGTCGCGGGACTCTCCCGCGTGGACCTGCGCTGTGCTGAACTCCGGCATCCCCCTATGGTGCGGTACGGCCCGGTCACGCCGTCCCACTGTTGCGGAAAGCTACGTTACTATTACGTCACTATGCGAACAGTGCGTTCGCATAGTGAACGACTTACGACGAAGTGAGGACCCTGTGCAGTTCCATCACCACGGTTACGTCTCCGGCGACCCGAACATCCACGAGCCAGCAGGCACCGGCATCGACCGCCCGGCCGACCTGCCGGACACCGTCGATGTGCTGATCGTGGGGAGCGGACCGGCCGGCATGATCGCCGCGGCGCAGCTCGCGCAGTTCCCCGGCGTGGTCACACGGCTCGTCGAGCGCCGGCCCGGCCGTCTCGCCATCGGCCAGGCGGACGGCATCCAGGCGCGCAGCGTCGAGACCTTCCAGGCGTTCGGATTCGCCGAGCGGATCATCGCCGAGGCCTACCGGATCACCGAGATGGCGTTCTGGAAGCCGGACCAGACCGATCCCTCCCGGATCGTCCGCACCGCCCGTCCCGTCGACGACCCCACCGGCGTCAGCGAGTTCCCGCACCTGATCGTCAACCAGGCACGCGTGCTCGACTACTTCGCCGAGGTCGCCGCCAACTCCCCCTCGCGCCTGACGCCCGACTACGGCTACGAGTTCGTGAGCCTCGAGGTCGGCGAGGGCGAGCATCCCGTCGCCGTCACCCTGCGCCGGACGGTCGGGCCCGACGAGGGCGCCGAGCGGGTTGTGCACGCCAGGTACGTCATCGGCGCCGACGGTGCGCGCAGCAAGGTCCGGGAAGCGATCGGCTGCCACCTCGCCGGCGATCAGGCCAACCACGCCTGGGGCGTCATGGATGCGCTGGCCGTCACCGACTTCCCCGACATCCGCACCAAGTGCTCCATCCAGTCGGAGGCGGGCAACATCCTGCTCATCCCACGCGAGGGCGGGTACCTGTTCCGGATGTACGTCGACCTAGGCGAGCTGCAGCCGGGAGACAACCGCGCCATCCGCTCCACGACGATCGAGCAGATCATCCAGAAGGCGAACGACATCCTGCACCCGTACACGCTCGACGTGCGCAACGTCGCCTGGCACAGCGTCTACGAGGTGGGCCACCGCCTGACCGACCGCTTCGACGACGTGCCGCTGGACGAGGTGGGAACCCGCACCCCGCGTGTCTTCATCACCGGCGACGCCTGCCACACACACAGTGCGAAGGCCGGCCAGGGGATGAACGTCTCGATGCAGGACGGCTTCAACATCGGCTGGAAGCTCGGCCATGTGCTGGACGGTCGGGCTCCGGAGGCGCTCCTCGCCACCTACTCCGCCGAGCGGCAGGTCGTCGCGAAGGACCTCATCGACTTCGACAAGGAGTGGTCGACGCTGATGGCGAAGAAGCCGGAGGAGTTCGCCAGCCCCTCGGAGCTGGAGGACTTCTACGTGCGGACGGCGGAGTTCCCGGCCGGCTTCATGACGCAGTACTCGCCCTCGCTGATCGTGGGTGACGCGGCGCACCAGGACCTCGCGACCGGCTTCCCGGTCGGCAAACGGTTCAAGTCCGCACCGGTCGAGCGGGTGTGCGACGGCAACCCTGTCCACCTGGGCCACCACGCCCGCGCCGACGGCCGCTGGCGCATCTACGTGTTCGCGGACGAGGCCGCTGCCGGGCAGCCGTCAGCCGTCGCCGACCTGGCCGAGTGGATGCTGTCCGCCCCCGAGTCGCCGCTCGCCGCCACCCCTGAGGGCGCCGACCCGGACGCCTGGTTCGACGTGAAGGTCATCTACCAACAAGACCACACGGCCGTGGACCTCGGGCTGGTGCCCCGGCTGTTCCTCCCTCGCGTCGGGCCGTTCGGTCTGATCGACTACGAAAAGGTCTACGCGAGCGACCCCGCGAACGACATCTTCGCGGAGCGCGGCATCGACCGCACCGGCGCGATCGTCGTGGTGCGGCCTGACCAGTACGTGGCCGCCGTGCTGCCGCTCACCGCGACGGACGAACTGGCCGCGTTCTTCCGCCCGATCCTGCGGAGCACCGCGCTCGCGAGCTGAGGTCGGCGGCCGCCCCGCTCGCCGATCCTTGCGACTCACAGGGTCCGAGGGTTGTCGACGCGTCGAATAGACGACCATTCAAGCGCTGCGGAGATAGCTGTCGAAGGCTTCGCGGATCACTTCGCTGCGTTTGACATGCTCCTGCTCTGCGAGCAGTCACCCGAGCATCCAAATCGGCCGAGAGGCGCACATGTGGCACCGGCGACTCCCCAGCAAGCCGCCCCTTGCTCAGCGGGGCCTCGGAACCAAGCGCAGGGATATTGCTGCTGGCTAACTACGCGAGGGTGTACCCGACCATTTCTCGCGCGCACTCTCCAGCGCTTCTAAGGTCCGAGTCGACCGCGAAAATGACGGAGGAAACACGCCCCCGAAAGTCTCCGACCCGAAGGATATTTGTACCCTGTCGTCGTTTGGCCCGCCAAGGTCCGCTTGGACAACGTATTGGGGAAGGGGCCCGCTACCGGCCGCTAGCTGAAACGGTCCCAGGTTGTTCCAAGCGAGAGTGAGCAGCTGGATTGGCTCTTCTCCATTCTCGCGTGGCGCCCAGACAGAGAGACCCCGCTCCCCCGCCACAACCGTCACAAAGTAGGGAATATCCCGGTAAACCAAATTCGGCTGATCTAAGTCAAACATTCCGCGGAAGTCGTCTCTGCGCGCGTTCTCAACGAGCAGCTCGGGATGCTTAGCGCGGAAGTGTGACCGTAATTTGGCCGCGGGTCGGACCCAAAGCCAAATCGCGAAAAGGGACCCGAGCGTCACGAGGCCCACAATCGCGCCCCCGAGTATCAACTCGTTGCGAGCTCCGAGGGGTGAGGATTGCATCCGGCCGATCATCAAAACGACCAGGAACGCCAACCAGGCAAGGCCGAACGCGTAATACGCAACCCATCGACTTGTCATCCGTGAAGCGTCCCTCGCTGCCTACTCCGATAATCCTGGCGCGCTGAGCGATTCTCTCTGGATGCGCTTGAGAATCCGGAAGTACTTTCGCTGCGACGGGCCATAGTCGCGAATGTAGCTGCCTAAAGATTGAGCGATATCGAGACGCCATCGAAGGGGGACGCCGTCGATTTGTGCGGCCAAGCTTGCGGCTAAGTCACGACTGGGATCGACATTGCGAAGACGGATGCTCTGTGGCGGAGCCTGCATGTAGTACCTGTCTTCATCTTCCGGCTTGAATTCCTTGTCTAGGTCTTCGTAAACGCGTTCGATGACCGCGTCCATGGCGAGGTCTAGTTCGACCAGTTGACGTGGACTGAGCGCGTCCAGTCGATGCCGAAGCTCGGGGTCAAGATACACAGCACTGTCGTCGGGATCGACTGTGTTGAAACCGAGGCCAGTGGGCTTCCACATCAGAACTGCCTCCACCGGTAGTGACGTGTGCCAAGGTCGCGAACGTTCTTCGTCTTCACGTCGACATGGTAGTGATCGAGCCCACCGCCACCAGCGGCGAATCGCGCTCGGACTGCTCGCTACTGAAACTCGCGCTTGGGACGCCTCGGTGCTGATGCGGATTGTGGCGGGGATTGCACTGGTGATCACGACAGTGCCCGGCACAATGCTCACGTCTTCTACCACCACCAGTCCAGCGTCAGCTTCGTCGCTGATGGCATATTTCGACGACTCGCGATGGTGAGTTCGAACGGAAATCGTGCCAGGTTGCGTCCTTCCGATCTTTCGACAACGCCCGTTGCACTGAAGATTGCACCTTTGAGAGCAACATCGCGAAGGTCTATCCGCGCATCATGTATTACGTCGCCCAACACCTCCAGACGGACGACTAGCGCTTCAGAAGCGGCGATAGGACGGGAAACGTAGTGACCACCCATTTCGGCGAGGCCCTCCTCGTGTCCAGCCGTTGATCTGCCAGTGCCACTTTGGTCCCACGATTCTGAACGGGTGGGGCTTCACATCGTAGTGGACGCACAACCCCTGTGCCCTTGACGAATGTCGTACGAGCCAACCGCGCGCTATGTTTTCAGTTCCGCCTCGCCGGCTGTTTCGCTTCTCGCACCCATTGGCGAATCTTGTTGACCGCTGCATCGCTGTGATGCGTGACGGACTCGAGCGGTCGTGGTCTGCTCCATAGCGCTGTTACGGGGGTGAGGACTACCTTGCCCGCACTGGTCTGCCAACGAATCCATACATAACCCTTGGACACCCGCACGACTGCCCGAGCAGGGATTCGACGGGACCACAAGATTCCCACTATCACGATGTCAGAGCCAGCTCTTCGAACACCAGCAAAAACGGTCCAGCGGATTAGGGCATACCCGCCAACAGCAAGCACAGCGACTAGCACGAACAGGCCACCCGGCGTCGGAGACGCAAGATAACTAACGAAAGACGCTCCGACGACAATCCCTATAGGGACAACCATTGCTATGCGCTGGATCCAGTGGGCGCCCAAGGCTTCAGTTGCCGGCATGACTACCATTCTTCCTCGCCCAAATGGGCTCAGGCCGGTATCAAGCCGTGCATAGGGCGCCCACCTCAGCCGCCGACGCTGCCGCCCTCGCGGGCACCCGCTCCGCCGATACCCGCCTTGCCCGAGGTGCCGAAGCCGCCCTTCAGCGGGGCGCGGTCGCCCGGCGCCGCACCGGACGGAGCCCGCTGCACCACATCCGGTTGGATGTTGGCGCTGGTCCACGAGAAACCGCCGTCGCGCACGGGCGACCAGGATGCGACGCGACCGCTGTTCCAGAGCGCGCTGCCCCACAGGATCGGCCCGATCCACGGTGAGTGGTAGTGCCCGGGGTAGGCGTCGGATGACTCGCACAGCGACTCCGGGTCGTCGTTGACGTCGTTCCCGTCGGCGCGGAGCTTGTTCAGCTGCTCCGTCACGTCGGCGATGCAGTCCTCGCGCGTGCGGTACTCGGGGCGGCGGGCATCGTCAGGGAGGACGTAGTTGGTGCCGTCGCTCGCCTTCCGCACCGTTCCCTCGTCGTCGGCCGAGCATCCGGCGAGCAGGAGGGTCGCGGCGGCGACGGTCGTGACGCCGATGGCGACGCGCGGGAGGGCGCGGTTCGCCGCGGCGATGCCGCTGAGGGCGATGGGGCGTCGGCTACGCACGTCGGTCCTCCTCGATGTAATGGGGAACGAACTCGGCCAGGTCTCCGGTGATCGGGCCGCTCGTCTCGCGCAGGTCGATGCCGGCGGGGCTGTCGCCGACCACCCACGAACCGACCACGGCCGTCTTGCCCGGGATGGGCGCGAACTGCGCACGGCGCTGGTAGACGAATCCCTCGTCGCCGTACGGCCCGGGCTGCTCGGCGACGACCGCGCCGTCGCCACCGAAGACGGTGACGTTGGCCCCCTCGCGTCCCAGCCGCGGCTTGCGCACGAAGGGATCGCCGGCGAGCGCGGACGCGTCGGCGAAGGCCGGCAGCAGGTTCGGGTGGCCCGGGAACAGCTCCCACAGCACAACTAGCAGCTGCTTGTTGCTGAGCAGCAGCTTCCACATCGGCTCGACCCACTGCGTGGTCCCGCGGCTCTGCAGCAGGAAGCCGCCGAACTGCTCGTTGACCATCCACTCCCACGGGTAGAGCTTGAAGATGCGGCGCACCGGTTCGCCGTCGCCGTCGAGGAAGCGCGCGGAGTCCACATCCCACTGCAGGTCCTCGACGTAGACCAGCTTGGGGTCGAACCCGGCAGCCTGCGCCGTCTCGGCCATGTAGGCGACGGTCTCGAAGTCTTCGACGATGAGCTGCCCGTCGCCCGAGTCGTGCAGGGATGCGAGATGCAGCCGGGCACCGGGAGCGAGGCCCCAGCGGGCGCGGCGGATGTGCTCCCACTGCTCCACGAGCTGCTCGTGCAGCGAGTTGAACTGGTCGGCGCCGTCTCCGCGGACCTCGGTGAGCCACTGCCATTGGGCGACCGCCGACTCCACGAGGGAGGTGGGGGTGTCGGCGTTGAACTCCAGCAGCTTCACCGTTCCCGCGCCGTCGTAGGCGAGATCGAAGCGGCCGTACACGGTCGGGTCGTCCTGGTCCCACGACGCCTCAACGAGGTCGTGGAACCGCGACGGGATGCCGAACTCGGCGAAGCGCCGCTGGCGGACGACATGCTCCACCGCCTCCATGCACCGGTCGAAGAGCTCCTGCGTGGCCGCCTCGATGAGTTCGACCTCCGCCATCGTGAAGGCGTACGCGGCGGCCTCGTTCCAGTACGGCCGGCCGCCCTCGGACGGCAGGTCGTAGAAGGTGAACCCGATCTCGTCGAGCCGCGCGCGCCAGTCCGGCCGGGGCGTGGAACCTTCGCGCCGCATCGATCGCCCCTCACCGCCGGCCTCCGGCGCTCGTACCGAACCACAGCGTAACCGACCAGGAGGCCCACGCGGCCGCGGGTCTAACCTGGCGGCGTGAGCGCTTTCGAGACGATCGCCGACGGCGTCCATCTGGTGCGCGTCCCGATGCCCGGCGGCGGACTTCCGCACAGCCTCGCCTACCTCATCGAGGACGACCGCGGGCACCTGCACGTGATCGACCCGGGGTCGGCGACCGACGAGGCCGGCGCGGTGCTTCGGGACGCGGTGGATGCGCTCGGACGCGGCCCGTCGGACATCGCGCAGATCGTGGTCACGCATTTGCACGGCGACCACGCCGGTGGCGCAGCCGCCCTGCGCGCTTCCACCGGAGCCCCGGTGCTGATGCATGAGGCCGAAGCTGCGGCGGCTTCCGCGATCGCAGAAGGTCTGCCGTCACCCGCGCTGGAGGCGTGGGGCGTCCCGGAGGACCGTCGAGCCGAGCTCCGCGCTGCCGCAGGCGTGTCCACCGCTCCGTCGCTCCCCGCGCCCGACGGGCTGCTGTCCGACGGCGACCTGCTCGACGTGCCCGGGCGCAGCATCCGGGTCGTGTGGACGCCCGGCCACACCCCCGGCCACCTCTGCCTGCACGACGAGGATGCGGGTCTCCTCTTCACCGGCGACCACGTGCTCCCGACGATCAACTCGGGACTCGGCCTCGGCGGTCCGACAGCCTCCAACCCGATCGCCGACTACCTCGCGGGCCTCCGGCGGGTTGCCGCAATCAGCGGCCGGGCGCTCCCGGGTCACGAGCATCCCTTCACCGGTCTCGCTGAGCGTTGCGACGCCCTCGCCGAGCACCACCTACGGCGAGCGCGCGAGGTGGCCGCCCATCCCGACGGCACGGTGTGGGATGTCGCCCGCACCCTCACCTGGACCGGCGGCTGGGACGGACTGCGCGGCTTCACGCTGCTCTCGGCGCTCTCGCAGACCGCACTGCACCGCGACTTCGTCGCCCGCGGAGGCCTCGACGCGACCTGACGGGTCCGGTGGTCGCGCCGGCAGGCGCTAACGCAGGTCGGCCTCGATGGCCGCGGCGGCCTCGCGCAAGCGCGCACCGATGGCGTCCGCATCCACGTCGTTGGTCACGTAGACGACCGCCAGCGCGGCGACCGGCTGGCCGGGCGCCCGCACCGGCACGGCGATGGATGCGAGCCCGGCGATCACCTCGTCGTGGCTCGTCGCATAGCCGCGGTCGCGGGCGAGCTCGGCCTCGTCGCGCGCGTGCTCCCCCGGCAGCGAGCGCCACTGCGCGTCCGTCAGCACCGACTGGATCGCGATCCCCGGCGCGCCGGAGGCGAGTGGATGCCGTGTGCCGGGACGCTGCGCCACGGTCGCGTGGGCGTGGGCGGGCTCCACCGTCACCAGGGTCACGACGTCGTGGCGGTCGAGCACGGCGAGGAACGCGGTCATGGTCAGCTCGTTCGCCACTGCGGTGAGCTGCGGGAGCGCGACCGCCTGCAGGTCGCGCGAGACGGCGCGGGCGAGGGTCGCCATCCGCGGTCCGAGCTCGACGGTCCCGGCAGCGTCCCGCACCACCAGGCCGTGATCCTCCAGGGTCCGCAGGATGCGGTAGGCGATCGAACGGTGCAAGCCCATCCGGGAGGCGATCGCCGCGATGGTGAGCGGCTCGCCGGCGTCGGCCAGCAGCTCGAGCATCCGGATGCCGCGCGACAGCGTCTGCAGCGGGGGCGCGGAAGCTCCGGCGCCGTCGTCGATCGTGGGCATGTGTTCGATTATAGAAACGGTCAGCGAGCGTCGAGATGTTCGAAGAAGGACAGCACCGTCGGCAGCGCCTTGTCGGCGATGGTCCCGTGCGTGGCCCCGGGCACGGCGTCGTAGGTGACGTCGGTGCCGAGCGCCTTCTCGTGGCTGACGAACGCCGCGGTCGAAGTCGGCCGCACCAGCTTGTCGCTCAGACCCTGGGCCACCAGCAGCGGCACGGGCAGGGCGGTCCCGCCGGGCGTGTTCTGAGCGAGGAGGGTCGCCCACGGCTGGGTCGTCGCCGGGTCGGCCGAGACGAAGTGCCCGACGAGCGGCTGCGCGACCGCGTGCAGCGCCTTGTTCTGGGTGATGAGGCAGAAGTCGTTCATCGCGGGGAGTGCGGTAATGGCCTCCGGCGTCAGGATGCTGTCCAGCGGCGCGCCATAGACCTCCGAGTAGGCGGCGAAGGCGTACGACCCGATACTCACACCAGAGATGTCGCCGATGTCGGCGCGGAGAAGGGACGCCAGGTCGGTCGCGGGAGCCGCGACGGCGACGGCGCGGACGTCCAGCTCGGGCGCGTACTGCTTCCACAGTTGCGCCGCGAAGAGCGCCGACTGACCGCCCTGCGAGTGACCCCACAGCAGCACCCGGTCGCTCGCGGCCGAACCGAGCAGGTCACGGGCTGCCCGTGCGGCGTCGAGCACGTTCCGGCCGTCCGTCTCCCCGATCAGGTAGGAGTCCGGCCCGGGGACGCCCATGCCGGTGTAGTCGGTGGAGACCACCGCATAGCCCTGCTCGAGGAGGCTCGGGAGCCCCTCCATCCAGAGATACGGATCGACCGAGCGGGACGGTGCGCACTTCTCCGCACTGCCCGTCGTGGGGTGACCCCACGAGACCACGGTGCGGCCCCCGGCCGGCGCCTTGGCGTCCGGCACGACGAGCATCCCGCTGTTCAGGACGGGGCGACCCTGAAGGTCTCTGGAGCGGAAGAGGATGCGCCACGCGGTCGCACCCGGCGGAGCTCCGGGGGCGATCTCGCTTCGCACGACGGTACCCGGTGCGCCGGCCGCGCTCGGTGGGTCGTCGTAGAAGCGCCCGGTGTACGGGCGGGCGAGGAGGTCCTCCTCACCACGCACCTGCTGCGAGCACCCGGTGGCGAGAGTGGCCAGCGCGACGCCCAACGCGGCGACCACACCGGCGATCCTTCGCCGCCCTCTCCCCCGCATGCGCACACGCCATGGTGGCATGCCGGCCCCGGGTGCGGCGAGGTCGGGCCTCCGAGTCGGTGAGCGCGACTCAGGCCGGGACGGTCTCGCGAGTGTTGATCACATCCACTCGCGCACCGATGAACGAGTGCACGCTCTCGTGGATGTGGAACTGCGTGTGCGACAGCCGTGCGTCTCGAGCATGGAGCAGCGCCCGGGCGGCAGCGCGCCGCGCCCGCACGCGGCCGAGCGAAACGGCCGCTCCGACCAGCACGACGATCGCGAACGCCACGGCAGCGGCGTCGACGATCAGTCCGAGGGAGGGCGCGAGCGCGGCCGAGGCCAATCCCCACGCGCCGGTGGCCGCGACCAGCAGGGCACCCGCGGTCCACAGCGTCGGCTGCGCCAGGCGGAGCCGCGGCACCGACAGCAGGGCCCGCGCCTCGGCGGCCTCGCGCTCATGCTGGCGGCGGCGCTCCTTCGCCCAGTGCAGATCGCGCTCGTGGCGGCGGGCGAGCAGTTGGGCCTGGTCGTGGGCGCGGTTGTACGAAGTGGTGTGCACGATACGTCCTTTGCAGCGTTCGGGTCTTCCGCGGACCGGATTTCGGGTCCGGTTTCGCGGAGCTCAGGAGTAACTCGGGTGTGTGACAAGCGCGAGCATAGCCAGAAAGACCGTTCTGTGGGTCATTTGGAGGACATGGATTTGTACCCCAATCCGGGCGACACGGATACGGTCCACCCCGCGCTGTTATGGTGTGTTCTCGGGGTCCGAAAGGGGAGCGGATGCGCAAGCCGATAGTCATCGCTGCGGTCGCTGCGGGCCTCGTGATCGTGGTCGCCGCGGTCGGGTTCGGGCTGACCCGCCAGGGCGAACCGGGTCCGACCCCGAAAGCCGCCCCGACGCCGACCGCGACCGCCGACGCGCCCCGCGCTTTCGCATCCACTCGCCTGTACCTGGATCCGAACACCGAGGCCGCGGCCGCCGAGAAGCGTCTGGAGCTGCAGGGCGACACGGAGTCCTCCCTGATCGTCGGGCGCATCGCCGCGGTACCGACCGCTGTCTGGCTGGGCGAGTGGTTCCAGGGAGACCGCCTCGTGACCGAGCTGCGGAACGATGTGGCCGACGCCCGCTCCCAGAAGGCGACGCCGGTGTTCGTCGCGTACGCCATCCCGAACCGGGACTGCGGCGGCTACTCGAAGGGCGGGCTGGCGGCCGACCAGTACCTCCCGTGGATCCGCACCATCGCATCCACTCTGCGCGACAGCCATGCTGTCGTGCTGCTGGAGCCCGACTCGCTCGGCATGCTCTCCGACCCGAAGTGCGACGGCTCGGCGCAAGTCCGTCTGCCGCTGCTGAAGGCGTCGGTCGGCATCCTGGAGTCCGCGGGCATCGCGACCTACCTCGACGGCGGTAACGCCCGCTGGCTCTCTGCAGACGACCAGGCCGCGTGGTTGAAGCAGGCGGGCGTGGAGGGTGCGCACGGGTTCTTCACGAACGTCTCGAACTTCGACACCACGCAGCGCGAGCGCGACTACGCCGGACGGCTGTCGTCGAAGGTCGGCTGGAAGCACTACGTCATCGACGTCTCCCGCAACGGCAACGGCTGGACCGGAACCTGGTGCAACCCACCGGGCGCCAAGCTCGGCGCGGATCCGAAGGTGACCGAAGGCGACGGCGGCAAGCTGGACGCTCTCCTCTGGGTGAAGCATCCCGGCGTCAGCGACGGCACCTGCAACGGCGGCCCGGCCGCAGGCGTGTGGTGGCAGGCCGGAGCGGAGGCTCTGCTCCGCGGTGGGGCGGGATGAGCGGCGACGGCTGCTCCCGGCTGGCTGAGGCGTGCGCCGTGGTGGCGGCGCGGACCGCGTCGCCGAGGGAGTTCCTCCGTCGGCTCGGCCACGAGGTCGCGGGCGTGCGCCGCGGACTCTTCTGGCCCGTCGACGCGGGCAGCGGCGGCTCCAACCGGATCCGCGGCCGCGGCTTCCGCCGGCACGTGGATGACGGGACGGACGGTCAGGCCCGGCATTTCGCCGGGATGGTCGCCGTCGCCGCGCGGATCGGCACACGACCCACCCGGTGGCTGGCGATCCACGTCGGCCGGGATGCGCCGGACTCGGCCGACGGCCGGCTCACCGAGCACGCGCTCGACTTCGTCCGTCTCATACGGTCGGGCGAACTGGCGACGACGGACACGGACGCCTGGGTGCGGCGGACCATCTGCGAGCAGGGCAGCGGCCTCACCAGCCGTTAGTCCGCAGGCGGGAGGTGCGTCCCGCGGTGCACCTCCCACACCCGGGAGTGCCCCGGGGAGTCCGGGTCGTCGGTGATCGGCTGGTCTGCCATGAACTGCCGGATGATGTGGGCCAGCTCCCCCGAGTGACTGAAGTTGATCGCGTGCGCGGCGCCCTCGATCCTCACCAGCAGCACATGGTTGTCGGTCTCCGCGGCGATCTGCCGCACCCGCTCGTGGTGCGGCATCAGCGGGTCGCGGTCACCGAGCACGACCAGCGTCGGGACGTGCAGGTCGAGCAGACGCGCGAGCGACGGGTACTGGGTCAGCGCGCGGAACATCTTCATCGTGCTCGGGACGCCGAACCGCAGGTAATCGGGCGTGGCGACCCGCACCATCCGCGGTGGCTCGCGTCCACCGTCCCGTGCCAGCTGACCGATCGCACGGCGGAGCGGCTGGTTGTAGATCCCGCCGGCGGGCGAGACCAGCACCGCCCGCTCGAGCCGCTCGGGATAGTGGTGCGCGAATTCGAGGATGACCGGGCAGCCCATCGAGTTGCCCACCAGCGTCACGGTGCGGATCCCCCGTTCGTCGAGGAAGCGCGCCGCAGCGTGCGCCAGATCCGGGATGTCGAGGCCGGCCGACGATTTCCCGCTGCGGCCGAAGCCGGGGAGGTCGGGGACGAGGGTGTGGAAGTCGTCGGCGAGACGCTCAGCGGTCGGCAGGAGGTAGCGTCCCGACAGGCCGAAACCGTGGACGTGCATCATCGCCGGAGCGTCGGGCGGATTCGTGGACTCGCGGTAGAAGACGTCCACTCCGTCGACCGTCGTCCAGCGCTCCGCCAGGCTCGACGCCGGGCGTCTCGGAAGCCGCCTACCGGCGCTCGCCGTGCCCATGCCGCCGATCCTCCTCCGCCTGCCCCCTCCCGTGCAACGCAGTTCCGTCGAAGTGCACGTAGTGGCGCCTATTCGGACGGAATAGCCGCCATTACGTGCCCCTCGAAGCCGCGGTAGTCGCGGAGGCGCGGGAGGGAGGCGGTCGTCGCGGAGGTGTGGGCGCCGACCACGACGACGCGGGCACCGGATGCGACCGCGGCGAGCAGCCCCGCCTCCGCATCCTCGAACACCACGCAGTCGGCGATCGGCACGCCGAGGCGGTCGGCGGCGAGACGGTAGCCCTGCGGGTCGGGCTTGCCGCGCTGGACGTCCTCCGCGGCGACCAGCACCTCGGGCACGGGGACGTCGGCTGCTCGCAGCCGCGCGACGGCCAGGTCGCGCGGCGCACTGGTCACGATCGCCACCGGCGCTCCACCGGCGACCAGTCGCTCGATGAGCGCAGCGGCGCCCGGAATCTCCACGACGCCCTCGGTCCGCGTCAGCTCGTGGGCGACGAGGTCGCGTGCCATCCCGTCGCGCTCGGCCTGGGCCAGGTCAGGGAGGAAGTGCGCGATCGTGTCGGCCGCCTGGCGGCCGTGCGCGTACGCGAGAAGCGCGACGGGGTCGAGATCGCTACGCAGGCAGAACTCCGACCAGACGGATTCGACGACGGCTGTCGAGTCGACCAGCGTCCCATCCATGTCGAACAGGAACCCGGCCGCCTCGATCTCACCCACGCTCCGAGCATAGGAGACGCGGGACCGAGGCCGCCGGGCAGGCCGTCACACCAGGGCGGCCGAGAACCGCGCGGGGCGGAACGTCTCCAGCAGCGGCGACTTCTCTCCGGTCAGGATCTCGCGGGCGAGCAGCTCGCCCGCGATCAGTCCCACCGTGGCACCGCTGTGCGTGAAGGCGACGAAGTAGCCGGACACCTGCTCCAGTTCGCCGAGCACAGGCTCGCCGTCGCCCGGGATGGGCTTGCCGCCGATGCCGAAGCCGTCGAGCTCCAGCGCCGGGTGTCCGGCGAGGACGCGGGACGCCTCCTCAAGCAACCGGTCGACGATGCCGTCCGGGACCGTGACCGAGCCGTCATCGCCGACGACGAGCGACTCCTCCGACCAGGCCGAGTCGAGCGCGAGCGCTCCCGTCGGAGTGGGACGGACGGCGACGTTCGGCGTGTTGAGCACGGCTTTCAGCTCGGTCGCGACCGGCTTGGTCCAGACCAGGAGCGCCGTGGGGCTGCCGTCCTCGATGCGGATGCCGTGCTCGGCGACCTGCGCCGGCACCCCAGGACCGGTGGCGAGCAGCACGGCGTCCGCGTCGAAGCGCCGGCCGTCGGGCGTCACCGCGCCGACCGCGCGACCGTCCTCGACCACGACCTCGACGTGACCGGCGCCGGTGACCAGCTCCCCGCCGCGCGCGCCGAACTCCTCAGCGAGGTGGGCGATGAGCGACGGTAGGTCGACCCATCCCTCGCCCGGGTTGAAGATGCCTCCTTCCGAGGCGATCGCGGACGGGTCGACGCCCGGCGTGACCTCGGCGACGTCGTCGGCGGTGACCCAGCGGGCGTCGTAGCCGATGGACCGCTCGTGCTCGATGATCGGGAGGAAGGATTCGCCCTCCGGCGCCCAGGTCAGGCCGCCATCGAAGCGGAGGAAGTCCGAGACGTCCTCGCGGGCGGCGAGGGTGCGGTAGCGGTCGATGCCGAGCTGACGGAGCGCGTGGTACTCCGGCGAGCGCAGGCCCGCGGTGTTCAGCCACGAGAGCGAACGCCCGCTCGCGCCGTCGGCGAGCCCGCCCTCGGTGAGCAGCGTCACGTCGGCTCCCGAGCGGACCAGCTGCGTCGCGGTCGAGACTCCGAGCACGCCTCCGCCGATGACGACGACACGGGAACGGGTGGATGGTGCGGTCATGGTGCTCACTTTCGGTTCAGGGTGTGGATGGTGTCGATCAGTTCGAGGGCAGCGAGGCTGTCCCGCGGGTCGACCGGCAGTGGGGCGCCGTCCCGGAGGGAGGCGGCGAGTTCGCGGTAGAAGGCGGCGTAGTCGCCGGGGGCGAGGGTGACCTCATCGGGGTGGGCGTCGCTTCCGAGCCGGGCCGGTGCGGGCGCCCGTCCGAGATGCGGGTCGCCCGGACGCATCCCGCCGGCGAGCTGGCCCTCCTGCGGGTCGAGGCCCCAGGAGAGGAAGCCAGAGCGGCTCCCGAGCACCCGGAACCGGGGTCCCGCGATGGGTGCGACGGCACTCATCCACAGGTGGCTGGTGGTGCCGGCGTCGTGTTCGAGGACGACGAAGACGTCGTCATCCGCTTCACCGCCGCGGCGGTTGCGGACCTCCGCATGCTCGACCCGCGCGGGGCCGAACAAGAGCAGCGCCTGGTCGATCAGATGGGCGCCCAGGTCGAACAGGATGCCGCCGCCCTCAGCCGCTGCTGTCGTCGACTTCCAGGAGTCGTCGGCCGACGGTTTCCACCACTCGAACCGGGACTCGAAGCGCCGGACGTCGCCCAGCGCGCCGTCCGCGACCAAGCGGCGCAGCGTCCGGAAGTCGCCGTCCCACCGGCGGTTCTGGAAGACGGTGAACGGGACGGCCGCCGCCTGCGCGCGTTCGATGAGAGCCCGTCCCGATGCCGCATCCGGGGCGAACGGCTTGTCGACGACGGTCGCGACACCGGCATCCACGGCCGCCGTCGCGTGTGCCACGTGCCACGGCGTGGGCGACGCCACGACCACCAGGTCGAGACCCGGTTGCGCGAGCAGCGCATCCACATCGGGGACCGCCACCGCGGACGGATGGTCGGCGGCGAGCCTGTCGGCCTGCGAAGTGACGACCGCCGCCAGCTCGAACAACGGATCCGCTGCCAGGAACGGCGCATGGAAGACCCGCCCGGCGACGCCGTAGCCGATCAGGCCGACGCGCAGCGGACTCCCCTCGCTCACAGGACCTCCGACAGGAAGCGCTGCAGGCGGGGGCTCTGCGGCCGGTCGAACAGGTCGTCCGGCCGTCCCGCCTCCACGACGCGGCCTTCGTCCATGAACACGACCTGGTCGGCGACCTTGCGGGCGAAGTTCATCTCGTGGGTGACGACGACCATCGTCATGCCGCGACGGCCGAGATCGGCCATCAGGTTGAGGACGCCCTTCACGAGCTCGGGGTCGAGCGCGCTGGTGACCTCGTCGAAGAGCATCACCTCGGGCTCCATGGCGAGCGCGCGGGCGATGGCGACGCGCTGCTGCTGACCGCCGGACAGGTCGCGGGGCCGGTGATCCATCCGCTCCCGCAGACCTACCTCGGTCAGCCGCTCCTCGGCGACGCGCAGCGCCTCCGCCTTCGGCATCCGCTTCACACTGCGGAGCGCGAGGGTGACGTTCTGCAGGGCGGTGTGGTCGGGGAAGAGGTTGAAGTGCTGGAACACCAGCCCGATGCGGCGGCGCAGTGCGTCCGGCTTCGTCCCGAGGATGCTGGCGCCGTCGAGCAGGACGTCGCCGCTCTTGGGCTCATGGAGGCGGTTGATGCCGCGGAGCATCGTCGACTTGCCCGAGCCCGACGGGCCGATCACGCAGGTGGTGGTTCCGGGAGCGACCGAGAGGCTCACGCCGCGCAGCACGTCGATGTCGCCGTACGCCATCGTCAGGTCGACGAGGTCGAGCGAGGAGCCGCGGAAGTCCGGCGTGGTCTGGGCGGGGAAGGGCGAGGTGTACGTCATGTGTTGCTCCCGAGGGTGAGGGGCGCGGGCGGTTGGACCTCGTCGAGCTCGTCGAGTCCGCTCTTGGGCGGGGCCGCCTTGCGGCGTCCGGTGCGGAACCGGTTGTCGAAGTAGTTGACGAGATGCGTCAGCGGGACGGTGATGACCAGGTAGAACAGTCCGGCCAGCACGAGCGGCGACAGGTTGCCGGTCAGGACGGCGGCATCCTGGCCGACGCGGAACAGCTCCCGCTCCCCCACCAGCAGGCCGAGGAAGTACACGAGGCTCGAGTCCTTCACGATGGCGATGAACTGGTTGACGAGCGCCGGGAGCACGCGCCGGATGCCCTGCGGAACGACGACCAGGCGCATTGCCTTGCCGTAGCTGAGGCCGAGCGCGCGGCACGCCTCCAGTTGCCCCTTCTCCACGCTCTGGATGCCCGCGCGGAAGATTTCGCCGATGTACGCCGCGGCGATGAGGGACAGCGCCAGGATTCCCAGCGGGTACGGGGACGGCCCGAAGATCGCCTGCGAGAAGCGCGCGAACCCCTGGCCGATCAGCAGGATGGTGAGGATCGCCGGCAGGCCGCGGAACACATCCGTGTAGATGCGGGCGGGGATGCGCAGCCAGCGGGAGGTGGAGATCCCCATGACGGCGACCACCATGCCGAGCACGACGCCGATGATGGTCGCCGCGATCGAGATGATCAGCGTGTTGACGAGCCCGACGCCCAGCAGCTGCGGGAAGACCTGCAGCATCGAGGGGATGTCGAAGAAGGTGTGCGTGATGGTGGTGAGCCAGTCCATGGGGATCTCCTGTCCGCGTTACTTGCCGGGGGTCGGCGTCGCGGTCTGCTCCGCCTTCGGCAGGTACTGCGTGGGCATCGGCGAGCCCGGGAACCACTTCTGGTAGAGCGTCTTCCAGGTGCCGTCCTCCATAGCCGCGTGGAGGGCCTTGTTCAGCGCGTTCTTGAGGGCCGGGTTGCCCTTGGCGATGGCGAATCCGGCGGGAGCGTCGAAGGACGGGATGTCCTCCGCGTCCTTCAGCGCCGGGTACTGGGCGATGTAGCTCTTCGCGGCCTCGTAGTCGAGGAAGTGCGCATCCACCGACCCGCTGTTGATCGCCGAGACGGCTGCGTTGTTGTCGGGGAAGCGGACGAGGCTCGCCTTGGGGAAGTTCTTGACCGCGTACGCCTCCTGGAGTGTGCCCTGCACGACGCCGAGGCGCTTGCCGGCGAGGTCTTTTGCCGAGTCGATGCCGGAGGTCTTCGTGGTCAGCACGGTCAGGTAGCCGGCGAGGTAGCCGTCGGAGAAGTCGACCGTCTTCTTGCGCTCGTCGGTGATGCCGATGGCGGCGACGCCGACGTCGAACTGGTGGTTGGCGACCGCGGAGAGCAGACCGGAGAAGTCCTGTCCGGTGAAGACGGCCTTGCCGAGCTTCGCGCGCTTGACGACATCGGTGAAGAGTTCGACGTCGAAGCCGGTGAAGTTGCCGCTCGCGTCGGTGAACGTGTACGGCTTCGCGTCACCGAGGCTGGCGACGCGGACCGTGCCCGCCTCGATGAGCCCGTACGGGTTGTCCGTGGTGGAGGCGCCCGAGGCGCCGCCGGAACTGCAGGCGGCGAGGACCAGGGCGGCGGTGGCCGCGGCGGCCAGCAGCCCGGCCGGCCGGAGGAGGGTGCGTCGTTTCACTGCGGGGTCCAATCGTGTGGGGAGTGCCGACGTGGAGCGGGACGCGATCCTCGTCGATCTGCTTCTTGCTGAGACCGGTCTCTGGCGATTACGCTGAGACCGGTCTCAGTTGGTTTTCTGGGACGTTACAACACGTTTCCCGGTTACGTCAACACGGGAGACGCGAACAGGAAGGGTCCGCCGATGTCCCCACGCCCCGAGTCCCGTCGCGCCGCCACGGTGGCCGACATCGCCCGCGCGGCGAAGGTCTCGAAGGCAACGGCGGCCCGCGCCCTCGGCGACTACGGCCAGGTGAGCGACGCCGTCCGATCCCGCGTCCAGGCCGCCGCCGAGGAGCTCAACTACCGGCCGAATGCGCTGGCGAAGTCGATGAACACCGGCCGCTCGAACACGATCGGCGTCGTGGTCGGAGACATCGAGAACCCGTTCTTCGCCCACGCCATGCGCGGGATCTCCGACGTCGCCAGCAAAGCCGGTTACGACGTCATCCTCACCAATTCGGATGAAGACGTGGATGCCGAGAAGGCCGCCGTGGAGGTCCTGCTGGACAAGCGGGTGGATGCGCTCATCGTCGCGCCGGCCTCCTCCGCCCGCGTCGCCCACCTGGCGAACGTGGGGGCGGCCGGGCGGCCGCTGGTGCTGCTCGACCGCCGCGCAGACGGGGAGCACTACGACTCCGTGACCGTGGACAACCGCACCGCCGCTGCGCACGCGACCGCGGAGCTGCTCACTGAGGGGCACCGCCGCATCGCGTTCATCTCGACCCACGACCACAGCGCACCGGCCTACACGCCGGGCGACACCATCACGATGTCCAGCGTCGCCGACCGTGTCGATGGGGTGATGGAGGCGCTCACCGACGCGGGCATCCCGTCACCGGAGGACTACATCCGGCTCGATGCGCGCCGTCGGGGGGTGGATGTGGTCGCCCGCGAACTCCTCGGTGGCCCCGATCCCGTCACCGCGATCATCGCGTCCGACAGCCTGATCGCGATGACCGTGTTCCAGACGATCCGCACGCTGGGCCTGCGCATCCCGGAGGACGTGTCTCTCATCGCGTTCGACAACCCGGAGTGGACGAGCATCACCACGCCGCCGTTGACCGTCGTGGAGCAGCCGATCTACGAGCTGGGTGCTGCGGCCGCGCGGCTGGCGCTGCAGCGCATCCACGGCGAGCGGGTCGACGACGAGGCCGTCGTCTTCGACGCCCGGCTCGTGCGGCGCTCCTCCGTCGCGTCCCCCACCCCCCAACGGATTCGTCACGAATGAGCGCTTTGCCGCCACCGAACCGACCATTCGTCACGAATGTGCGCCCTGCCTTGGAAGCGAGATTCGTCACGAATGAGCGCTTTGCGCCTAGCAGAGCGACGATTCGTCACGAATGCGAAGTCCCCCGAGGGTTAGCGGCGGGGGTCGCGCGCGGCCTGGGCGGCGCGCAGGTCGCCGAGCGCGCGCTCGGTCTCGCGGTCGACGTGACCGCCGCGGGCGAGGATCGCCGCGGGCAGCCAGTCGCTAAGGACGAACCGTCGCCGCGCGATCGGCTCTCCTCCGACGGTCCGCGCCGGGCGGCGGACCCAGCCATGCTCCATACCCTGTGTCCATGTCGTGTTTGCCATGACTCATACGTTACGGACGTAAATATTCGGACACGAGGTGGCTTCAGGTCTATCTTCGCAAAGATTCGGCCACTACACTCGGGCGCATGATCCGATCCGTCGCGGTGCCCCTCATAGACGACTTCGCCATGTTCGAATTCGGCGTCGTCTGCGAGGTCTTCGGGCTCGACCGCAGCTACGCGGGCCTCGAGCCGTTCGACTTCCGGGTGTGCACCATCCATCCCGACGCATCGATTCGCAGTGCGGTCGGAGTCACGCTCACGGCCCCACGCGGGTTGGAGGCGATGGAGGATGCCGACCTCATCGCCGTGCCCGCCGCGACGGTGCGCGACGAGTATCCCGAGGAGTTCCTGGATGCGCTGCGCCGGGCATACGACCGGGGCGCTATCCTCCTCAGCGTCTGCTCCGGCGCATTCGCGCTCGGTGCCGCGGGCCTGCTCGACGGTCGTGATTGCACCACGCACTGGCGCTACTCGGCGGAGTTGCAGCGCCGATTCCCCGAGGCACGGGTCGACCCGGACGTCCTCTTCGTCGACGACGGCCGCATCATCACGAGCGCCGGCACCTCGGCGGGGATCGACGCCAGCCTCCACCTGGTCCGCCGCGAACTCGGCAGCGCCGTCGCCAACACGATCGCCCGCAACATGGTCGTCCCCCCGCAGCGCGACGGCGGTCAGCGCCAGTACATCGACAAGCCGGTCAGCGACTGCGAGAACGATACGTTCAGCGAGTTGCTCGACCACCTGACGGACCGGCTCGAGGAGGCGCACACCGTCGGCAGCCTGGCCGAACGGGTGCACATGTCGACGCGCAGCTTCTCGCGGCGCTTCGTGGCGGAAACGGGCGTCTCGCCCATGCAGTGGTTGACCACCCAGCGCATCCTGCGCGCCCGGCTGCTCCTGGAGACGACGGACCTGCCTATCGACGAGGTGGCGCGGCAGTGCGGCTTCGGAAGCGCCACGCTCCTCCGGCACCACTTCGACGCCGAGGTGGGCGTTCCCCCGACCCGCTACCGGGCGGCCTTCGCACGCGTGTGACGCCGGGGGGCGAGGTCGTCCCCGCGGTAGTGACGCAGGAGGCGCCGGTTCCGGATCGCGAGATCGACGCAGAGTGCGACGGTCGCCAGCCCGCAGAGCACGACCCCCCACGCGCGCGGGTTCTCGCCCTGGGTCGGGATCGCGACGGCGACGGCGACCGTGGCGATCAGCGCGAGAGCGGCGAGGAGGATGCCCACACCCTCTCTGCGCCAGGCCCGCGCCCGCTCCGAACGGTCTCCCATGACCGGGAAACTACTCCCCCGGCCGCGTGAACAAAAGCGGGATCTGCCGTGAACGGGAGCTGAATCGGCGGACGCGACGACGCCCCCGTCCGATTTTGATCAGTCGGGGGCGTCGCGTGGAAAAGTCAGTTCTTGAAGGCGTCTTTGATCTTCTCGCCGGCCTGCTTGATGTCGGCCTTGACCTGGTCACCCTTGCCCTCAGCTTCGAGGCGCTCGTTGCCAGTGGCCTTACCCGTGGCTTCCTTGGCGTTGCCGCCCAGCTTCTCGCCAGCGTTCTCGATCTTGTCGTCGAGTCCCATGGGGTCCCCTTTCGTTGTCCGGTACCCCACAGACGTTCCCACCCGTCTCGCGAGTGGTCTACCCCCGCCCAGCGACATCCCACCGCACGCTCAGGCGACTCGCGGCCACCGCGAGGAGCACCGGCCGGGCGCGCGACGGCGCCGGCTCCCTTTCAGTCGAGGTCGATGGCGTCTGCTGTGTCGCGCATCCGGCGGAGGAAACCGAGGACGATTCGAGCCTGCTCCGGGCCGAGGGATGCCGCAACCTCCGCGAGTTCCGGCCTCACATCCCCGATGGTGGCGCGCTGGCGTTCGTCCTCTGGAATGGTCGGGACGACGACGAGCGCGCGGCGGTCGACCGGGCTGGATTCCCGCCGGATGCGGCCGGCCTTTTCCAGCCGATCGAGCAGCGCCGTCACCGAGGAGCTCTGGATGCCGAGGTACTCGCCCAGCTCCTTCGGCCGGACCGAGCGCCCCGCCTCGTGCGCCCGCAGCAGGTATCGCATCGCCGCGATGTCGTTCTCGCTCCTGCGCCGCGCGCCTTTCGAGCGACGCCGCAGCGCGGCCTCCGCGACACTGAACGCGCGCAGAGCCTCGACGACCTCAGCACCGACGACCTCGGCGCCGACAACGTCCTGCCCACGGTCCCGCATCGGCGACCGCCCGCTACGTTCTGACCGGCGTCTGCGCGGGCTCCGGCATGACGAGGAGCCCGTTCGGCCGGTGCGTTCCATCCATCAGAGCTTCCAGCCACTCCCGGTTCAGGGGTGCGATCGTGGCTTCGTCGTAGCGGAAGCGGATGGGCAAGCCGTTGTCCACCCAGATCGCCTCCCGCCCGCCGTCTCCGTCGGGCACCCAGCTGAGGGCGAAGCTCTCCCGCCGGCGCAGCTTGGTGGTGACGACGACCTGCAGGTGCGACAGCAGCCGATCGCCGAAGTGGTAGTCCGTGCCCCCGTAACTCAGCACTCCCATTTACGATCGCTCCTGTCCATGACGCGACGACGTCCGACGCGGAATAGTTAGTCTATACGTATAACTTTCCTGTCTAGCAATGCGCAGGCCGCAGTTATTCAAGGCCTACTCGCGCGGTCGGGCCTCCTCCAGAATGAAGGCTGTGAGCACCTACCGCCTTCAGATCTCCCCCGCCTTCACCCTTCGCGATGCAACCCAGGTGCTCGACCACATTGACCGCCTCGGCGCCGACTGGGTGTACCTCTCCCCACTGCTCGAAGCGGAACCCGGCTCGATGCACGGTTACGACGTCGTCGACCACAGCCGCGTGGATGCATCCCGCGGCGGTCCCGAGGCCCTGCGGGAGTTCGCGGATGGGGCCCACCGCCGCAACCTGAAGGTCCTGGTCGACATCGTCCCCAATCACATGGGAGTCGCGACACCTGCGGTCAACCCGTGGTGGTGGGACCTCCTGACGTATGGCAAAGAGTCCCGGTACGCCTCGTACTTCGACATCGACTGGGAGTTCGGGCACGGCCGGCTGCGGCTCCCGATCCTGGGCGACGGCCCGGACGAGGAGGACGCGCTCCGCATCGAGGACGGCGAGCTCCGCTACTACGACCACCGGTTCCCGATCGCTCCCGGGACCGGCGACGGCACTCCGCGCGAGGTGCACGACCGCCAGCACTACGAGCTGATGTCGTGGCGCCGGGCCGACGCCGAGCTGAACTACCGGCGGTTCTTCGCCGTCACGACGCTCGCGGGGCTGCGGGTCGAGGACCAGCAGGTGTTCGACGACACCCACCGCGAGATCGGCCGCTGGCTGAGCGAGGGCCTGGTGGATGGGCTGCGCGTCGACCATCCGGACGGCCTGCGCGATCCCGGTCAGTACCTGGAGCGACTCCGCGCTCTGGCGGGCGACGCCCCGATCTGGGTCGAGAAGATCATCGAGGGCGACGAGCGGATGCCCGACTGGCCGGTCCAGGGCACGACCGGCTACGACGCCCTCGGCACGATCGACCGGGTCTTCGTCGACCCCTCCGGTGAGGGCCCGCTGACGGCTCTGGCAGGCGAGTTCGACGACCGGGAGGAGAACGGCGACTGGATCGAACTCGTGCACCGCCGCAAGCGGGCCGTCGCCGACGGCATCCTGCGCTCGGAGGTGCTGCGCGTGGTCCGCGAGCTGGGCGAGGGAACCGACGAGGAGACCGCGGACGCGGTCGCCGAGCTCGCGGCCTGGTTCCCCGTGTACCGCAGCTACCTTCCGTTCGGCGCCGAGTACCTCGATGAGGCTCGCCGCGCCGCTGCCGAGTCACGGCCGGACCTCGCTCCGGTGATCGTCCGGATCACCGAGCGTCTCGGCGACCGGTTCGAGCAGACGACCGGAGCCATCATGGCGAAGGGCGTCGAGGACAACGCCTTCTACCGTTTCACGCGCCTGACCTCGCTCACCGAGGTCGGCGGCGATCCCGCGGAGTTCGCCGTCTCGCCCGAGGAGTTCCACCGGCGGCAGGAGGACCGCGAGCGGCGGATGCCGGAGTCGATGACCGCACTCTCCACCCACGACACCAAGCGCGGCGAGGACACTCGCGCGCGCATCGCCGTGCTGGCCGAGCTGCCGGGACGCTTCGAGCGGTTCCTGCGGACGGTGCGCGAGCACGTCTCCCTGGGCGACGGATCGTTGGAGAGCCTGCTCTGGCAGGCGGTCGTCGGTGCGTGGCCCGCATCCCGCGAGCGCCTTCAGGACTATGCGCTGAAGGCGGCGCGCGAGGCCGGCGCATCGACCTCCTGGACCGACCCGGACGAGCGTTTCGAGGCGCGCATGGCCGCCGCGATCGACGCAGCCTTCGACGACGACCGCGTCCGGGCCGAGGTGGAGGCGCTGGCGGCGGTCATCGAGGCCCCCGGCGCGAGCAACGGCCTGGGCGCGAAGCTGCTGCAGCTGCTCGCCCCCGGGCGGCCGGACGTGTACCAGGGATCGGAGCGGTGGGAGCGGTCGCTGGTCGATCCTGACAACCGGCGCCCCGTGGAGTTCGACGTGTCGGCCGGTCTCCTCGCCCACATCGATGAGGGATGGCAGCCCGAGATCGACTCGTCGGGCGCGGCCAAGGTGCTGGTCACCTCCCGGGCCCTCCGTCTGCTGCGCGACCGGCCGGAGCTCTTCACCGGCTATCGTCCGGTCTATGCCGAGGGCTCCCGCGCCGGGCACGTGGTCGGGTTCGACCGCGGCGGCGCCATCGCGCTCGCCACCCGCCTGCCCGTCGGCCTCTCCGCCACCGGCGGCTGGGCGGACACCACCGTCGATCTGGGGGACAACCCCGTGCGCGATGAACTGACCGGCCGGGAGCACCGCGGACGCGTCCCTGTCGCGTCCGTGTTCGAGCGGTACCCGGTCGCACTGCTGGCGGTGACCCGATGACCGGCGGCCAGAGCGAGCGGCGGTTCGCCGTCTGGGCACCGACGGCTCGGACCGTGGATGTCGTCATCTCCGGGCTCGGGACGTTCCCGCTCACGGCGATCCCCGCCACGGACACGGATCCGGCCGGAGGCTGGTGGGAGCTCGCCGAGTCGCCCGGTCTCCCGCAGGGTGAAGCGGACTACGGCTTCGTGGTCGACGGGGAGGGCCCCTTCCCCGACCCCCGGTCCCGCCGCCAGCCCCGCGGCGTCCACGAGTTGAGCCGCGAGTTCGACCCACGCGGCCACACCTGGGCCGACGGCGCGTGGGAGGGCCGTGACCTGACGGGCGCGCTGATCTACGAACTCCACATCGGCACCTTCACTCCCGAGGGCACCCTCGACGCGGCCGTCGCGCGCCTCGACCATCTGGTCGACCTCGGCGTCGACGCCATCGAAGTGCTGCCGGTGAACGCGTTCAACGGCACGCACAACTGGGGGTACGACGGCGTGCTGTGGTACGCCGTGCAGGAGCAGTACGGCGGACCGGCGGCGTATCAGCGCTTCGTCGACGCCTGCCACCAGCGCGGCCTGGCGGTGATCCAGGATGTCGTCTACAACCACTTCGGTCCGAGCGGCAACTACCTGCCGAAGTTCGGTCCGTATCTCGGTCAGGGCGCGAGCACCTGGGGCGTGAACGTCAACCTCGACGGCCCGCTCTCCGACGAGGTGCGGCGCTACATCCTCGACAACGCCGAATACTGGCTGCGCGAGCTGCACGTCGACGGGCTGCGGCTGGATGCGGTGCACGCGCTGCAGGACCACACCGCCACGCACATCCTCGAGGAGCTCGCGGTGCTCGCCGACGAGCTCGCCGGCGAGACCGGGCGACCGCGCACCCTCATCGCGGAGAGCGACCTCAACGACCCCAAGCTGATCCGCAGGCGCTCGCATCACGGATTCGGGCTGCACGCCCAGTGGGACGACGACGTGCACCACAGCATCCACGCCAACCTCACGGGTGAAGCCACCGGATACTACGCGGACTTCGCCGTACCGGATGCGCTGGTCCGCGTCTTCCAGCGTGGCTTCTTCCACGACGGGACCTGGTCGAGCTTCCGCGAGCGTCACCACGGCCGTCCCCTCGACGCGGACATCCCCTTCCGCCGCCTGGTCGCCTTCAGCCAGGACCACGACCAGATCGGCAACCGTGCCGCGGGCGACCGGCTGACGGCCACCCTCGACCCGGCCCGATTGGCCGTGGCTGCCGCGCTCACGCTGCTCGGGCCCTTCACGCCGATGCTGTTCATGGGAGAGGAGTGGGCGGCGACCACGCCGTGGCAGTTCTTCACGTCGCACCCCGAACCCGAACTCGGCACCGCGACGGCCGAGGGCCGCATCGCAGAGTTCGCGAAGATGGGCTGGGATCCGGCGGTCGTCCCCGACCCCCAGGACCCCCAGACCTTCGAGCGATCGAAGCTCGACTGGACGGAGCGCGACCGACCGGAGAACGCGCGGATGCTGGACTGGTACCGCACCCTGACGGCGCTCCGCCGGACCGTGCCGGTGGACGCTCCCGCAGAGGACGTCGCGTACAGCGACGGCATCTTCCGCTTCGCCCGGGGCGGTCTGCTCGTGGAGGTCAGCCTCTCCGGCACCGGCCTCGGCCCGGCGCCCTCAGACGCCGTCGCTGCCTTCGGCGAGGCGGTGCGCGTGACCCGGGTGTGATCAGGGCGAGATTGATACACTGAGGTACCAGTTGGTACAGCAGGAGGCGAAATGGCCATGAACCTGCGGCTTGACGCCGCGCACGAAGAGCTTCTCGAAACGCTGGCGCGCGCCGAGCACCGGACGAAGACCGAGGTCGTGAAGCTCGCGCTCGAAGAGCGCGCCGCCCGACTCGACACGTCTGCGCGCACCCGGGCGATCATGGACCGCATCCTCGCGGAGGACGCAGCGCTGCTCGACGCACTCTCCCGGTGACCGAGTACCTCCAGCCGCGAGATGTGCGTGGGCTGATCCAGCAGCTCGGCTTTCACGTACGCGATAGCAATCTCCTGCTGTCCGCTCTTGCAGCACCGCTGCCCGTGTTCGGCGAGGAGGTTTATCACGGCGAGCTCGCCAAGGCCGCGGCTCTGCTCGTCGCTATCAACCGCAACCATCCACTCGCCGACGGCAACAAGCGCCTCGCATGGATCGTCGCAAAGACCTTCCTGGCGCTGAACGGTTTTCATCTGGCCAGCGGGCCGGTCCACGAAGCCGACGTCTTCATACGCCGCGTAGCCGACGGGAGCGCCGAGCATGTCGAGGTGGTGACGTGGATGGAGGCGCGGGTTTCACCGTTATGAGCCGCGTCTAACGTCCCGGCCGCTCCGTGTCAATGCCTGGAGGGAGCGTCGCGCCCCCGGTATCGTGGCGGTCTACCGCCGATCGGAGACACCGTGTCCCTGCCCCGTCCCCTGTACTGCTGCCCGCCCGGCAGCCGAGTTTGCGACGGAGCAGACCGATGACCGCCGGCTCCACGCCGTACCCGCTGGGGATCACCCTGCGCGAGGGCGGCGCCAATGTCGCTGTCTACAGCGAGCACGCAGACACAGTGATCGTCTCGCTCTTCGACGGGCGCGGCCGCGAGAAGCAGACCCAGCTGACCGACCGCACTGGACACGTCTTCCACGGCTTCGTCCCCGGTCTGGTCCCGGGCACCCGGTACGGACTTCGCGTCGACGGCCCGTGGGACCCGGCCAACGGTCTCCGGTTCTCGCCCGCCAAGGTGCTGCTCCCCCCGCACACGCGTGCGGTCACGGGCTCCTGGGACAACACCCAAGCCGTGTTCGGCCACCAGCTCGGGCGCCCCCGGCGCCGCAGCGACACCAACGGCGCACGCCACGTCGCGCTCGGCGTCGCGATCGACCGCCAGGAGTTCGACTGGGGCGACCACGAGCGACCCCACACGCCGCTGAGCGAGACCATCATCTACGAGATGCACGTGAAGGGCTTCACGAAGCTGATGGAGTGGGTGCCGGAGGAGTTCCGCGGCACCTACGCCGGTCTGGCCCACCCCGCCGCGGTGGAGTACCTCAAGAACCTCGGCGTCACGGCGGTCGAGCTCCTCCCCATCCACCAGTTCGTCCAGGATGCGCACCTGAAGGAGAAGGGCCTCCGCAACTACTGGGGCTACAACTCCATCGGCTTCTTCGCACCGCACAACGAGTACGCCGCGACCGGCGACACCGGTCACCAGGTGGACGAGTTCAAGGGCATGGTGAAGGCACTCCACGCGGCCGGCATCGAGGTGATCCTGGATGTGGTCTACAACCATACCGCCGAGGGCAACGACATGGGGCCGACCTACAGCTTCAAGGGCATCGACAACCCCTCGTACTACCGGCTGGTCGAGGGCGACGCGGCCCACTACTTCGACACCACCGGAACCGGCAACAGCTGGAACGTCAGCCACCCGGCGGCGCTTCAGGTGATCATGGACTCGCTGCGTTACTGGGTCGAGGACATGCACATCGACGGCTTCCGCTTCGACCTGGCCACGACCCTGACCCGGCAGGGCGGCGACGCGAGCCTGCACAGCGCGTTCCTCACGCTCATCCAGCAGGACCCGACACTCGCCGGGGTGAAGATGATCGCCGAGCCGTGGGATACGGCCGGCTACCAGCTGGGCGGTTTCCCGGCCGACTGGTCGGAGTGGAACGGGAAGTTCCGGGACGACGTGCGCGACTTCTGGCGGGGTGAGCCCGGCGTCCTCTCGACCCTCTCGCAGCGTGTGCTCGGAAGCCCGGACATCTATGAGGACTCGAGGCGCGCGCCGCTCTCCAGCGTCAACTTCGTCACGGCGCACGACGGGTTCACCCTGGCGGACCTCACCAGCTACAACGAGAAGCACAACGAGGCCAACGGCGAGGACAACCGCGACGGCGAATCGGACAACCGGTCCAGCAACTACGGCGTCGAGGGTCCCACCGACGACC
Source organism: Leifsonia sp. T36S-04 (assembly GCF_042465655.1). Classification (GTDB taxonomy): domain Bacteria; phylum Actinomycetota; class Actinomycetes; order Actinomycetales; family Microbacteriaceae; genus Leifsonia. The sequence continues at coordinate 3,101,621 of NZ_CP146286.1, forward strand.
CGGGCATCACCGCCTTCCGCATCCGGCAGCGCAAGAACTTCCTGGCCACCGTGCTCCTGTCGGCGGGCGTGCCGATGATCCTCGGCGGCGACGAGATCGGCCGGACCCAGCGGGGCAACAACAACGCGTACTGCCAGGACAACGAGATCTCCTGGTTCGACTGGCAGAACGCCGACTGGGACCTGCACGCGTTCACGTCGAAGCTGATCCGGCTGCGGCGCTCCGAGCCGGCACTGCGACCGGTCTGGTACCGCCATGCACCGGAGGTCGGCGGCCCCGATGTGGTCTGCATCCTGCGCGCCGACGGCGAGCCGTTCGCCGACGAGGACTGGGGCGACCCGGATGCGCGGACCATCGCCTTCGAGCTGCGTCACGAGGGGGCGGACTCGTTCCTGCTGATGCTGAACGCCGCCGGAAACGGCGTGGAGTTCGTGCTGCCGGAGGCCAGGGGCGCGGACTGGGAGCTGGAGCTCTCGAGCGACCCCGAGCTGACTCTCGCCGACGGCGAGAGCGTCATCCTCGGCGAGTCGTCCTTCGCCCTGCTGAGGTCTCGGAACAGCTGATGGCCGACTCGACCATCCCTGCGCTGCTGGGGCGATACCGTCCGCAGCACGTGATCGGCCGCGGCGGCGAGGCGAGCATCTTCCGCGCCACGGACGAGCTGCTCGGACGGGAGGTCGCCATCAAGCTCTACCGTTCCGGCGGCGAGGAGGAGATGGCTCAGTACCGCACCGAGCAGGCGGCGCTCGCGCGCCTCAGCCACCACGGGATCGTGTCGCTGATCGACGCGGGGATCGACTACACCGCGCCGAAGGACCCGCGCCCGTTCCTCATCATGGAGCTTGTCTCGGGAACCGACCTCGCCGCCGTCCTGGACGAACGGGAGCTGACGCTTGAGGAGACGGCCGAGATCGCGTACGACATCTCCGAGGCGCTGGAGTACGTGCACGCCAACGGCGTCGTCCACCGCGACATCAAGCCGTCGAACATCATGCTCGTGTCGTACGGCACCACCACGTTCCGCGCCCGCGCACGGCTGACGGACTTCGGAATCGCCAGCGGAATCACGGGCGTGGCGGCTCAGCCCGACGAGGGCAAGACGACCGGGACGGCCGCCTATCTGAGCCCCGAGCAGGCGATGCGCCAGCCGGCCACCCCGGCGAGCGACATCTACTCCCTGGGCCTCGTCCTGCTGGAGTGCTTCACGCGCACGGTGACCTACCCGGGCGACGCGGTGGAGGCGGCCCTTGCGCGCCTCGACCACGAACCGCCGGTGCCGCAGAACCTGCCGGACGACTGGACGCGCATCCTGCTGGCCATGACCTCCAGCGATCCGGCGGAGCGACCCACCGCCGAGCAGCTGACCCCCCTGTTCCGGGAGGCGGTCATCTCGGCCGCCGGCCTGCAGAAGGTGTGACCACGGCCGGGATGGGCGATGCCGCCATCGAGGACCACGCCGCCCTGGGCGACGGCCGCACGGTCGCGCTGATCGACCGCTCCGGCACCGTCGACTGGCTGCCCATCCCGAGCCTGGACTCCCCTCCCGTCTTCGCCTCGCTGCTGGATCGGGAGAACGGCGGCCGGATGCTGCTGCATCCCGTGAGCGCGTTCGAGGCCGTGCGGCGGTACCTGCCGGGGACCAACGTGCTCGAGACGACGTTCACCACGGCGACCGGCACTGCCGTGGTCACCGACGCGCTGGTGACGGGCGTCGCCGGGCGCCTGCCCTGGCTCGAGTTGGCGCGGCGCATCGAAGGTGTCTCCGGCACGGTCGTCATGGACTGGTCGGTGGAGCCGGGAACGGTGCTCGGCACGTCGGGCCCGTGGGCCGAGCACGTCGATGGGCGTCGCATCCTGCGGGTGGGAACGGTCAACATCGGCGTCACGGGGCTGGTCGACGCCGTCGACGACACCGACGCCCCGCGCTTCGGCGGACGCATCCGCGTGACCGCGGGAAGCCGGAGGACGCTCACGATCGTCGCCACCGACGACGAGCCGCTGCACCTGCCCGACCCGGGCAATGTCGACATCGGGATCGACCGCACGGTGTCGAACTGGGAGCTGTGGTCGCGCACCTTCTCCTACTCCGGGCCCTGGGCGGACGCGGTCCAGCGCAGCGCCCTCGCGCTGAAGCTGCTGCTGTACGCACCGACGGGCGCGATCGCCGCCGCGGCGACCACGTCGCTCCCCGAGACCCCGCACGGCGGCAAGAACTGGGACTACCGGTTCGCCTGGGTGCGGGACACCGCCTACACACTTCGGGCGCTGTCCCGCTTCGGGCTCCGCGAGGAGACGCACGCCGCGATCTCCTGGCTGCTCCGCGCTGTGAAGGGCGACGATGCGGAACTGCGCATCCTGTACGGGCTGCGGGAGGAATCCTGCGCCGAGCCGCGCACCCACGATGTCCCGGGCTGGAACGACATCGGACCGGTCGTCACCGGCAACCGGGCGGCCGACCAGCTCCAGCTGGGCGTCTACGGCGACCTGCTCAGCGTCGCGCTCGCGTATGCGACGGCCGGCAACGTGCTCGACGTCCCGACCCGACGGCTCGTCTCCGACGTCGCCGACCGGGTCTGCGACGTCTGGCGCCAGCCGGACTCGGGGATGTGGGAGCTGACCGAGCTGCGCCACCACACGTCGTCGAAGATGGGGTGCTGGCAGGCCCTTCAGGCCGCGCGGCAGCTCGCGGAGTTGGGCCAGGCCGACGGCAATCCCGCGCGCTGGGAGCGCGAGGCCGACCTCATCCACGAGTGGGTCGACGAGCACTGCTGGTCGGAGAGTCTCGGCGCATACACGATGGTCGCGGGCGAGGACGAGTTGGATGCGTCGGTGCTGCTGCACGCGCCGAGCGGGTTCGACCGGGGCGAGCGGATGCGGTCCACGATCGTCGCGCTGCGCCGCGAGCTGGGCAGCGGACCGCTGCTGTACCGGTTCACCGGCGCGGCGGCCGAAGGCGAGCGGCCGTTCGTCGCCTGCTCGTTCTGGCTGGCGGCGGCGCTCGCCTGCGTCGGCGACGTGGCTGAGGCATCTGCGCTAATGGACGACCTGGTGGCGCGTGCGAACGACGTGGGCCTCTACGCCGAGATGATGGATGAGAGCGGCACCTTCTGGGGGAACTTCCCGCAGGCGCTCTCCCACCTCGGGCTCATCGACGCCGCTCTCACCATCGCCGACCTGCGGCGCTGAGACGCACCAGCCGCGTCACGATCGCACCTCCGCCCCGTCTGAGGTAAGGGGAGCACTCAACCGAGGGCTCCAGCCACCTCACGGAAGGTCGATGCAATGTCGCTCGCTCACTCTCCACAGCCGACCCGGAAAGCGGCCCGGTCCACTCATGTCCTCTACGTCGCCGTCATCGTTGCCGTCGCCGCCGGCATCGTGGTCGGTCTCATGGCGCCGGAGTTCGGCAAGAACCTGAAACCGATCGGCGACGGTTTCGTGGCCCTGATCAAGATGATGATCGCACCGGTCATCTTTTGCACCATCGTCCTCGGCGTCGGTTCGGTGGCGAAAGCCGCGACCGTCGGCAAGGTCGGCGGCATCGCGCTCGCCTACTTCATCGTCATGTCCACCGTCGCCCTGGGGATCGGCCTGGCCGTGGGCAATCTGATCCATCCGGGCCAGGGGCTGCACCTCGCCGCCGGCACCTATACGGCACCGCCTGCCGCGGCGGGCACGACCGAATTCCTGCTCGGGATCATCCCGGCCACGCTGTTCTCCTCCCTGGTGGACGGGAGCATCCTCCAGGTGCTGCTGGTCGCTCTGCTGACCGGGTTCGCGCTGCAGCGGATGGGTGAGAAGGGCCGCCCGATCCTCGACGCGATCGGCAGCCTTCAGGGCCTGGTCTTCCGGATTCTCACCATGATCATGTGGGCCGCCCCCGTCGGAGCCTTCTGCGCCATCTCCGCGGTCGTGGCCAGCGCCGGGATCGCCGCGCTGGTGGGGCTCGGCACCCTGATGGGCGCGTTCTACCTCACCTGCGCCCTGTTCATAGCGGTGATCCTCGGCGGCCTGCTCTGGATCGTCGCGGGGGCCAACATCTTCCGGCTCATGCGCTATCTCGGGCGCGAATACCTGCTGATCGTGTCGACTTCCTCCAGCGAAGTCGCCCTCCCGAGACTCATCGCCAAGATGGAGCACGCCGGGGTTTCGAAGCATGTCGCGGGGATCACCGTGCCGACGGGATACTCGTTCAATCTCGACGGGACGGCCATCTATCTGACCATGGCGAGCCTGTTCATCGCCTCGGCCCTTGGCAAGCCGATGGACCTGGGTCAGCAACTCTCCCTGCTCGTCTTCATGATCATCGCCTCGAAGGGCGCGGCCGGTGTGACGGGCGCGGGACTCGCCACCCTCGCGGGCGGTCTGCAGGCGCATCGACCCGACCTGTTGAACGGCGTCGGCTTCATCGTGGGAATCGACCGCTTCATGTCGGAGGCGCGCGCCCTGACGAACTTCACCGGCAACGCCGTCGCCACCCTGCTGGTGGGACGGTGGACGGGCGGACTCGACCGTGCCCGCATGCGCCGGGTCCTCGCGGGCGAGGATCCCTTCGTCGAGGAGCCCGAGCGGCTGACCCTGGACGCGGAGCGCGCGGAGCACGCTGAGCCTGCGGAAGCGTAGGAGCCGACCCGCTGAACCCGCCTCGGCCGAGCGGCGGGAAACGCGTGCGAAATGCACCCACGCTAGCGTCGGATGTATGACCGCTTCCCTCGTCGTCACCCGAGCCGACTTCGCCGACCCGGCCCTTGCCGAGTTCCTCCAGGCGCATCTGGACGATATGGAGCCCACCGCTCCGGCGGACAGCCGGCATGCCCTCGATCTGGCCGGGTTGCAACGACCCCATGTCCGCTTGTGGACTGCCGTGGACTCGGGGGCCATCGTCGGCACTGTCGCGCTCGCGACCCTTGAATCCGGTCACGACGAGTTGAAGAGCATGCGGACCGACCCGTTGCGCCGAGGCCAGGGCGTCGGAGCAGTGCTTCTGGATGCGGCACTCGCCGACGCGCGCTCGCGCGGCGTCCGGCGGGTGTCGCTGGAGACCGGATCGATGGACTTCTTCGCTCCGGCGCGGCGCCTCTACGAGCGGGCGGGCTTCCGCCCGTGCCCTCCCTTCGACGCGTATACCGACGACCCCAACAGCTGCTACTTCACCCTCGAGCTCTCGTAGACCGGAGGGCTCAGGCGCCGACGTAACGCGCCAGGTGCTGCCCGGTCAGGGTGGAGCCGTCGGCGACGAGATCCGCCGGTGTGCCCTCGAAGACCAACCGTCCACCGTCGTGCCCGGCCCCGTGACCGAGGTCGATGATCCAGTCGGCGTGCGCCATCACCGCCTGGTGATGCTCGATCACGATGACCGACTTGCCGCTGTCGACCAGCCGGTCGAGCAGGCCAAGCAACTGCTCCACGTCGGCGAGGTGCAGCCCGGTCGTGGGCTCGTCGAGCACGTACACGCCACCCTTCTCGGCCATGTGCGTCGCCAGCTTCAGCCGCTGCCGCTCCCCGCCCGACAGAGTAGTAAGCGGCTGGCCGATGGTCAGGTAGCCGAGCCCCACGTCCGACAGCCGTTTCAGGATGGCGTGGGCGGCCGGGAGCTTCGCGTCGCCCTCCGCGAAGAACTGCTCGGCTTCGGCGACCGGCATGGCGAGCACCTGGCTGATGTCGCGCCCGCCCAGCGTGTACTCGAGCACCGACTCGTCGAAGCGTCGCCCCTCGCACACCTCGCAGACCGTCGAGACCCCCGCCATGACGCCGAGATCGGTGTAGATCACCCCGGCGCCGTTGCAGTTGGGGCAGGCACCCTCGGAGTTGGCGCTGAACAGCGCCGGCTTGACGCCGTTGGCCTTGGCGAACGCCTTGCGGATCGGTTCGAGCATTCCCGTGTACGTCGCCGGATTGCTGCGCCGCGATCCGCGGATCGCCCCCTGGTCGACGGCCACGACGCCGTCCCGCGGGGCGACCGACCCGTGGATGAGCGAGCTCTTGCCCGACCCTGCCACCCCGGTCACGACGACCAGCACGCCGAGCGGGATGTCGACATCCACACCCTGCAGGTTGTGCTCGCGGGCCCCGCGGACCTCCAGCGCCCCCTTCGGAGTCCGCACCGTCTCTTTGAGCCGGGCGCGGTCGTCCAGATGCCGACCGGTCAGCGTGCCGCTCGCGCGAAGCGCCTCGACCGTCCCCTCGAAGACGACCTCGCCGCCCTGCGACCCGGCCCGCGGCCCGAGGTCGACGACATGGTCGGCGATGGCGATCGCCTCCGGCTTGTGCTCGACGACCAGCACCGTGTTCCCCTTGTCGCGCAGCTGCTGGAGCAACTCGTTCATCCGCTGGATGTCGTGGGGGTGCAGGCCGACCGTCGGCTCATCGAAGACATACGTGATGTCGGTGAGCGACGACCCGAGGTGCCGGATCATCTTCGTGCGCTGCGCCTCGCCTCCCGAGAGCGTGCCGGAGGGGCGGTCGAGTGACAGGTAGCCCAGCCCGATGTCGACGAAGGAGTCGAGCAGGTGCTGCAGGTTCCGGAGCAGAGGCGCGACCGACGGCTCGGTGAGGGAACGAACCCAGTCGGAGAGGTCGGTGATCTGCATCGCGCACGCGTCCGCGATGCTGATTCCGGCGATCTTCGAGGATCGCGCACCCTCGCTCAGCCGCGTTCCGCCGCACTCCGGGCAGGTCGTGAAGGCGACCGCTCGCTCCACGAAGGCCCGGATGTGCGGCTGCATCGCATCCACATCCTTCGACAGCAACGATTTCTGGACCTTCGGGATGAGGCCCTCGTAGGTCATGTTGATGTTCTCGATCTTGACCTTGACCGGTTCCTTGTAGAGGAAGTCCGTGCGCTGCTGCTCCGTGAAGTCGCGGATGGGCGTGTCTGCAGGCACGAAACCCGAGTTGGCGATGATCCGCACCGCCCAGCCGTCGACGGTGTAGCCGGGAATCGTGATGGCGCCCTCGGCCAGCGACTTGCTCTCATCGAACAGCTGGGTCAGGTCGATGTCGCTCACCGACCCCATCCCCTCGCAACGCGGGCACATGCCGCCCAGCTGGCTGAACTCGCGCCGCTCGGTCTTGCCGCCGACCGTGATGGCGCCCTTGCCGGTCACCGAGGGGATGTTGAACGAGAACGCCTGCGGCGACCCGATATGCGGCTGCCCCAGCCGACTGAAGAGGATGCGCAGCATCGCATTCGCGTCGGTGACGGTACCGACCGTCGAGCGGACGTTGGCGCCCATCCGCTCCTGGTCGACGATGATCGCGGTGGTCAGTCCTTCGAGCACATCCACGTCCGGCCGGGCGAGGGAGGGCATGAACCCCTGGACGAACGAGCTGTAGGTCTCGTTGATCATCCGCTGCGACTCGGCGGCGATCGTGCCGAACACGAGCGAGCTCTTGCCCGAGCCGGACACCCCGGTGAACACCGTGAGCCGCCGCTTCGGCAGCTCGACGCTGACATCTTTCAGGTTGTTCTCGCGTGCCCCCTGCACGCGGATCACGTCGTGGCTGTCGGCCGTAGCGGTCATGTCGGTTCCCTCCGTCGAGCGCGACCCACGCTATCTCAGGAGGCCGGAGCCGCGGGATGCACGGTGTACCGGAGCCGCGCGAACTGGCCGATTGCGGTCGCCGACTCGAGACGGAGGCGGTCGGACTCCACCCGTCGCGGGAACAGCGGCGCTCCACCGGCGAGCGTGACCGGCGCGATCGACACCGCCAACTCGTCCAGCGCACCGGCGTCGAAGAACTGCCCGGCCAGGTCGCCACCGCCGACGACCCAGATGTCGCCGCCGGCAGCAGCCTCGCGGATGGCAGGCAGCGCATCCATCACCGACCCCGACACGAACCGGATATCGGCGCCCTCGGGCACCGGCAGCTCGTGGTGCGTGAACACGAAGGCGGGCCGGGTGCCGTGGAACTCCTGCCACTTCTCGGGAGAGCTGAGGATGTCGGACTCGCGCAGCACCCACTCGTACGTCGTGCGCCCCTCCACCATCACGGTCGCCCCCGAGGGCAGCAGCTCGGCGTCCGGCACCTCGCCGCCCTCGACCGCGAAGAGCCAGGCCAGCGAGTCGTGCTCGTCGGCGATCCACCCGTTGAGGGTCGCCGCCGTGTCGAAGATAATCCTCCCCATGCCGCGACGGTACCGGGTACCACCGACACGGTGGGAGCATGGGCCCCATGGATGCCGTCGACGCACTGAACGAGATCGCCTTCTGGCTGGAGCGGGAACTCGCCCCGACCTTCAAGGTGCAGGCCTTCCGGCGAGCGGCCGCGACGATCGACGGGATCGGCCAGGGGGAGCTCGCCGCACGCGTCGCCGACGGCCGGCTCAAGCGCACCAAAGGGATCGGCGACCGCACTTTCCAGGTGATCGCCCAGGCGGTCGACGGCGAGGTGCCCTCCTACCTGGCCGACCTGCGGGAGCGCAACGCCGCCCCGCTCGACACCGGCGGCATCGAGCTGCTCGCCCAGCTTCGGGGCGACCTGCACAGCCACACCGAATGGTCGGACGGCACGGTTCCGATCGAGGTCATGGCTGCGGCCGCCGCCACCCTGGGCCGCGAGTACCAGGCGATCACGGACCACTCCCCCACCCTGACCGTCGCCAGCGGTCTGAGTGCGGAGCGGCTGCAGGAGCAGCTGGACGTCATCGCCGGCCTCGACACCGGATCCCTCACCCTGCTCACGGGCATCGAGGTCGACATCCTCGAGGACGGCACTCTCGACCAGACCCCGGAACTGCTGACGCGGCTGGATGTGGTGGTCGGCAGCGTCCACTCGAAGCTGCGCTCTGACAAGCGGACGATGACGAAGCGGATGCTCGGCGGGATCCGGGACCCGCACACCAACGTGCTCGGCCACTGCACCGGCCGGCTGGTGCAGGGCTCGCGGGGAACGCGTCCGCCCTCCGAGTTCGACGCGGACGCGGTGTTCGCCGCGTGCGTCGAGAACCAGGTCGCGGTGGAGATCAACTCGCGGCCCGAGCGACAGGATCCGCCGGACGACCTCATCCAGCGCGCCCTCGACGCCGGGTGCTACTTCTCGATCGACACGGACGCGCACGCGCCCGGCCAGCTCGACTTCCTCGCGTACGGCGCCGCGCGCGCGGTCGCCAACGGTGTGCCCGCAGACCGCATCATCACCACCTGGCCCCTCGAGCGCCTCCGCACCTACCTCGCCAAGTCCTGACCCGCTCCCCCACCAATCAAGCCCCGAAGTGCACCTTCTGGCGCCTATTCGGCGGCATTACCCGCCACAACGTGCACCTCGACGCAGTCAGACGAGAAGGGAGGGGTCAGAGGCCCCAGGCGGAGGCGGGGGCCTGCACGATGTCGACCGGGCGCGTGCTCCAGTGCGTCCCGTTGCCGTAGTGGCTGGTGGCCCACGGGCTCGCCCAGATCGCGGCGGCCGTGGCGTCGGCCGACGTGCCCGCCTGCAGCCCCGCCACGATCTCCGGGTAACCCCGCTGCAGGTTCTTAGCGCAGTACTCCGCCGCCGTGACCAGGTCGGGGTAGCTGCCGAGTCCGGCGCCGCCGCCCGAGCCGTAGCCGTTGTTCAGGGGGTTGTTGCGGTTCCACCAGTCGGGCGGCCCGTTCTCCTGCCGCATCCATCGCAGCATGACCGTGACGTTCGCGTCGGTCTGCGGCCAGCCGCCGAACATCAGGACGAGCTTGGCCCACGCTTCGTTCGTGCCGACCCGCGCGAGGGTCTGGAGCCCGTCCGTCGCGCTGAGGTTCTCGCGGTTGACGACCGGGGCGGCGATCGTCGCATCCACCAGCAGCTGCTGGGCGGGCGCCTGCCCGGGCGTGCGCTCGCCGGGAACACCCGGAGCGCCGGGCGCCAGGGTCGTGGACGGTGCGATCCGCAATGTCGAGGCGAGCGCCTCGTCCGTCGGCACGATGGAGAATCCGCACACGAGTCCGATGACGGCGAACGTCACCCCGATCCGGTAGTGCAGCGGCATCGCCGGACGGCGCTTGTGCCTCGGCAACCGGATGCGCACCCGCTGCGTCGGCACGGCGGCACGACGGCCGGTCGAGCGGCCGCGGGGGCGGAGAGGGGCGGATGCGGAGGGCATACCCGTCGAAGGGTACCAGCGTCCCGCTGAATCGCCACCGGGAGCGACTATCGCGCGACGTCGTTCAGACGCTCGAGGAGTTCCGCGAGCCGGCGCACGTCGCCCTCGTCCCAACGCCGCAGGCTGCGATACAGGTTGGCCTGATCGGCCGCGCGCACCTCATTGACCTTCTCGATGGCGACAGGCGTCGCGGCCAGGAAGCTCGCCCGACGGTCGGTCGGGTCGGTCTGCCGCTCGACGAAGCCCATGTCTTCGAGGATTCGCACCTGCCGGCTGATCACGCTCTTGTCGGTGTAGAGCATGGTCGCCAGCGCGCCCGCGTGGACGGGTCCGCTGCGGACGATCGTGCTGAGTAGTTTGTACCCGCCGGGCTGGAGGTCCGGGTGGATGTGCGACGCGCGATCCCGCATCGACATGCTCACCTGGTTGAACAGCCGGGTGAACTGCTCCTCCACATCGGCGATCGCCCGGTCGGCGGAGGCCGCAGGGGCCTCCGCCACCCGTCCCGTGTTGTCCATGGCCGTGATCCTAACGCGCCCGTCTAGCGGTCGTTCCCAGCGCCCGGTTCGGTACCCGGCGCCCGCCTGGCCGCCGCGACCGACCCGGTGACCGGCGCTCCGATCAGGGCCTCGGCGACCTCGAGGGCGTCCTCCTCGGCGGCCTCCAGAGGGCTGTCGGCACCCGCAGCCTTCTCGTTCATCCGCTCGATCGCCGTCTTCGTTCCCAGCGTGATGTTCGGCAGGAACAGGATGGCGACGATCGTCACGATCGCGAGCGGGACGGCGATGAGGAAGATGCCCGCCACCGCCTGGCCGTAGACCGACTCCACGATGGTCCGGACGGCGACGGGGAGGTGGTTCACCTCGGGCAGCGTGCCCCCCTGCAGCGACTGCAGGGCCGTGAGCCCGGCCGGTCCGCTCTTCGCGGCGGCCGCCAGCAGGTCGTCCTTGCGATCGCTCATCATGTTGACGACCGTGGAGCCGAGCACACTGCCCATGACCGAGACGCCGATGGTGCCGCCGAGGCTGCGGAAGAACGCCACGTTCGAGCTGGCCGCACCCAGCTGCTCGGGCTGGACCGTGTTCTGGACGATCAGCACCAGGTTCTGCATCACCATTCCGACGCCGGCGCCGAGGATGAGCATGTAGAGGGACACCAGCACATAGTTGGTGTCGTAGGAGATGGTGCTCATCACGTAGAGACCGACGGTCAGCAGGACCGAGCCCACGACCATGAACGCCTTCCACTTGCCGAACCGGCTGATCAGGTTACCGACGATCATCGACGAGAGCAGCAGGCCGAAGATCATGGGCAAGGTCAGCAGCCCGGACTCCGTCGGGCTCGCGCCGCGGGCGAGCTGCATGTACTGGCCCAGGTAGACCGAGGTCCCGAACATGGCGACGCCGACCGAGATGGACGCGATGACGGCCAGCGTGAACGTGCGGTTCTTGAACATCCCGAGCGGGATGATCGGCTCCTTCACCACCAGCTCGGTGACGACCATGGCCACCAGCAGCACGACCGCTCCTCCGACCATCCAGAAGGACTGCGGGCTCCACCAGTCGAAGTTCTTGCCGGCGAGCGACACCCAGACCAGCAGGAGCGAGACGCCGGAGGCGAGGAAGGCCGCACCCAGGTAGTCGACCCGGACCTTGCGGGCCGGACGCTTCGGGAGCTTCAGCGTGTACTGGAGCAGGATGATCGCGAGGATCGCGACGGGGACGCCGACGAAGAAGTTCCAGCGCCAGCCGACCGAGTCGGTGAGGAGCCCGCCGATCAGCGGTCCGCCGACCGTGCCGACGGCCATGATGCCGCCGAAGAGTCCCATGTACCGGCCGCGCTCACGCGGGCTGATGATGTCGGCCATGATGATCTGGCTGAGGGCGGTCAGGCCACCGGCGCCGAGGCCCTGGACGACCCGGAAGCCGATCAGCATCGTGGTGTCCTGCGAGAAGCCGGCCAGCGCCGAGCCGACGACGAACAGGCCGAGGGCGAGCTGGATGAGCAGCTTGCGATTGAACAGGTCCGCCAGCTTGCCCCAGATCGGGGTGGAGACGGTGGTCGCGAGCAGGGTGCTCGTGACGACCCACGTGTAGGCCGTCTGGTCGCCGTGCAGCTCGGAGATGATCCGCGGCATCGAGGTCGACACGACCGTGCCCGCGAGGATCGAGACGAACATCCCGAGCAGGAGCCCGGAGAGGGATTCGAGCACCTGGCGGTGCGACATCACGACTGGTGAGCCATCCCTGGAGAGAGTGGTGGACATGCAGATCCTTCAGAACTATTGGTTGACGAGAATCAACTATATACGATTAGGTGACCAACGTCAACTAATCGCCGACTGAGCGTCCTCATAGGCGCCCGTGGGGCATCCCCAGTCTTCGGCGGCGAGCTCTCCCTAGGCTCGAGGGATGGACTCCCGTCGCCCGCGCACCTGGTCGCTCGTCACGCCTGCCCACTGGATCGTGTGGACGGTCGTGCTCTTCGTCCTCACCATCGGCCTGGGCCTGGCCGCGAAGGCGCTGCCGGCGTTGCGGCTGGCGGGACTCGACAGCGCGGTGAACCGGGTCAACTCGCCGCTGCTCGATGACGCCGCCCTGGTGCTCGACCGGCTGGACCACCCCGTGGTCGTCGCGGTGATCCTGGCGGCGGTCTTCGTGGTGCTGCTCTTCGCGGTGGGATGGCGCAGGGCGCTGGGCGCCTGCGTCACCACGGGAGCGGGCTGGCTGACGACGCTCGTCGTGAAGACGATCGTGGCGCAACCGCGCCCCTCGACCGGCGGCCTGACCCACCTGCTCCACATCTCCCCCGCCACACTGAGCTACCCGAGCGGGCACGTGGTCTTCGCGGTGGCCCTCGTCAGCGCGCTGGCGATGGTCTGCCGCGGCACGCGCTCCCGCACGATCGTCCTCATCGTCGGCGCCCTGTTCGTGCTCGCCGTGGGCTGGTCGCGCCTCTACGTGGGAGTTCATTACGGCACCGACGTGGTCGGCGGTGTCCTGAACGGCGTCGGCGGCGCCCTGCTCATCGCCGGGCTGTGGAACCTCGCGACGCGAGGCCGGGGGCGCCCCACCCCGAGGTAGAGGGAGCCTGCGAAACGGATTCGGCCGTTTCGCGTCACGATCCGGCAGCGGGTGCGTCTTAGTCAATAAACCCCGCAATGCCCGTAAGGAACCCGACCCCTTATGACTCGTGAACTCGACGACCTCTCCGACTCAGACCTGCTCCTCCGCGCGCGCGACGGCGATCTTGCCGCCTATGGCGTGCTCTGGAAGCGCCACTGGCCGTCGGCGTGCGCCATGGCGGCTGCCATCACCGGCAGATTCGAACCGGACGACCTCGCTTCCGAGGCCTTTGCGCGCATCCTGAAGGCCGTCGAGAAGGGCAACGGGCCGTCGGCGGGCTTCCGCTCCTACCTCGCGACGACGGTCCGCAACGTGGCGATCGACTGGTCGCGCCGCAAGAGTGCCACCAACATCGAGGACCCCGACGCGATCGAGGACTGGTCGTACAGCGAGGTCACGGCGCTCGACAAGATCGAACGGGAGACGATCGCCAAGGCGTTCTACGCGCTGCCGGACAGCTGGCAGGAAGTGCTCTGGTACACGCAGGTGGAGGGGATGGCGCCGCGCGACGTCGCGCCGTTGCTGGGGATCACTCCCAACGCCGTCTCCGCGATGACGGTCCGGGCACGCGAAGGTCTTCGCCAGGCCTGGATCAGCGCCCACCTCGCCGACCTCGGCCCCGGCGACGGGGCGCACGCCTGGACCGTCTGCCGACTCGGAGCGCACGCCCGCAACAAGCTCTCCAGAGTGGAACGACGGCGCGTGGTGGAGCACCTCGACACGTGCGAATCCTGTTCGAGGGCCGCGACCGAGGCGAGCAACATCAGCTCTCGGCTCGCGCTCAGCCTCCTTCCGCTCCTGCTGGGGGCGGCGGGCGCCACCGCGTACGCCGGCTGGGCGAACTCGACGACCAGCGCTGCTGCAGCGGATGCCCCCGTCCCACCGGGTTCGCCGAGGGCACGCGTTCAGGAACTCATCAGCACCGTCGGCTCCAGCTCCCATGCCGGCGCGACGGCCGTGGCCGCCAGCGTTCTCGTGGCCGCCGTCCTGACGACGGGCACGGTGCTGGGCGCCCTGCCCGATCAGGGCACGCGCGCGCCGGTCACCGATGCGGGGCCGCCCCCGTCGGGAGGGCGCTCGGCTCCCGACGGCTCGCACTCGGACGACGCGCCCGCCCCTCAGGCTCGGGAGCAGCCGGCGACACCGCCGACCCGGCCGACCGACCCGCCGGCGAAGAGGTCACGGCCCCCCTTCGCGCCCTCGCGCGACTCGGGCTCCGCGCTCCCGATCCCCCCGGCCGCGCGTCCGGGCGAACCCACAGCCACCCCGTCGACGCCGGTCACCGAGTCCGTTCCACGGCGCGAGGCGGCCGTCCGATCGGTGCCGGCCGGTGACACGTACGCCGGCTACCGGCTCGATGACGGCGACGCACGCAGCGCCGTGGATTTCATCCACGCGAGACCAGCCGAATACGACCGATCGTCCGGCCGGGCCGCGTGGTCCCTTCGCGACTGCACAGCTGACGTGCCCACCGACGTCTTCAGCGTCCAGATCTGGTTCAGGACGACAGCGGGCGGCGGCCGGCTGATCGGCTACAGCTCGGGCGCTCAGGGGCTGTCCACCTACTACGACCGCCACCTCTTCCTGACAGACGACGGGCGGCTCGTCTTCGGCGTGTTCCCGGGCGCCGTGCACACGGTCGCCTCCACGCGCGGCTACGCCGATGGAGACTGGCACCAGGCGACGGCGACGCTCTCCCTGCAGGGGATGTCGCTCTACGTCGACGGCGAGCGCGTCGCGCACGATGACGCGGTGGTGAGCGCGCAGGACTTCGACGGCTACTGGCGCGTCGGCTTCGACAACCTCGACAGCTGGGGCCCGGATACGCCGACGCAGCGCGAGTTCACGGGCGACCTCGCGTACGCGGCGGTCTACCGCGTGGCGCTGACCGCCGAGCAGATCAGAGCGCAATGGAACCTGGGCAAATGACGGATCGGCGTCACGTTCTCCCCTGAGCTGCGTCCATACAGGTGAGAGCCTCGGCCACCGAATCGGTCGACGGCGCACCCACCTCACCGGCAGATCCAGAGGACGAAATGAGGCCCACCCCTTACGGCCCCCGCGAGCGCGCGGCGCGGCTCATCAGCGTGATCACGGACGGATGGCGCGGAGAGGTGGTGACCCCTCTCATCCCGCGAGACCCGTCTTCGCCGCTGCGTTCCGCTCTCCTCAACGAGCGGTCCGAGCGGCTGACCGAACTGCGGGCCCTCGAATTCCGTGTCTACGACACCGTGCGCGTCGAGGAGGGCGGGTCGGCGGACGCCTACCGGATCATCGACCGCTTCAAGTCGACGGTCGAGGCGCTGCCCCTCCAGCTCTGACCTGGTGCGGTCGACGCGCCGCCCTAACCTACCCGTTGCCCAGCGTCACGTCCGTCGTCTGCGTGCTCCCGTCCCTCTCGTACGTGACCGTGACCTGGTCGCCGGGCTTGTGGGTCAGCTGGATGGCCGTCAGGTCGTCGATGCTTCCGACCGGTTTGCCGTCGACTTTCGTGATGATGTCGCCCGGCTCGATTCCGGCATCCGCTGCTGGACCGCCGGGTGTCACCGTCTGAACGTAGAGGCCCGTCTGCTCGCTGCCGTTCTGGCCCGACTGGATCGGCGCGATACCGATCCCGAACGTCGGGTACGTGACCTTGCCCGTGTCGATGATCTGCTGGGCGATCGGCATGGCGACCGCCTGGGGGATCGCGAACCCGATCCCGACACTGCCGCCTCCCGCAACGCCGGAGGCGCTGGGGACCGTCGCGATGGCCGAGTTCACACCGACCAGGCGGCCGTCGCAGTCGACCAGCGCGCCTCCCGAGTTTCCGGGGTTGATCGACGCGTCGGTCTGGATGGCGTTCGCGAGCACCGCATTCCGGTCGCCGTCCCCTTGCACCGGGACCGTTCGGCCGAGGGCGCTGACGACTCCGGTCGTCACCGTGCTGGAGAGCCCGAGCGGCGCACCCAGCGCCACCACCGGCTGCCCGACCTTCAGCGACGCCGAGTCGCCCTGCTGGATGACCGGCAGATCGGTCGCGTCGACTTTCACGACGGCCACATCCGCTCGCTCCGAACGGCCCACCAGCTTCGCGGGGTGCGTCGTGCCGTCGCTGTAGAGGACGGTGATCTCGGCGCCGTCCGCCGCAGGCGCGATGACGTGGTTGTTGGTGAGGATGTACCCGTCCGAGGTGATCACTTCACCGCTGCCTGTGCCACCCGATCCATCGCCCGCTACGACGCCGATGGTGACGATGGTGGGGAGCACGTCGCTCGCGACCTGCTCGGCGTTGCACACCGACGGGGAGGGGGCGCTCGCAACTCGCGAAGCGGTCAGCGCGCCCAGTGTGCCGGCCGACCGGATCGCAAGCCCGCCCAGCGTCCCGGCACCGATCAGGACCACTGCCGCGAGCACGGCCAGCAGCACGATCGCCCACACCGGAAAGCGTCCGGGCGTGCGCTGCGGGCGCCCATCTGGTGACGTCATGGTTCCCCCCTCTTCCCCTTTGCTCGCCATGGTGAGCGCCGGCACCCTCGTTGGCTAGACACTTTCGGGGCCCGAAAACATCTAGCCAAGTGGCCTTTCTGCCGCCAAGCTGATCCCAGGTGACCCTCGCTTCGCTGGGATGAGGTGGTCAGATGAACGACGAACC
The DNA here is from genome assembly GCF_042465655.1 of Leifsonia sp. T36S-04. GTDB lineage: Bacteria > Actinomycetota > Actinomycetes > Actinomycetales > Microbacteriaceae > Leifsonia. Next base: position 3,118,455 of record NZ_CP146286.1, read on the forward strand.
GGAGTCGGTGCCGGACCCCCGGCTTCTGGCGTGGGTCCGTGCGTTCAACGATCCCGAAGTGGAACGCGTCGACCTGATGGGGAGCGTCGTCTGCGTTCGGTTGCGTTCGGGCGTCGAGCTGGAGTGGCCCCTGGAAGCGGTGGAGGAGGGCATATAAGTCCCTAGTGCACCGACGCGGGCATCCGGTGCACGATGCGCGCAAGGAGGCAGCTGATGCTCAACGACAACGACTACCTGCACCCCCCTCACGCGCCGCGACTCCGCGAGCACGTGGGACTCGTCCGTTGGAGCCGCGATCCCGACGGCGACTGGGTGACGGAGACCGTCACCGGCCAGTTCGCCGGCGGCGACTCGCGCCGCTGGGTGGTGCGGCTCTACTCCGGAATCGAACTCGAGTACGACCTCGAGACCTGGGCGCCGTACCAGCCCCACCTCTGAACCCCCACCTCGACCGCCCCCGATCACTTCACAGGGCCGGGTAGCGTTGGCGCATGAGCCTGAGCGTCGAGAACCAGCCCGATCGATCCCGCTACGCCCTCCTCCAGGACGGCGAGCCGATCGGCGTCGCCGAGTACCACATGCAGGACGACGCGATCGTGTTCACCCACACCGAGGTCGATGAGGCCAAGCGGGAGAAGGGCATGGCCTCGACGCTCGTGCGCACGGCGCTCGACGACGTGCGCGCTCACTCCGACCTCCGGGTGGTCGCCTCCTGCCCCTACGTGCGGAGCTGGATCAGCGAGCGTCCCGACTACGCGGACCTGCTGACGCGGTAGAACGGCCGTCCTCGTTCGGCTCACGCCCTGGCACCCGCTGGCCGTGACCGGCGACACCGAGGTCGAGCGTGATCTTTCCGCCCTCCCAGCCGCCGTCGCCGCGGTCACCGGGCAGCGGCGCCGGAGCGGGCAGCAGCGACTGGCGGTCCATCTCCTGCTGCGCTTCGTGGCGGGCGGGCGCGAACACCTCGTCGAGTGATCCGCCGATGGCGCCGCTCATGGTCCCGGAGCCGCGGTTGGCCTTGTTGGAGAGATCGATCCAGCCGAGCTTCACAGCGACCGCGATGACGGCGACGAACGCCGCCACAATGCCCACGACCCACCAATTCACGCCCTCCAGGGTAGCGGAGGAGCTGTGGAGGACCTGTGGAGCGGCCCAGGAGCGCCCTCCGGTCAGAGTGCGAACTGGTGGTTGATCGCCTCGGCTGAATAGAGCGCATCCGTCACGATGCGCGCCATTCCGATCAGTCCGGCGTCCTCGCCGAGCTGGCCGAGCCGGATGTCGAGATTGCGGGTGGCCCGAGGGAGCGACCGCGGGTACAGGGTCTCGCGCAGGCCGCCCAGGAGCTCATTGGAGGCCAGGTCACCGCTGACGACGAGCACGCCCGGGTTGATCATGGACACCACCGTCGCCATCACCTCGCCGATCCTGCGGCCGGCCTCGTGCGTGAGAGCGAGCGCCTCGACGTTCCCGGCGCGCAGCAGACGGTGGACGTCGCGGCCGGAGGTCGCGGGGAAACCCCGCTCGGCGAGGGTCATGGCGACGGCACGGCCGCTCGCGACCGCCGCCAGGCAGCCGCGCGATCCGCACTGGCAGATCGCATCCTCACCGGCGAGCCGGATGTGACCGATGTCGCCCGCTCCGCCGTCGATGCCGTGGTACACCGAGCCGTTGATGACCAGCCCCGAGCCGATACCCGTCGAGACCTTCACCAGGCAGACCGAGTTGCTGTCGCCGAAGTTGGTCGATTGCTCGCCGAAAGCCATGGCGTCCGCGTCGTTCTCGACGAATGTCGGGACCGGGAGCGCCTCGCTCAGATGGTCGGCGATCGGATATCCGTCCCAGCCCGGCATGATCGGCGGCTGCGCCGGGCGCCGGGTCTTCGGTTCAACCGGACCGGGGACCGAGATCCCCGATCCGACCACGTTCCGGTCGTCGCCCGATGTCTCGATGAGCCCGCGGATGGATGCGGCGAGCGCATCCAGCACCGTCTTCGGCCCGTCGACGATCGCGACGTCCAGAGTGTCGGTGGCGAGGATGCGGCCGCTGAGGTCGGTGAGAGCCGTCCGGGAGTGAGCGGTATCGACCGCGGCGACGGCGAGCAGCGAGCGCGCCGAGTGGAAGGCCAAGCGGTCCGGGCGTCGTCCGCCCGTCGCTCCGCCGCCTCCCGCGACCTCGGTCACCAGCCCCGCATCCATGAGCGCGTCGACGCGCTGAGCGACCGTGACCCGCGAGAGACCGGTCACCTGCTGGATGTCACGCCGAGTGGTGGCCTCGGAGCGGCGGATCAACTGCAGCACATCTCCCGGACCCGAGCTCATCGGCCGCCTTTCCTCCGGGGGGACCCACGTTCGCCTCCCCATCGTACGAGGTCGGCCGGACTCGTCCGTCACCCCTTGTCCGCCCCGCTCGTGAGGCCCTCGGTGAGCGAGCGCTCGGCGAGTCCGTAGAGCACGATGATCGGAATGGTCAGCAGCACGGAGCCGGCCATCAGCACGGTCTTCGACACTTCGATGCCGTTCGAGAGCTGGGAGAGGCCGAGCGAGACCGTCCACAGGTCGCGGTCGGCCGCGAGGAACAGCAGCGCGAACAGGAACTCGTTCCAGGCGATCATGAAGACGTAGAGCCCGGTGGACACGATGGATGGCATCGCCAAGGGAACCGTGATCCGCCACAGGATACGGAACCGCCCGGCGCCGTCGACCATCGCCGCCTCTTCCACGCTCTCCGGGATGGAGCGGAGGTACGACCGGAGCATGTGGATCGACACGGGGATGGTCTGCGCGATGTAGACGATCACCAGCGACACCAGCGACTCCCGGATCCCGAGCGCGGAGAAGCCGACGAACAGGGGGATGGCGATGATGATCGTCGGGAAGAGATACACCGCGAGGAACAGCGAGCTGATCTGGCGGCGGCCGAAGAAGTTGAGCCGCGACACCGCATACGATCCGGGGATCGCGACGATCAGCGTGATGATGACCGCGGCGATGGCGACGAGTGCGGAGTTCAGCATGAACTGCGCGAAGCCCTGGCCGCCGTCCTCCTGCGGCTTCAGGACCTCGGCGTAGGTCTGCAGCGTGATGTTCTGCAGCGGCACCCACAGCCGGTCCGGGTGCAGCAGCACCTGCTCGATCGGGACGAAGCTCAGTTCGACCATGTAGTAGAAGGGGAACACGGTCGCGACGACGAGGACCGCGATGACGACCCAGCGCAATGCTCCGAAGGTGCGCTTCTGAACGACGATCCGGCTCATTCGTCGTCTCCCTTCCCGGCGAAGAACTTGACGTAGACGAACAGGAAGACGCCGAGGATGGCCGAGAGCACGAAGGCGTTGGCCGCCGCGCCACCGATGTCGAAACTTCCGATCAGGGTGTCGTAGACGCGGACCGCCGACACCTCGGTGCCGGCTGCGCCACCCGTCAGCAGGTACACGTCATCGAACTTGTTGAACGTCATGATCAGGCGCAGCACCGACAGCAGCGAGATGACCGGCAGCAGCTGCGGGAACACGATGTGCCGGAAGTTCTGCCAGGGGGTGACCCCGTCCACCAGGGCCGCCTCCTCGACGTCGCGCGGGAGGGCGACCAGACGCGCGGTGATGAAGAGGAAGGCGAACGGGAAGTACCGCCAGATCTCGAAGAAGATCACCGTGATCAGCGCGTACGGGGCTTTGCCGAGGAAGTCGATGGGATGCTCCCAGCCGAACCACTCCTTGCCGAGTGTGTTCACGATCCCGAACTGCGAGTTCAGCATGATCTGCCACACGAACGTGACCGCGACCACGGGCGCGACGTAGGGCAGCAGCATCAGAGACCGCACCACGCCTCGACCGCGGAACGGTGCGCGGAACGACAGCGCCGCGATCAGTCCGACGACGATGGATCCTGCCGTCGAGAAGACCGAATAGACGATCGTCGTCCACAGCGAAGACCAGAAGCCGGGATCGGTGAAGACCTCGACGAAGTTGTTGAGGGTGAACGAGTTGAGGAGCCCGTTCTCGGCGATGCTGGTGAAGTCGGTGTCCTGGAAGGCCAGAATGAGGTTCCAGATCACCGGCACGATCACGATTGCCAGGATGATGATGGTGGTCGGAAGGACCATGCCGAGGCCCGCGCGGTTGTCGCGGCCTGCCAGACCGGACCGGCGGCGGGGGCGGCCCCGCGTGGGGGCCGCCTTCGTCGGCGTAGGGGGTGGTGCCAGTTGCGTCATGGAGTCACTTCTTCAGCTTCGACTGCAGTTGCTCGACGGCGTCCGTCGCGGTGGTGGCCGCCTCGCTCGGGCTGGATCCGGAACCGAGGCTCGCAACCGCCTTGGAGATCGGCAGCTGCGTGTTGACGGGTCCGAGCAGCGCGCCCTGCCCCTGCGGGATGGCCCAGCGGTCGATTTCGGACGGCACCTTGAGCAGCGCGTCGATCGTGGCTGCGTCGTAGATGTCCGACAGCTTCTTCTTGGTGTCCACTCCGGCCTCGAGGTTCTTCCAGCCGTCGGTGTACGCGTTCGGGTCGGCCGAGGTGCCGGTGCGCAGCGGGAACTTGCCCTCCGGCGCCATCCCCAGCCACTTCAGGTAGCCGTCGGACAGCATGTACTCGATGAACTTCTCGGACGCGGAGGCGTTCGCCTTCTTCGTCACCAGCCAGGAGGTCGCTTCACCGTAGGTGGCGCCCTTCTTGCCGTCCGGTCCCTGGATCGACGTCACGATGCCGCTGTTCTTGGCGAGCCAGGTCGGGTCGGACGCGCACTGCGGGCAGGTCGGGAGTGCGTCGTTCTGCAGACCGCCGAGCTCGTCGAGGATGTACGTGGACCAGTCCACCATCGCCGCCTGTCCCGCGAAGTAGGTCGCGCGGGTGGTATCGACCGTCTGGGTGCCCTGCGGCGAGTACTTCTGGGCGAGCGACCCGTAGAGGTTCCAGGTGGTCTTGCACGCGCTCGAGTCGAGGCCGACCTTGCCGCTGCTGTCGACGAGCTGGCAGTCGTTGCCCAGCGCGAGCGACTCGAACGTCTGCGACGTGAAGACGTCGGCGGGATCGGTCGCGAGGGTGATGCCGTAGTCGCTGCCGGAGGTGAGCGTCTTCGCTGCCTTCTCGAGGTCGGCGTAGGTGGTCGGCGGCGTGAGGCCTGCCTTCTCGAACAGGTCCTTCCGGTAGACCAGGATCTGGGCGTAGGCCGAGTCCGGCACGGCGAGCTGACGGTCCCCGTCGCGGTCGAGTGCGAGGGCCGACTCCACGAAGGTCTTCTGCCCCAGGTTCTTGACCACGTTCGCCGCCGAGTCCGGGTTGAGGAGCTTCTGCGAGTCGAGCTGGCGCACCAGCGAGAGCGGGATGGCCCCCATCACGTCGGGCAGCTTGCCCGAGATCGCGGCGGAGGCGACCAGCTGGGGCACCTGGTTCTCGTCGACGGGGACGAGTTTGACCTGGATGCCGGTCTTCTTGGTGAAGCCGTCGATGATCGCCTTGGTCGCGTTGACGCGGTCCGGCTGGTTCTCTTCCGACCACACGGTGATGGTCTTGCCCTTGTCACCGGTGCTGCTGTTCGAGCTGCCCGAACAGCCGGCCAGCGTCGCCGCGCCAGCGGCCAACAGCGTCGCACCGGCGACGATCTTCGTGATGCGCGACGTCATCATCGCGTCTCCTCTCTGGGGGGTGGGTGTGTTTGGAGAGTAATCGAACTTATGCATAATGTCTATACACAAGAAGCACAATCACGATGCTAATGTAGTCGCCATCACGAAACCAAGGACGGTCGCATGAACAGCCTTCTCCGCTTCGCCGCCCCGCGTACCGTCGAGGTGATCGACGTTCCGCGGGCCGAGCTCGCCCCCGGCCAGGTACGGGTCCGAACGCTGTACTCCGGCATTTCCGCCGGCACCGAACTCACGGCGTATCGCGGGACGAATCCCTACCTGACCTCCCACTGGGACCCGGAACTGCGACTGTTCCGCGGCGGCGCGGAAAGCGGACAGCTCGCGTACCCCCTCGACGGCTGGGGCTACTCCGAAGTGGGCGAGGTCGTCGAGATCTCCGAGCCCGAGGGCGGGCTCCCCGCCGATGCTCCTCGCGTCGGAGACCGGGTATGGGGCATCTGGGGCCACCGCGCGGAGGGCATCCTGACCGTCGAGGCGCTCCGCGGTCACGTTCTTCCCGCGGGTCTCGACCCTCTGGCGGCGGCCTTCGTGCGCGTCGGTGCGATCGCGCTCAACGGCGTCCTCGCCGCGGACCTCGGTGTCGGATCCACGGTGGTCGTCTTCGGCCAGGGAGTGATCGGCCTCCTCGCCACGCGCCTGGCGTCGCTCAACGGCGCGACCGTGTTCGCCGTCGACGGCATCGCCTCCCGCCGTGACGCGGCGACGCGCTGGGGCGCCGCGCACGCCCTCGCCCCGGACGACTCCCTCGCGCTCACGCTCCGTGAACTCACGGGCGGCGCGGGCGCCGACGCCGCGATCGAGCTCAGCGGCAACTACCACGCCCTCCAGTCCGCCATGCGGGCAGTCGGCGCGGACGGAACGGTCGTGGCCTCCGGCTTCTACCAGGGTGAGGCGACTCCGCTTCACCTCGGCGAGGAGTTCCACCACAACCGCGTCCAGCTCCTCGCCTCGCAGATCGGCTCCGCGCCGAACCGCCTCCGCGCCCGCTGGGACGTCCCGCGCCTCCAGCGCACGGTGGTGGAGGCCCTCGCTGACGGCCGGCTCGACGCCGCCTCCCTGGTGACGCACCGCTACCGGATCGCGGATGCCGCCGAGGCCTACCGCCTGCTCGACACGGACCCGTCGGCCGCCCTCCAGGTGGTGCTGGAGTTCTGATGAACCAGCTGACGGTCCAGGAACAGCACCTGCCGGGCGATTCGCTCGAGCAGAAGTTCGAGGCGGCGCTCGCGTGGGGCTTCGACGGAATCGAGCTGCGCAGCCGCGGTGACTTCCACTTCGCAGAACGTCTGCCCGAACTGAAGCGCGCCGCCGCCGCGGGCGTGGTCATGCCGACCACGTGCGTCGAGATGTCGCACTTCATCGGCGCTTTCGATCGCGACCTCCGAGAGGACGCGATCGCGCAGCTCTCCTCGCAGCTCACCGTCATGGCCGAGATCGGAGGAGTCGGCGTGATGACGCCCGGCTCGTACGGGATGTTCTCGCGGCGCCTGCCTCCGTTCGAACCGCCGCGCACCCCCGCGGAGGATCACGACATCCTGATCGATGCGCTCGGCCGACTCGGCGAGCATGCCGAGCGGGAGGGCGTGGAGCTGTTCCTGGAGCCGCTCAACCGCTACGAGGACTACCTGGTGAACACCATGGCCGGGGCCGCCGCTCTCCTCCGCGAGGTCGGCTCCCCCGCGGTCCGGATCGTCGCCGACACCTATCACATGAACATCGAGGAGGCCGATCCGGCCGCCGCCCTGCTGGAGGTGGCGCCCTACATCGGCCACCTCCAGGCCAGCGATTCGAACCGGCTCGAACCGGGTGCCGGTCACGTCGACTGGGCGCTGTTCGGCGCGACCGTCCAGGCCATCGGCTACGAGCGGTCGATCGCCGTCGAGAGCCGGCTCTCGGGCCCCGCCGAGTCGGTGCTGCCGAAGGTGCCGCCGCTGCTCCGGCGGTACCTGTGAACGCCCTCGCTCCGGCTGCCGCGCGCGTCCTGCTGAGCAACTGGAGGCGCGGTTACACCGTGCCAGCCGGCGGGCTCTACCCGCACCAGTGGAGCTGGGACTCCGCATTCATCGCGATCGGCCTGCGTCACCTGTCGCCGCGCCGCGCGCAGCAGGAGCTGGACACCATCCTGAGCGCCCAGTGGAGCGACGGCCGGCTGCCGCAGATCGTCTTCCACTCCGGCCACGACGACGGCTACTCCCCCGGCGTGAGTTTCTGGCACAGCAGCCGCATCCCCGGATCGCCGCCCGTGGAGACGTCCGGGCTGGTCCAGCCGCCCAACCACGCTCTGGCCGCGCTCATGGTGCACGAGGCGGACCCCGCCGAATCGACCCGCCGCCGCTTCTTGCAGCGGGCGTACCCGCGCCTGGTCCGCTGGCACAAGTACCTGCGCGACCGCCGGGGTGGCGCCTCCGGGCTCGCCCGGGTCGTGCATCCCTGGGAGAGCGGCATGGACAACTCGCCCTATTGGGATGCGTGCCTGCACGGGATGACGCAGACCTACGCCGACGAGATCCCGCGCCCCGACCTCCTGCACGCCGACGCCGGGCACAGGCCGTCGAACGGCGAGTACGGCAAGTACCTCTACCTGGCGGCGCGTTACCGCGACCACGACTGCGACGACGCGGACGCGGAGTTCCCGTTCCAGTTCGAGGACCCGGCCTTCAACGCGCTGTGGGCGCGGTCGGAGCTGTCGCTCGCAGCGATCGCAGAGCTCGTGGGCGCCGATCCCGAACCGCACCAGGCCGAGGCGCGTCGCATCGGGCACCAGCTGGAACGCCTGTGGTCGCCCGAGCTGGGCTGCTACGTGGCTCGGGATGTGCGGAGCGGCGAACTCCAGCCCTACCGCACGGTGTCGGGGCTGGTTCCTCTCCTGCTCCCGGAGTCGCCCCACACGGCTGAACTGCTCGAACTCCTGCGCGGCCCCCACTTCCGGTTGGGCGAGGTCGCCATGGTGCCGAGCCACGACCTCACCGCACCCACGTTCGACTCGGCGCGGTACTGGCGCGGTCCCTCCTGGTTCAACACGGCGTGGCTGATCGCCGAGGCGCTCTACGAGCGCGGATTCACCGACGAGGCGGAGCTGCTGTCGCGCAACATGGACGACGGCGCGCTGAAGCACGACTTCCCCGAGTACCTCGACCCGTACTCGTCCGACCCGCGCGGGACACGGCGGTTCAGCTGGACTGCCGCGCTCGCTCTGGACCTGTCGCAGAAGATCGGAGCCCCGTGATGACCGCCATCCGTGCGACCGTGTGGAACGAGAACGTCCACGAGGTCATCGAGCCGCACATCATGCCCTTCTATCCGGACGGCATCCACGGGGCGGTGGCCTCGGCGTTGCGCGAGCACCTCGGCGCTGGGGTCGAGGTCCGCATCGCCACCCTCGACCAGCCGGAGCACGGACTCACCGAGGACGTCCTCGCGGCGACCGACGTGCTCTTCTGGTGGGGTCACCTCGCCCACGACCGCGTCGCGGACGAGGTCGTCGAACGCGTGCAGCGGCACGTGCTCGGCGGGATGGGCCTGGTCGTCCTCCACTCCGGTCACTTCTCGAAGATCTTCACGCGGCTCATGGGCACGACGTGCTCGCTCGCCTGGCGTGACGATGGCGATCGCGAGGCGGTGTGGACCACCGCACCCGGCCATCCACTCACCGCCGGTGTAGCCTCACCTCTCGTGATCGATGCGCACGAGACCTACGGCGAGCACTTCGATGTGCCCGAGCCCGAGCAGACCGTGTTCGTGAGCGCGTTCAGTGGCGGCGAGGCGTTCCGCTCGGGCCTCGTCTACCAGCGCGGCCGCGGCCGTGTCTTCTACTTCAGCCCGGGCGACCAGAAGTATCCCGTCTACCTCCACGCGGGAGTGCGACGCGTTCTGGCCAATGCCGCCGGGTGGGCGGCCGGCGACGGCGCGCACGTCATCCCGTCCGTCTCGCACCCCCTGCGCGGCGAGCTGATCGGGGCGCAGGCGGCGGCCTCCCGGGCATGAACTCCCGAATCGTCGTCGCGCCGGATTCCTTCAAAGGGTCCGCCGCTGCCGATGCGGTCGCCCGCGCGATCGCCGAGGGCTGGCAGCACGTCCGTCCGGCTGACGAGATCGTCCTGCGGCCGATGGCGGACGGCGGCGAGGGCACAGTGGATGCGTTCCTCGCGGCTGTGCCCGGTGCCCGCGAGCGACGTGTCGTCGTCGACGGCCCCGATGGACGCCCGGTCAGCGCTCGCTGGGCACTGCTGCCCGCATCGGCGGATGCACCGGGCGGAACGGCCGTGGTGGAGGTCGCGCAGACCAGCGGGCTCGGGCTGCTCGCTGCGAAGCTCCCGCTTGCCGCGCACACCCGCGGCCTCGGGCAGGCCATCGGTGCCGTCCTCGACGAGGGCGTGTCTCGCGTACTGGTCGGTCTCGGCGGCAGCGCGACCACCGATGGCGGGGCCGGCGCACTCGTCGCCCTCGGCGCACGCTTCACGAGCCGGGCGGGGGTGGATGTCGCGGACGGCAATGCGGGGCTGGCGGCGATCCAGGCGGTCGACCTGAGCGGCCTCCGCCCGCTGCCCGAGGGAGGCGTCGTCCTGCTCACCGATGTGCGAAGCCCCCTCCTGGGCGAGCGCGGAGCGGCCCGCGTCTTCGGGCCTCAGAAAGGGGCGTCGCCAGAGGACGTCGAGCTCATGGACCGCAATCTGGCTCACTTCGTCGACCTGCTGTCCGAGCATGCTCCGGAAGCACACCGCCTGAGTTCGCGACCGGGCGCGGGGGCGGCAGGGGGGACGGGGTTCGGCCTCACCCTGTGGGGCGCGACCATCACGGCCGGCGCGGATGAGGTGGCCGCTCAGCTCGGGCTTCCCGAGTCGGTGGCGCATGCCGACCTGGTGATCACCGGCGAAGGGCGCTACGACGAGCAGACCGGCGAGGGGAAAGTGGCCGCGCACGTCGCCGAGGTCGCGCGCGACGCGGGCGTGCCGGTCGCACTCGTCGCGGGACTGGTGACGATCGAACCCGCCGGCTTCACCGACCGCGCCGAGCTGACATCACTCGCCGGCTCGGCCGAGGCCTCTGTTGCCGACACCCCACGGTGGGCGCGCCGGGCCGGTGAGGTCCTGGCCACCCGCTGGCGCGGAAACCCGGGCGATACCCCGGGTCACGGCACCCGGTAGAGCCACTCGTCCGTGTCGAACTTCTCGGCCACCAGCTTCTCGGCCGCCGCATACTCGGCGTCCGTGAGATCGCCCTCGGTGGCACCGTAGAGGCTGGTGAAGGTGAGCTTCATCTGGTCGATGATCTCGGCGCGACTCAGGCCGGTCTGGCTGCGCAGCGGGTCGACGCGCTTGGCCGCGCTCGTGATGCCCTTGTCGCTGATCTTCTCGCGCCCGATGCGGAGGACCTCCGTCATCTTCTGGCCGTCCATGTCGTAGCTCATGGTCACGTGGTGCAGCACGGCCCCGGAGCCGAGACGCTTCTGCGCGGCGCCGCCGATCTTGCCGGAGGGACTCGTGATGTCGTTGAGCGGCTGGTACGACGCATCGATGCCCAGCGACTTGAGGGCGATGATCGCCCACTCGTCGAGGAAGGCGTAGCTGTCGGCGAAGCTCATCCCCTGCACCAGGTCGGCGGGAGCGTAGATCGAGTAGGTGACGACGGATCCGGCCTCCATGAACATGGCTCCGCCGCCGGTGATGCGCCGGACCACCTGGATGCCGTACTTCGCGGCGTTCTCGGGATCCACCTCGTTCTTGACCGACTGGAAGCTGCCGATGACGACCGCGGGCTGCTCCCACTCCCAGATGCGGAGCGTCGGGCCGCGGCGACCCTCGCCGACCTCGTTCGTGAGCACCTCATCCAGAGCCAGGTGCATTTGGGGCGAGACCGCCTTAGCGTGCACGATCTGCCAGTCGTAATCGCGCCAGCTGGTGGCCTTCGCCAGAGCCCGGCGAACCGTCACGGCCACCGCCTCGGGCGAGAACCCGAGCAGGCTGGCACCCTGCGGAAGGGCGTCCTTGACGGCTGCGGCGATGGTCTTGGCATCCGCCTCGGCGGGCAGCCCGTTCACGGCCGCGTTGATGGCCTCCAGAGCCGTGTCGGGCTCCAGGAAGAAGTCGCCGGCGAGCTGGAAGTCCGAGATCGCGCCGTCGACCACCTCCAGATCGACCACGACGAGCTTGCCACCGGGGACCTTGTACTCACCATGCATGGCTTCAGCCTAGGACCGCTGAGCGGCGGCCCGTCAGCACGTCAGGTGCGGGCCGGAAAGTGCTCGACGAGCCACGAGGTCAGGTCGGCGAACACTTCCGCGCGGTTCGTCTCGTTGAAGACCTCGTGCCGGGCGCCGTCGTAGACGATCGTCGTCACGTCCGTGAGCCCCGACCTCGCCCGGAAGGCCGCCTCCAGCCGTCCCGCGCTGACCGGACCGCCGAGCGGGTCGTCGGAGCCGACCTGGATCAGAACCGGCAGGTCGTGCGGAAGGCTCCGTGCCGGCCGGCCGAGCAGGCGAGCGGCGTCCCGGATCCCGAAGAGCTTCTGCAGCGGCGTGAGCGTGGTCAGCGGGTCATCCACGAAGGCGCGGGCGACTGCGGGGTCGCGGCTGAGCCATTCCGCGCCGGTGGTGCCGAGCCGGACGAATCTCTTGTTCAGATCACCGCCGTTCATGGACCCGAGCATCCGGTATGCCGTGCCCGACAGCACCATCGCGTCGTACTCGTCGCTGTGCCGGTTGAGCAGGAGCTGACCGATGAGGGAGCCCCAGCTGTGGCCGACGAAGACCAGTGGCAGGTCCGGGTTCTCGCTCCGGATCACGTCGCTGAAGGCGTGAACGTCGCGCACCGCCGCGCGGAGTCCGCCGGGCCCGAGCCGTCCGAGCCTGCCGGAATCCCCCTCCCACTGCTCGAGACCTGTGCGCCCGTGGCCGAGATGGTCGTCGGCGTAGACGAGGAAGCCCGCGGCGGCGAGATGCTCGCCGAGCGCGCGGTACCGTCCCGCATGCTCGCCGACGCCGTGAGCCAGCTGGATCGCGGCTGCCGGTCTTGCGTCGGCCTCCGGCGGGGCGTACACATCGAAGTGGATTCGGATGCCGGCCTCGTCGTCGAACGTCCGGCCCTGTTGGCTCTGCACCGGCTCATTCTCGCGTACGCCGGCAGCGAAGGGGGTTTGGTTAGCCAGTCTAATTTGTTAGGCTAACTATGTATGAAGAAGCGACTGTCGACTCACGACCTCAGCGGCGCCCTCCGCGTCGCGGTGGCCCGGCTGTCGCGGCGCCTGCGCGCCGAGAAGGAGGACGACGAGCTGAGCGACTCGCAGACCGCAACGCTCGGCTATCTGGTGCGCGAGGGTTCCGCCACCATCGGCCGCCTCAGCGAGTTCGAGCGCGTCAAGCCGCCGTCGATGAACCGCACGGTCAACCGCCTCGAGGAGGCCGGCTACGTCGAGCGCACCTCGGATGCGGGCGACGGCCGCAAGGTCGTCGTCGTCCCCACCGATCGCGGCACCGAGCTGGTCGCCGAGACCCGCAGGCGACGGGACGCCTGGCTCCACCAGCGGCTCGACGCGCTGACTCCCGAAGAGCGTTCCACCCTCGCCGAAGCCGCCAGGATCATGCGGCAGCTCGCCGACTCGTGAGTGCCATGTTCCGCTCCCTCGCGGGGGTCAACTACCGCATCTGGGCGGGCGGCGCGATCGTCTCGAACGTCGGCACGTGGATGCAGCGCACGGCCCAGGACTGGATCGTCCTGACCCAGCTCACCCACAACAACGCGTCCGCCGTCGGACTGGTGATGGCGCTGCAGTTCGCGCCGCAGCTGCTGCTGCTCCCGGTGACAGGCTGGGCGGCCGACCACCTCGACCGGCGCAAGCTGCTGATGGCCACGCAGGCCGGAATGGGCGCTCTCGGCCTCGGGTTGGGCCTCCTCACGGTCACGGGTGCGGTTCAGCTCTGGCAGGTCTACCTGTTCGCGGCACTGCTCGGCGTCGTCGCAGCATTCGACGCGCCCGCTCGTCAGACGTTCGTCTCCGAACTCGTCGCCAGCCCCAACCTCTCCAACGCCGTGGCGCTCAACTCCGCGTCCTTCAACGTCGCGCGGCTCATCGGGCCGGCGGTCGCCGGGCTGCTGGTGGCAGTGGTCGGCGCGGGCTGGGTGTTCCTCATCAATGCAGCGACGTTCGGAGCGGTCCTGCTCTCACTCGCCCTGCTCCGGCGCGAGCAGCTGTACCGGGCGGAGCGGGCCAAGCGGACGCGCGGCGGTCTCGTCGACGGTTTCCGCTACGTGCGCACGCGCCCCGACATCATCGTCATCCTGGTCATGGTGTTCCTGATCGGCACCTTCGGCCTCAACTTCCCGATCTTCATCTCGACCATGTCGGTGAGCGTCTTCCATCAGGGCGCGGGCGAGTACGGCCTCCTATCGTCCATCATGGCGATCGGGTCGGTCGTCGGCGCGCTGCTGTCGGCCCGCCGCGACCGCCCACGGGTCTCGCTGCTGTTCGCGGGAGCCGCATTCTTCGGCTTCGGGTGCGCCCTGGCCGCCGTCATGCCCACCTACTGGCTCTTCGCGATCGCGCTGATCGTCATCGGCATCTCGTCGCAGACGCTGATGACGACGGCTAACGGCACCGTCCAGATGACGACCGACCCGATGCTGCGCGGACGCGTCATGGCCATCTACATGGCGATCTTCATGGGCGGAACCCCGATCGGCGCGCCCGTCGTCGGCTGGGTCGCCGACACGTTCGGCCCGCGCTGGGCGCTGGGCGTGGGTGCCGCGTCCGGCTTCGCGGCCGCACTGGTCGGCGTCTTCTACCTCGTGAAGTACCGCGGCCTCCGGGTGCGGTTCGCGGGGATGCGTCCCCGCGTCGTGCTCGCGCCGCGCGAGCTGGCGCGCGAAGAACTCGAAGAGGCCGAAGCCACCGCCGCCCGCGCCTCCTGAGGGTGCGATACGGTGCGGGGATGTTCCCCGTTATCGAGCCGTACGCGCACGGCAGGGTGGAGAGTCCCGACGGCGACAGCATCTACTGGGAGACCAGCGGCAACCCCGACGGCATGCCCGTCGTCTGGCTGCACGGCGGCCCCGGCTCCGGCCTCGGCAGCGGCAACTACCGCAAGCGCTATGACCCCCAGGCGTTCCGGCTGGTCGGAATCGACCAACGCGGCTGCGGCCGCAGCACTCCGCTGATCGTCGATGCTCTGGATCGCCTCCCCGCGAACACGACGGAGGCCCTCATCGCCGATATCGAGCTGGTGCGCGAGGAGCTGAGCATCGAGCGCTGGCTCGTCACCGGCGGATCGTGGGGATCGACGCTCGCTCTCGCCTACGCTCTGGCTCATCCGGAGAGGGTCGAGGGCATCGTGCTCGGCGCGGTGACGACGACCGGCCGGGACGAGGTCGACTGGATCACGGAGACGATGGGCCGCATCTTCCCGGAGGCGTGGGAGTCACTCGAGAACGCGTCGCACCGGCGCCCCGGCGAGCGCGTGGTGGAGGCGTACGCGCGCATCCTGGCGACCGGGACGCCCGCCGAGCGGATCGCCGCGGCCGACGCCTGGGACGCGTGGGAGGCGACCCACGTCTCCCTCGACCCCAACCACGTCCCGGGACCGCTCCACGAGGATCCGGTGCAGCGCCAGGTCTTCGCCACCCTCGTCACGCACTACTGGTCGAACGACGCTTTCCTGCCCGGTGACCGCGCCATCCTCAACCGGGTGGGCGAGCTGGCGCACATCCCCGCAGTGCTCATCCACGGGCGCCACGACGTCAGCGGTCCGGTGATCACCCCGTGGCTGCTGCACCGCGAGTGGCCGGCCAGCCGGCTGGTCGTGGTCGAAGGCGAAGGGCACGGCGGCCCCGAGTCGTCGGAGCGCATGGCGGAGGCGATCAGCTCCTTCGCCCCGCGGCGGGAGGGCACCGCGTGACCGGCGCTCCCGCGGACCTGACCGCGCTGGCGCGGCGGGCACTGGCCCTCGCGCCATCGGGTGGCCGCGCGATCGTGGGCGTGGCCGGGAGCCCCGGGTCGGGCAAGACGACGCTCGCGCGAGCGGTCGCCGCGCGCGTGGACGAGCTTGCCGGCGCCGGCACCGCGGTCCACCTGCCCATGGACGGCTTCCATCTCGCCAACGCGACCTTGGATGCGCTCGGCCGGCACGACCGCAAGGGCGCGATCGACACCTTCGACGGCTGGGGCTTCGTCGCCCTCCTGAAGCGGGTGCTCGCCGAGACCGGACATGTCGTCTACGCTCCCGCGTTCGAGCGGACCGTGGACGAGCCCGTCGCGGGGTCCATACCGATCCCGCCGGAGGCACGGCTGATCGTCACGGAGGGCAACTACCTGCTCATCGACCAGGACCCGTGGTCGCGCATCCCGGCCCTCCTCGCGGAGAGCTGGTTCGTCGCGACACCGGAGGACGTCCGGATGCGGCGGCTGGTCGACCGCCACACGCGCCATGGACGCAGCCCCGCGGCCGCCACAGCCTGGGCGCGCGACGTCGACGGCGCCAATGCGGTGCTGATCGAGGCGTCACGCCCGCGGGCGACGCTCGTGGTGGACGGCACCGCCGACCTCCCAGGCAGCACCGGTTAACCTGGAGCAATGACCTCCCCGACCCCTGCCTTCGACCGTGTGACCGTGTTCGGTGCGGACTGGTGCCGCGACTGCATCCGCTCCAAGTCGCTCCTCGACCGCCTCGGCGCCGACTACGAGTACATCGACCTGGTCGCCCGCCCGGAAGAGGCCGACGTCGCCCACGCGATCAGCGGCCGGACCAACATCCCCGTCGTCGTCTTCCCCGACGGCCGCCACCTCGTGGAGCCGACCGACCCCGAGCTCGAGGCCGCCCTCCGCGCCTGACGCGCCCGCTGGCCTGGCCCTGGCCGCGAGTTGCGACAAGACGTCGAAACTCGCCCCGCATTCGCGCAACGACTCACCACTCGATGGGTCATTGACCGCCCCAGCCGCACAATGCGATCCGAATCACCTGTTGGACAACTGACTCCACCGCGCGTTGAGTGGTCGGTATGGAGTACACACACCTGGGCCGGTCCGGCCTGAAGGTCTCGCGCCTCGTCCTCGGCACGATGAACTTCGGCCCGCAGACCGCCGAAGACGATTCACACAGGATCATGGACGCCGCGCACGACGCCGGCATCAACTATTTCGACACCGCCAACGCCTACGGCCAGCACCTGGGCAAGGGCGCCACAGAGACCATCATCGGCAACTGGTTCGCGCAGGGCGACGGACGCCGCGAGCGCACGGTCCTCGCCACGAAGCTCTACGGCGACATGGGCGACTGGCCGAACGAGGGCCGGCTCTCCGCCCTCAACATCCGCAGGGCACTGGATGCGAGCCTCCGCCGCCTGCAGACCGACTACATCGACATCTACCAGTTCCACCACATCGACCGGGACACGCCCTGGGACGAGATCTGGCAGGGCATCGAGACGGCGATCGCGCAGGGCAAGATCCTGTACGCCGGTTCCAGCAACTTCGCCGGCTGGCACATCGCGACCGCGCAGGCCGAGGCGCGCAAGCGCAACCTGCTCGGCCTGGTAAGCGAGCAGTCGATCTACAACCTCCTCACCCGCCAGGTGGAACTGGAGGTCCTCCCCGCCGCGCAGGCGAACGGCGTCGGCGTGATCGCCTGGTCGCCACTGCAGGGCGGCCTGCTCGGCGGGGTCGTGCGCAAGCAGAACGAAGGCAAGCGTCGTCTCGAGGGGCGCGCAGCCGAGACGCTCGAAAAGCACCGCGACGCCATCGAGGCGTACGAGGACTTCGCCGCAGAGCTCGGCCACGAGCCCGGCGACCTCGCACTCGCGTGGCTCCTCACCCGCCCCGGCGTGACCGGTCCGATCATCGGCCCGCGAACCCAGGAACAGCTCGACGGCGGACTGCGCGCGCTCGATATCCACCTCGACGATGCGGCCCTGGCCCGACTCGACGAGATCTTCCCGGGCCACCGGACGGCGCCCGAGGACTACGCCTGGTGATCCCGGGCACGAACCGAACGGAAGGACAGCAGTGAAGACTCGCACCATCGGAGACGTTCAGGTCTCGGCCATCGGCCTCGGCGGCATGCCCATGTCGATCGAGGGCCGCCCCGACCGGGACCGCTCCATCAAGACCGTCCACGCGGCGCTCGACGAGGGCATCACCTTCATCGACACGGCGGACGCCTACCATCTGCACGCCGACGAGGTCGGCCACAACGAGGAGCTCATCGCCGAAGCGCTCCGCACGTGGAGCGGCGACGCCTCCACGGTCCTCGTCGCCACCAAGGGTGGGCACCTGCGCCCGGGCGACGGCTCGTGGACGCAGAACGGGCGTCCGGAGTACATCAAGCAGGCAGCCAAGGAGTCGCTGCGGCGGCTCGGTGGCGACGCGATCGGGCTGTACCAGTTCCACCGGCCCGACCCCGAGGTCCCGTACGCCGACTCGGTCGGGGCCGTGCGCGACCTGCTCGACGAGGGCGTCATCCGGATGGCGGGCATCTCGAACGCCGACCCGCAGCAGATCAGGGAGGCGCAGGAGATCCTCGGAGGCCGGCTCGTGTCGGTGCAGAACCAGTTCTCTCCCGCCTTCCGATCCAGTGAGCCCGAACTGCGCCTCGCCGACGAGCTGGGCATCGCCTTCCTGCCGTGGAGCCCGCTCGGCGGGATCACGTCGGCCGGCGACCTCGGCAGCCGATTCGCGCCGTTCAAGGACGTCGCGGACTCGCGCGGCATCAGCCCGCAGGTCGTCGCGCTCGCCTGGCACCTCGCGCAGAGCCCGCACGTCATCCCGATTCCGGGATCGTCGCGGCCGGAGACCATCCGTGACTCGGTCACCGCAGTGGATGTGGAACTCACCCCCGACGAGCTCGCGGCGCTGAACGCGGCCTGACCCCCGACCCTGACTGCGGCGTCCCGGAACGTCTGCGCGTGCGCGAGCACCGCAGAGGTGACGGGACGTCGCAGTCGCGCGTCCCGGCCGGGATCGCCGGTCAGGCCGGTTCGAGCTGCGCGAGGAACGCGCTGGCAGCCGGACTGGGTTGATCCGCGACCGCGACCGCGACCGTCCACGCCGGAGCGCCCCGCAGGCCGACCGCCCGCAGGGCCTCCGGGCGTTTCCGTGCGAAGCTCGCGGGGACGACCGCGACACCCAGGTTGTACCCGACCAGGTCGAGCAGCGGGTGCACGTCGTTGACCTCCATCGCAGCGCGGTAGTCGAACCCGGCCCCGGCGAACGCCCGCCGGGTGAGCGCCTGCGCGCCCCAGCCCTCCTGGAACCCGACCAGAGGTTCGCCCCTGAGGAGGTCCAGCGGGATGCTCTGCTCGGCCGCGAAGCGATGCTCCGGCGAGCAGAGCACCAGCATGTCCTGCGTGCTCAGCGGGCGCAGATGCACGCCGGCCGGCACATGGCCGGTGTCGACGACCAGGGCGACATCCGCCCGGCCGCCGGCCACATCGTCCACCAGCTCCTCCGAACCCGAGTAGCGCAGTCGCACCTCGACCCCCGGGTTCGCCGTCCGGAACGCGGCGAGTTCGGCGGGCAGGTCGACCGAGCCCAGGCAGGGCTCCGCTCCGATCGTCAGCCGACCGCGGACGAGCCCGCGGACCGCGGCGACCGCATCCTTCGCCGCCGCAGCGCTGGCGAGCGTGCGCACCGAGTCGGCGAGGAGCGCCTGACCCGCGGCGGTGAGCTCCACTCGGCGCGTGCTGCGGACGAAGAGCGACGTGCCCAGCTCCTCTTCCAGCGAGCGGATGGATGCGGAGAGTCCCGACTGCGAGATCCGCAGGATCTCGGCCGCGCGCGTGAAGTGACGCTCCTCGGCGACGGCCACGAAGTGCTGGAGTTGGCGGAGTTCCATTCAGTGATCGTACTGCTGGGTGGTGCGCGCGTCACAAGCGCAGTCGATAGGCGAGCTCAGGCGACGGAGGCCTCGGACGCCGCATCCGCTCCCGGCAGCGCGTCGAATCGGAACGTCCGGCGGAACCGCGTCAGCAGCTCGTCGCGGCCGGCCAGCACCTGCACCGCGACCATTCCGCCGCCGAGCAGACCGCCGAGGTCGTCGCGATCGACACGCAGCTCCAGCACATCGGCCGGGACTGCGAGGTCGAGGCGGCGGTGCGGTTGTGGCAGGGCCGAGGGCCCCACATCCATCACATCCAGCATCCGGCCGTCGACCAGGGCGCTCACCGAGGTCTCCCCCGCATGCAGCAGGTACTCGGTCTCCGGCAGCGCCAGCGCTTCGCGGTCGCGGAAGGCCGCATGCAGCGTCACCGCCAGCGCATCGGCCGTCAGCACAGTGTCCGCAGCCGCCTCGTCGGGAGTCGCCCAGCCCCAGCGCTCCAGCGCGAGCACCACCGGCTCGAGCCCCCGGCCGAGCGGCGTCAGCTCGTAACCACCGCGGACCGTGGGTACGCGACGCACCACCCCAGCCTCCTGCAACTCCTTCAACCGGTCGCTGAGGATGTTGGTCGGGATGCGCGGCAGCCCGGCCTTGAGGTCGCTGTAGCGGCGCGCGCCGGCGAGCAGGTCGCGGACGATGAGCAGAGCCCACCGCTCCCCGACCCGCTCGATCGCGCGCGCCACACCGCCCGACTGGCCGAAGCCGCGTGGGGATCGAGCCGCCATGCGGGTCAGGCCTGAGCCGGAGCCCCGGCTCCCTGCTCGGCCATGTAGGCCTCCGGGCCCTTCTCTGCGGCCGCGGGGGCCATGTAGAGGTAGGACAGGTTGTTGCCGTCCGGGTCCTCCAGGTCGCGGGAGTACATGAAGCCGTAGTCCTGAGCCGGGCGCGGCTCGGTGCCTCCGGCCTCCAGGCCCCGGGCGACGATGGCGTCGACCTCTTCGCGGGAGTCCTGGCTGAGTGCGATGGAGGCGCCGGCCTGCGTGCGCGGGTCGATGATCTCCTTGTCGGTGAACGTCGCGTAGAACTCGCGCGTCTGCACCATGAAGTAGATGGTGTCGCTGAGCACGACGCATGCGGCGTTCTCGTCGGTGAAGAGCGGGTTGATGGAGTACCCGAGCGCCTCGTAGAACGCCTTGGAGCGCTCGAGGTCGCTGGTCGTGAAGTTCACGAAGATGTTGGTCGCCATTGTGTCCTCCTGATGGGTTCGGGGATCCGAATAGCCATTAGCTTGCTCTTTGCAAGTTCACTTGTCAAGAACAAGTAAATGATGCTTGCGGACCCGCGCAATGGACTCGTGGATCTCGGGAGCCAGCACGACCGTCCCCGCCGCCTCGGCGGCCTCCAGCGCATCCGCCTGGGCCGCGTCGGCATCCTGGAACCACGACGCCACGGTGACCCCGTGCCCGGGGCGAGACACGATCCGGACGGTGTCGCCGGCGCCCACGGTCCCCGACTTCACGACCGACAGATAGGCGCCCACACGCCCCTCCTCGGCGAACCGTTTCACCCAGTGCGGCTCGCGCATCCGACGCTGGAAGGTGGCGCACGGCGTGCGCGGGCACGTCACCTCGACGACGAGTTCGTCACCGACGGCCCAGCGTTCGCCGATCTCCGCGCCGTTCACGTCCAGACCCGCGGTACGCAGGTTCTCGCCGAAGAGCCCCGCTGGGATGTCGCGCCCCAGGGCCTGCGCCCAGTACTCGGCGTCTTCCTCGGCATACGCATACAGGGCCTTGGTGAGCCCGCCGTGGTGCTTCCGGTCGGCCTGGACATCGCCGTACAGCCCGAGCGGACGCACCCGCAGCCGCCGCTCCACCGGCTGCTTGTCGATCGCCGTGACGCCGATCGACCCCGAATCCGACTGCAGTCGCGCGACCCGGCACACCGCGAGAATCTCCGCCATCGGCCCAGTATGCCAGCGGATGCCGCTCAGCGGATGCCGCGCATCATCCGGAGCACCCAGGGGCTGATCACGGCGAGCAGGATGCCGATGACGATCGCGACTCCGCCGATGAACGAGAAGTACACGGCTTCGGTCGCGGGCGTGTAGAGCTTGGCGAGCTGACCCGCCATCGCCGTGCCGAGTGCCACCGAAAGGAAGTACAGGGCGACCATCTGCGCCTGGAATTTGCGCGGCGCGAGCTTCGTCGTCACCGACAGTCCCGGGGGCGAGATCAGCAGTTCGGCGACCGTGAACACGAACAGGATGCCGACCATCGCCAGCAGCGGAGTGCTGTTCGCACCACCACCCGTCCAGAATAGGAAGAGGAAGAAGGCGAGGCCCATGAGGATCGTTCCCGCAGCGAACTTGATCGGCGCCGACGGCTGCTTCGATCCCCACTTCGTCCAGATGGCGGCGAAGACACCCGACAGCACGATGATGAAGATCGGGTTGATGGACTGCACCCACGACACCGGGAACTCCCACCCGAAGATGTTCCGGTCGAGCCGCTTGTCGGAGTAGATCGTCACCACCGTGAACTGCTGCTGGTACAGCGACCAGAACGCCGCGTTGGTGATGAACAGGGGGATGAAGGCCACGATCCGGCTGCGCTCCTCACCGCTCACCAACCGCGACGTGAGGATGACCACGAAGTAGGCGATGGCAGCCACGATCGTGACGCCGATCACCCAGAGCGCCAGGTTGGCCGGGTTGATGACGCCGGTGAGCACCAGCACTACGATCACGACGATGCCGGCCGCGCCGATCCCGAACATGAGCGGGTACCGGGTACGCGGCAGCGGGTTCGGGATGACGCGCGACGCATCCGGCAGCCTCTTGCGACCGAGCGAGTACTGGATTAGGCCGATCGCCATCCCGACCGCTGCGAGGCCGAATCCCCAGTGGAAGCCGAGCGTCGTCTGGAGCAGGCCGGTCAGCAGTGGTCCGAAGAACGCACCCAGGTTGATCCCGAGATAGAACAGCGAGAAGCCGGCGTCGCGTCGCGGATCCTTCTCTGCGTAGAGCGTCCCGACGATCCGGGTCGCGTTCGCCTTCAGACCGCCGCTGCCGAGCGCGACGAAGAGCAGACCGACGAGCACTCCGCCGACGCCCGGGATGAGAGCCAGCGAGATATGGCCGGCCATGATGACGACCGCGCTCCAGAACAGCACCCGCTCGGAGCCGAACAGACGGTCGGCCAGCCACGCGCCGAGGATGGTCGAGAGGTACACCGCGCCGCCGTACGCCCCGACGATCCCCGCCGCCGTCGCCTGGTCGATCCCCAACCCGCCGCGCTCGGCCGAGTAGTACAGGTAGATCAGCAGGATGCCCTGCATGCCGTAGAACGAGAACCGCTCCCACATCTCCACGCCGAAGATGTTGGCCAGCGCGCGCGGCTGGCCGAAGAACCCGTGGCTCGCGTCGTCCTCGCGTCTGGGCGGTGCCGTTTCCGTTTCGCTCATGGCGCCCATGGTCCCACCGACCGCGTCGCGGCGAAACGCCGTCATTACCGACACGTTGCGCGCATACGCACGATTTGGCCGCTTCTCTCGCTGTCACGCAACGATCCACCATAAACTCGGGCGCGTGGACAACCTCGATCGCAGCATCCTCGACCTCCTGCGCCAGAACGCGCGGGCCGGCTACGGCGACATCGGATCGGTCGTCGGGTTGTCGGCGTCCGCCGTGAAGCGGCGCGTCGACCGGCTCGTCGCCGACGGGGTCATCCGCGGGTTCACGATCCAGATCGACCCGGCCATCGACGGCATGAGTACCGAGGCGTACGTCGAGCTGTTCTGCCGCGGCACGGTTTCGCCGGAAGAGTTGCTGCGCATCCTCTCGGCGGTCCCCGAGGTGGTGGATGCCGGAACGGTGACCGGCAGCGCGGATGCGATCGTCCACATCCGCTCGCGCGACATCCCGAGCCTGGAGGCCGCCCTCGAGAAGGTGCGGCTGGCACCCAACGTGGATCACACCCGCAGCGCCATCGTGCTCTCCCGCCTCATCAACCGCGGCCACGCCTGAGCGTCGCAAAACTTCAAGACCGCCGGCGTCCGGTGGATGAGACTGGCGGCATGACCTCGACAGCGCGAGCCGACATCCACATCGACGCATCCCGCGAACGCCTCTGGCACGCCCTGACCGACCCCGCCACCATCGAGCGCTTCCTCTTCGGCAGCCGGGTCGAGACGGACTGGAGCAAGGGCGGCCCGATCGTGTACCACGGCGAATGGGAGGGCAAGCCATACGAAGACAAGGGCGTCATCCTCGACATCGTTCCCGGCGACCGGCTGGTCACCAGCTACTACAGCCCGCTCAGCGGCAAACCGGACGTCCCCGAGAGCTACCAGACCGTGTCGTACCTCCTCGCGGAGGACGGCGACGGCACCCGCGTCACCATCACGCAGGACGGCTGCGCCGACGACGCGGAGGCCCAGCGGATGGGCGACAATTGGCAGCAGGTGCTGCAGTCGCTCCGGTCGGTCGTCGAGGCCGACTGACCGCCCTCTGCGAGAACGTTCAGCCCTCGCGCACCGCGGCGACGCCGCGTCCGAGCACGGACACGGGCAAGAGTGGCACGATGGGCGCATGAAGCTGCTCGTTGTCGAAGACGATCCGGACATGGGAGGCCTCGTGCAGCGGGGACTCGCCGCCGAGGGCTACGACGTCACCCTGGTCACCAACGGCGTCGACGCGATGATCGCCCTGCACGGTGACACGTTCTCCGCCGCCGCAGTCGACGTGATGCTGCCCGGGATGAGCGGCTTCGAGCTGTGCCGTCACATCCGCGAGGCAGCCAACCCGATGCCGATCCTGCTCCTGACCGCCCGCGACGCCATCGAGGACCGCGTGCACGGACTCGACTCCGGCGCCGACGACTACCTGACCAAGCCGTTCGCCTTCGCCGAGCTCGCCGCCCGGATACGCGCCCTGCTGCGGCGGGAGCCGACCGGAATGCGCCCCCAGGTGTCCGTCGGGCGCCTGACGATCGATTCGCACGAACATCAGGCGACGGTCGCAGGGCACGAGATGCCGCTCAGCCGGCGCGAGTTCACGCTGCTGCGGCTGTTCGCCACGAACCCAGACAAGACCCTCTCGCGTTCGGACATCCTCGAGTCGGTGTGGGGCACCACCGAGAACATCGGGACGAACGTCATCGACCAGTACGTGTCCTATCTGCGCAAGAAGCTGGACGCGGCGGGCGCGGGCCTGTCGATCGTCACCGAACGGGGACGCGGCTACCGGCTGGACGCCCGCCACGCCGCCGATTCGAAGCGCTCCGGCGCCGAGACCACCGCACACGGCGCCGCGCCGACGACGTGAACCGGCTGCGGCGCCTGTCGATCACGGCCCGGATCACGATCGGCAGCCTGATCGTGGCGGCCCTGTTCGCCCTCGTCGCCGTGGTGATCATCCGGATCGGGGTGTCGTCGATCCTCCACAACGCGACGGTGACGCTGCTCGACAACGACGTGGCGGCGCCCGCGGAGAGCCTACCGACCAAGCCCGGCGGCCCGTTCGCCCTGCCGGGAGGCGGTCAGGAGCTCGCCATCGTGGCCGAGGACGGCACGATCCTGGCCTCCACCATGCCGGAGGCGCTGGAGGACCGGATCGGGAGGCTGATCAACCAGGGAGAGCAGCCACGCGACGTGCAGGCGGGCGACGAGCACTATCTGGTGCTCTCCCGGAGCGTATCGACGTCGACCGGCATCATGCACGTGGTCGCTGCCCGGAACGAGGAGACGACGGCGCTGCTGCTGGACCGTCTGACCGGTGCCCTGCTGGTGGGCGCCGGGGTGCTGATCTTCGCCTTCGGCGGCGCCTCGTGGTTGCTGACCCGCACAGCGTTGCGGCCTGTGAGCCGGATGCGGGAGCAGGCGGATCGCATCGCGGCCGCCAGCCCCGACGAGGTCGGGCTTCTCCCGGTGGGACCGGCGCAGGACGAGCTCTCCGAGCTCGCCACCACCCTGAACGACCTCATCCTCCGGTTGCGGGCCTCCGCCGATCGGGAACGCCAGATGGTCTCGGATGCGAGCCACGAGCTGCGCACGCCGCTGGCCGTCCTCCGCGGGCAGCTCGAGCTGGCGGAGTTGGATGCGGGCGACCCGGAGGCGCTGCTCAGCGACGTCCGCTCGTCGCGTTCGACGGCGATCCGGTTGGCGCAACTGGCGAACAACCTGCTCGAGCTGTCGCGGATCGAGGCGGGCCCGTCGAGCGGACGGATCGACTGGCGCACGCTCGTCGACGAGCTGACCGACGCGATCGATCGGGCGCGCCTGCTGGTCAGCAACGACGACGAGGCGGCCGGGATCTCCGTCGACTTCGACTACGACCCGCGCCGCCGGCCCGCGCCGGGGTCGCGCGTCGCGCTGTCGCCGACCGATTTCGGTCGCATCCTGGACAACCTGCTGGGGAACGCCATCACGGCGATCCGCGCGACGGGTGAGCCGCACGCGGAGGCGACGGTCACGGCGACGCTCGCTCTGGTCGAAGGCGCGGAGGGCGGTGATGTGGTCGTCTTGACGGTGCGGGACTCGGGACCGGGTATGCCGCAGGACTTCCTACCGGTCGCGTTGGACCGGTTCACCCGGGCGGATGGCTCTCGCACGGGTCAGTCCGGTGGCGGGCTGGGGCTCGCGATCGTCGGTGCGCTGGCGGATGCGGCCGGCGGCCGGGTCGTACTGGCCAATGCGGAGCCGACGGGGCTGACCGTGACGGTGACGCTGCCGATCCGTCGGGACTGAGCGGGCGTCGGCGCGTGCCGCGCTTCGCGCCCCGTACGGTGGGATCCGGGTCGCGCCTCAGTGGCCGCTGTGATCGGAGTCGACGCCGGCGCCCGGACCCTCGTCGAGCGTGTCCAGTTCGGCCACGTCGTCGGCGTCGAGCTCGAAGTCGAAGACCGCGAGGTTCTCGGCCATCCGCTCGGGGTTTCGCGATTTCGGGATGGCGACCAAGCCGTTCTGCACGTGCCAGCGGAGCACGATCTGGCCGGGAGTGCGGCCGTGCTTGTCCGCCAGCCTCCGGAGGACCGGTTCGGAGAGCAGGTCGCCGCTGCCGCCGATGGGGCTCCAGGATTCGGTCACGATGCCGTGCTCGCTGTCGTACGCTCGCTGCTCCCTCCGCGGGATGGCCGGGCTGAGCTGGATCTGGTTGACGGCCGGGACCACTCCGGTATCGGCGATCACCCGGTCGATGTGCGCGGGTTTGAAGTTGGAGACCCCGATCGCGCGCGCCTTTCCCGACTCGCGCAGCCGGATGAACGTCTCCCACGTGGAGACGTAGAGGTCGCGCTGCGGCAGTGGCCAGTGGATGAGCAGCAGGTCGACGTAGTCGAGGCCAAGCCGCTGCAGGCTGGCATCGAGTCCGGCGATCGCGCGGTCCTCCCCCTGGTAGCCGCCGTCGAGCTTCGTCGTGACGAACCAGTCGTCCCGCGGCACCCCGCTCGCCGCGAGGCCTCGGCCGACGCCGACCTCGTTGCCGTACTTCGCCGCCGTGTCGACGTGCCGGTAGCCGATCCTTGCCGCTGCCACGACGGCCTGCTCCACCTCTGAGTCATCGAGCGGCCACGTGCCCAGGCCGAGCTGCGGGATGCTGCCGCCGTCGCGGAGCGGAAGAGAGGGGATCAAGGTCGTCATGCGTGTCACCCTACGCGTGCTCCGATGACGCCGTCGGAGAGCGTCGTCGGGTTGCCGAACCGGTGGTTCGTGATCGAGATCGCCTGTTCGCGCAGGAAGGTGAGCACCTCGACGCGACCGGACGGGGTCACAGGTCCGCTGTAGACGGCGACATCGGGCGTTCCGCCCAGCGCGGCGGCGAGCGCAGCGGGGTCGCCGCCGATCAGCCGAATCCGGTGGGCGTTGATCCGCCGTCCGCGCACGCGCGACAGCCAGTGGGCGTCGGACTCGACCACCACGTCGATCTCACGTTCACGGAGCAGCGCGAACGTCGTCTTGGGCAGGGCGACGGGCGTGCTGACCGTGAACGGCGAGCGCGCAACCGTCGCGGCCGCCATGACGCGCAGTAGTTCGGGGAGCGAACTACCCTCCGAGAGCCGGATCGCCACCGGGACGGGGCGGTACCGGAACAGGTTGCGCTCGACGCCGAGCCCCGACACGTCCTTCGCCCGGTGGTATTCGTTCGCGACGGCGATCGCGTCGCTCAACGCCGAGCGGCGGACGAGGTCGAACGACGGATAGTCCATGGAGGACTGTCCCGATTCGATGAGGTCGGACACCCGTGGTTCGAGCCCGCGCAGGTGGAGACTGGAACTGGAGTGGCCCGCCTCCGGCACCCATGTGCCGAGCCCGAGCAGGTAGTTCGGTCCGCCCGCCTTCGCGCCGGCCCCGACCGAGGACCGTTTCCAGCCGCCGAAGGGCTGCCGCCGGACGATCGCGCCGGTGATCCCCCGGTTCACGTAGAGGTTCCCGGCCTCGACGGTGTCGAGCCAGTGCTCGAGCTCGTCGGAGTCGAGCGAATGGAGGCCCGCCGTCAGCCCGTACTCGACGGCGTTCTGGAGACGGATGGCTTCGTCGAGATTCCGTGCGGTCATGATCCCGAGCACCGGACCGAAGAACTCCGTGAGGTGGAAGTACGAACCCGGTTGCACGCCGGTACGGATTCCGGGCGACCAGAGACGACCGGATCCATCCAGCGGCTTCGGCTCGACCAGCCACTCCTCTTCTGCTCCGAGCGCCGTGAGCGCGTGGTGGAGCTTGCCCGACGCCGGTTCGATGAGCGGCCCCATCTGGCTCGCCGGGTCCTGCGGATAGCCGACGCGCATGCTCGTGGTGGCGTCGATGAGCTGATTGCGGAATCGCTCCGACTTCGCCACGGAACCGACGAGGATGACCAGGCTCGCGGCCGAGCACTTCTGCCCGGCATGCCCGAACGCGCTCTTGACGATGTCGGCGACGGCAAGGTCGTAATCGGCGCTCGGTGTGACGATGATGGCGTTCTTGCCGCTCGTCTCGGCCAGCAGCGGGAGGTCGGGGCGCCACGAACGGAACAGGCGTGCCGTCTCGTACGAGCCCGTGAGGATGACACGGTCGACGCGCGAGTCTGCGACGAGCTGTTGACCGAGTTCGTTCTCCGCCACATCGACGAGCGCGAGCAGCTCCCGCGGGATTCCGGCCTCCCACAGCGCCTCGACCATGACGGCGGCGGTTCGCCGCGCCTGGGGCGCCGGTTTGATGATGACCCCGCTTCCCGCGGCGAGCGCCGCCAGCACGGAACCGGCGGGGATGGCGACGGGGAAGTTCCACGGCGGGGCGACCACCGTCAGTTTCGACGGAATGAACCGTGCTCCCTGCACCGCATCGAGTTCTCGCGCGCGGGTGGCGTAGTAGTGCGCGAAGTCGACCGCTTCGCTGACCTCCGGATCCGCCTCCGCGATCGTCTTGCCGGTCTCGGCCGCCATGACTTCGATCAGGCGATCGCGGTTCGCTTCCAGCGAGTGCCCGGCGCGATCGAGCAGCGCGGCACGCTCCTGACCGGAGCGCCGTCCCCAGGCCTCTCCCGCCTCCGCCGCCGTCCGCATGATCTGGTCGAGGCGATCGGGGTCCGTGATCACGCTTGCTTCGATGACATCCACGCCGATCGTCGAGGTCTGCGATCGCGCCAGGATCCGCCGGCCCCAGGCGCGGTTCGCCGCGAGGGACGGATCGGTGTCCGGAGCGTTCCGGAAAGCGTCTCCGGCGTCACTGTCGGGCGGCGGGAGCTCGATCCCGCTCGATCCCCGGGTCAAACCGAGTACGACGCTGGTCAGTCCTTCGTCGTGGGAAGGCGCGATCTCCGGCGCGGGCGGGCGCGTGAACGACGGCGCCGAGGCCTCCTCCCATTCGCGCGTACGGTCCTGCTGCCGATTCGGCAGCGGCGATCCACCCCGGGTGCGGGCATCTGCTTCGAACTCCGCCACCGACGCAAGGAAGCGCTGCTTCTCCCGCTCGAAGAGTTCCGGGTCCGAGTCCAGCTCGAACACCGCCGACATGAAGTTCTCCGGACTCGCGTTCTCCTCCAGCCGCCGGATCAGGTACGAGATCGCGACGTCGAACTCCCGAGGGTCGACCACTGGCGTGTACAGCACGAGGCGACCCACCGTGCGGGCGACGACCTCGGCCTGGGCGGTCGCCATCCCGAGCAGCATCTCGAAGTCGATCCTGCCGGTGACACCGCGCCGGGAGGCGAGCAGCCACGCGTAGGCGATGTCGAAGAGGTTGTGCCCGGCGACACCGATCTTCACCGCCTCCGTGTGCTCGGGCCTCAGCGCCCAGTCGAGCACCCGCTTGTAGTTGGCGTCGGTCGCTTGCTTGCTCTCATACGTGGCGAGCGGCCAGTCGTGGATCGTCGCATCCACCCGCTCCATCGCCAGGTTGGCGCCCTTCACCACACGGACCTTGATCGGCGCTCCCCCGGAGCTGCGCCGCTGGGTGGCCCACTCGGTGAGCGTCTGCAGCGCGCCCAGCGCGTCGGGCAGATAGGCCTGGAGGACGATTCCCGCCTCGAGCCCACGCAACTGCGGCTTGCTCAGGATCGTGGTGAAGACGGCCATCGTCAGGTCGAGATCGCGGTACTCCTCCATGTCGAGGTTGATGAATTTCGGCGTCGGGGACGCCGCCGCCAGCTCGTAGAGCGGGGTGAGCCGCTCCACGACGCGGTCGACCGTCTCGTCGAAGGCCCACATCGACAGCTGCGATGCGATCGACGACACCTTGATCGACACGTAGTCGACATCGTCACGGGCCAGCAGCGTCCGGGTGCCCTCGAGCCGGCGCGAGGCCTCCTTCTCTCCGAGCACCGCCTCGCCGAGCAGATTGAGGTTGAGCCGGGGCCCGGGCGCGCCCGACGACCCGGATTCCCCCGACTGCTGCGGTGCCCGCAACTTCTCGATCGCCGGCCCGAGCTTGGCCGGGGTCGCATCCACGACCAGGTGACCGACCATGCCGCGAAGCACACGCCGGGCGATCGGAACCACCACCCAAGGCAGCACGGGCCCGAGCACCCCTCCGAGCCAGATCGCGACCCGCATGTACCAGGGCAGGAAGCGCGGGATGCGCTTGGCCACCCGCTGAAGGTTGTAGCCGGCGACGAAGAGGTCCTGCGGGCGCGCCACCCCGTCGACGAACCCGACGGCGAAGTCCAGCCCGTCCGGATCGCTGAGCACCCCGGCAAGCCGTTCCGCTGCGGGGTCCCGTCGACTCCCCGCTCCGTCGTCCGCCCGCGTGCTCTCGGCGAGCCAGCGCTGCACCAGCCCGACCGCCTCGTGAGCGATCGCCGCCGGGCGCGCCTCGGCGCCATCTGTTCCATCGACCATGCTGACGACACTATTACCCGGCGCTGGGCTGCCTCCGAAGCGACCTGAAGATGTGGATAACTCGCCCGGTAGAGTCGATCTATGAACGACCGTTCCACCTCGGCTTCCGGCGCGCCCTCCGCGGCAACCCACGACATCGTCATCGTGGGAGGCGGCCACAACGGCCTGACCGCCGCCGCCTATCTGGCCCGCGCAGGCAAGTCCGTGATCGTGCTGGAGCGACTGGAGGATGTCGGGGGCGCGGCCGTCAGCGCACAGGCCTTCCCGGGCGTGGAGGCACGCCTGTCGCGGTATTCCTACCTCGTCAGCCTCCTCCCGCAGCGGATCATCGACGACCTCGGGCTCGACATCCGGCTGGCACGACGCCGCTACTCCTCGTACACGCCGGTGCCGGGCGACCCCGCGGGTGCCGGGCTCCTCATCGACAACACGGATGAGGCGGCGACCTCGGCATCCTTCGACTGCATCGGCGCCGCCGACGACGCAGCCGGCTTCGAGTCGGTCTACCGGAGCACCGGCGAACTGGCCCGGGCGCTCTGGCCGACGGTCACCGAGCCCCTGCTCACGCGCTCCGAGGCCAAGGCGCTCGTCGGCGACGACGAGTTGTGGGATGCGATCGTCGAGCGTCCCATCGCCGAGTTCATCGAGTCCCGCGTTCAGAGCGACCTGGTGCGCGGCGTCGTCGCCACCGACGCCGTCATCGGCACCTTCGCCAGCCTCACCGACCCCGGGCTCGCCCAGAACCGCTGCTTCCTCTACCACGTCATCGGTCAGGGGACGGGCGAATGGGATGTCCCGGTCGGCGGGATGGGCGCGGTCACCGGCGAGCTCGCCCGCGTCGCTCGCGAAGCGGGCGCGCGTATCGTCACCGGCGCCGACGTCACACGCATCGACCCGGACGGTTCCGTCGAGTACGTCCGCAACGGCCACGAACGCCGTGTCGTCGGCGCCGACGTCCTCGTCAACGTCGCGCCGGAGGTGCTCGACCGCCTGCTGGGAGAGCAGCCGACGCCGCCCCGCGAGAAGGCGGAAGGAGCGCAGGTGAAGGTCAACCTGCTGCTCAAGCGCCTCCCCCGCCTCCGGGACGAGGCCATCGACCCCGCAGCGGCCTTCGGCGGAACGTTCCACATCAACGAGACGTTCAGCCAGCTCGAGGAGGCCCACTCGGGCATGAGCCGGGGGGTGATGCCCGACCTCCTCCCCTGCGAGATCTACTGCCACACCCTGTCGGACCCCAGCATCCTCGACCCTGAACTGGCCGCATCCGGCGCCCAGACCATCACCGTCTTCGGGCTGCACACTCCCGACCGCTGGCTCACCGCCGGGAACAACGACGCCACGCGGCAACGGCTTCAGGATGCCGTTCTCGCCTCCCTCAACTCCGTGCTGGCGGAACCGATCGAGGACCTGCTGCTGACCGACGCCGACGGCCGGCCGTGCATCGAGACCAAGACGACACGCGACCTCGAGCAGGCGCTCAACATGCCCGGCGGCAACATCTTCCACGGTCCCCTCTCCTGGCCGTTCGCGGAAGACGACGACGCGCTCGGCACTCCGGCCGAGCGCTGGGGAGTCGCAACGCGCCACCCCCGCATCCTGCTGTGCGGGTCGGGTGCGCGTCGCGGCGGTGCGGTGAGCGGGCTCGGCGGCCACAACGCGGCGATGGCCGTGCTCGAAGGCTGAGAGCTCTCGAAGCGCCCCCCTGCCGTTTAGCCGATCGCGTGACTAAGGTGTGGATCACCAGAGGCTGAGCCGACGGAGGTCATCATGCTGCCGCACCCCACAGGACGACTGGTACGCAAGGACGACGGGGTCTATCTCGTCCTCGACCGGATGTTCAAAGCACCGATCGAGGAGGTGTGGACGTACTTCAGCCGTTCCCCCCGCCTCGCCGAGTGGCTCGGCGAGTACACCGGATCCGGAACGACCGGCGCCGTCAGGTTCCGGATGACGGCGGACGGGAGCGAGGGCCCATGGGTCGACGTCACCATCCTGGAGTGCAGCGCACCCCACCGGCTCCACGCCGAGATCCCCGAGGGCGAGCAGGCCTACAGGATGTTCGCACACCTCACCGAAGCGAGCGGCCACACCACGGTGACGGTCGGCCGCAAGCTGCGGTCGCTGGTGGAGGAGGCGGACGCGGGCCCGCGCTGGGACTACTACCTCGATCGGCTGGTCGCCGCACACGACCACAAGCCGGAGCCCCAGTGGAGCGACTACGCGCCGGCGATGGACGAGCACTACCGCGATCTGTGCCGTGAGCTCGACCGCGACCTGCGTTCCGACGCCGCCGCAGCCCGTTCGGGAACCACGCGCTGACGCTTCTCAGTGCCAGCGATGGTCCTGCACGGCCATCCGCGGACCGAGTCGCTGGAACCGGAAGCCGCTCGCGAAGATGAGCCGCACCACGCGCTGCCGGTGCCCCTTCCACGGTTCGAGCAGTTCGAGCATCCCGTCATCGTCAACGCGGCGGCCGATCAGCGCCTCACCCACCTGATGCGCCAGGTGGTAGTCCCCGACGCTGACGAGATCGGGATGACCGTGCGAGCGCTGCAGCGTCTCGGCCGCCGTCCACACCCCGACGCCCGAAATGGTCTGGAGTACCGACTCGGCCGCCGCGAGCGTGCCGGCCGCATCCACCGCACGCTCCAGCGACGGCGCGACCGCGAGTACGGCCTGGACCGCACGAGCCCTGCGCGGATCGACCCCGGCGCGATGCCACTCCCACGACGGGATGCCGCGCCACTGCTCCACCGTCGGTGTCACCCGCATGCCGTGCGGGGCCGGTCCCGGAGCGGGTTCGCCGTACCAGCGGAGCAGCCGCGACCAGGAGCGGTAGGCCTCCAGGCTGGTCACCCGCTGCTCGATGATCGCGGGGAGCAGTGCCTCCAGCATCCGGCCGGTCCGCATCAAGCGGAGGCCGGGGTTGCGGTGGCGGCTGTCCCGGAGCAGCCGATGCCCGCTGACGTCGAGCCCGGCCCAATCGTCGCCGCGCCCCAGTAGTTCGGGCACGGCCGAGATCGCCCACTCGGCTCCGGGCCCCCACGCCGCTGCGGACACTCCGCCGTCCGCCGACGGGCGGAGGAGGCGCACGGTCGCGGCACCCACCGGCGTGCGCCAGGTTCGCCACATGCCTGTGCGGTCCCACGAGGTCGTCGGATCGTACGGTCCGCGGCCGAGCATGGCCAGCGTGCCGGCGAAGTCCAGCGGCTCGGCAGGGCGATAGACCGTCTCGGCATCCGGTGCCGTGTTCCACCCCGAGGCGGCGGGAGCGGGCAGCACGGTGGTCATGCTGGAATGCTACGTCACTCCCCTGACGGTGGATCTCCGCCGAAGGGCTACCCGGACGTCGGTGGTCTCCCCTACCTTTTCCCGCATGGGAATCGAACTCGACACGACCGCGGTCGCGCGCCTTCGCGACGCCGTCAAGGGAACCGTCTACGTCCGCGGCGATGAGGGACTCGCCGCCGAAGTCATCTGCTACAACCCGGCGATCCGCCACGACCCGGACATCGTTGTCGCTGTCGCGACGGAGGGCGATGTGGTCGAGGCGGTGCGCTTCGCCCGCTCCGCAGGGCTGCCCGTGCGCGTCCAGGCGACCGGCCACGGGGCCGAAGCGCCGATCGTCGGAGGGTTGATCATCTCCACCCGCGGCCTCGACGGGCTGTCGATCGATCCGGAGACGCGGCTGGCGCACATCAGCGCGGGACTCCGCTGGGCTCCTGTCATCCTGGCCGCCGCCGAGCACGGCCTGGCGCCGGTGACGGGATCGTCGACGAGCGTCGGCGCCGTCGGCTACACCCTGGGCGGTGGCATCGGACCGCTGGCCCGCACGTACGGATTCACCTCCGACTGGGTGCGCGGGTTCCGCGTGGTCACCGCGGACGGCGCGATCGTGACGGCGGACCGCGAGACGAATCCCGACCTGTTCTGGGCCCTACGGGGAGGAAAGGGCGGACTCGCCGTCGTCACCGAGATGACGCTCGAACTCGTTCCTCTGCGCTCCCTCTACGGCGGCAGCGTCTTCTTCGAGGGCGGGGCGATCGAACCGGCTTTGCGCGCGTGGATCGAGTGGTCCGCCGAGCTGCCGGATGAGGCGACGACGTCGGTCGCACTCCTGTCGGTACCCGACCTGGAGGGTCCGCCGCCGCCCCTCCGCGGCCAGACGGTTCTCAGCGTCCGCTTCGCCTACCCGGGAGAAACCGCTGCCGGAGAGAAGCTGTTCGCGCCCATTCGCGCCGCCGCCCCGGTCTACCTCGACTTCGTGACCGAGATGCCCACGACCGCGGTCGCGAGCATCCACAACGATCCCGAAGAGGGCGGCCCGACGTGGATCCGCGGGTACATGCTCGACACCTTCGATCAGGACGCGGGCGATGTCATCCTCGAACTCGCCGGCCCCGGCTCCGGCGCGCCGTTCCTCGCGGTCGAAGTCCGTCAGATCGGCGGCGCGACCGCGCGCGACACCGACGACGGCACCGCCGTCGGCGGCCGCGACAGCGGATACACCCTCACCCTGCTCGCCGCCGACCCGTCGACCTTCGCCGAGGCAGCGCCCGCGCGTGCACGCGCCATCTCCGACGCACTCGGCGATCGCATCTCGGCGATCACGAACGTGAACTTCGCCGGCGATCTCGCCGACCGGGCGGCCTTCGAGAAGGTGTGGCCTCCCGCCGTGCAGAAGCGTCTGCAGGCAGCGCGCAGCGAATGGGACCCTGACCGAGTATTCGCCTTCGGACCGGGTTGACCTCGGCGGTGCCGGATCACTCGCTCCAGACGCTCGGCGCCTCCGCGCGGGTCGACGGCAATGCGGCGTCGGAACCCCACTCGATGAGCCACTCCGGGATGGTGACGTCCGTCGGTGACGCGCCCACCGCATCCAGCAGCTCCTCGATGCTGACGACACCGCCCGTGCGCTTGAGGAAGCGGCCGCGGATGAAGGCCTGCGTATAGATCTCGCCGTCGACGGTGAACCGCTGCTCGACGTAGACCGCCTTCTCGTCGAAGCCGAGGATGCGCGACTCGACGACGAACGGCTGCCAGAGCTCCAGCGACTTGCGGAACGAGATCGTCTCCGAGGCGACTACGGGATACCAACCCCGCTGCTTGAAGATTCCCCACACCCCGTTGCGCTGGAGCAGGTCGAACCGCCCGATGTCGGCGATCGACAGGTACACGCCGTTGTTCATGTGCTTCAGGATGTCGAGGTCGGTCGGCAGGACGCGGAACCGCGTCCGCGCCACATCCCAGTGTCCGAGGCGCGGGCCGAAGCGCGAGATGATCGCGTGAAGCATCGTTCGGAAGATCATGTGCACGCCGCAATGGTAGTGATTCACCGGGAACCGGCCGCGATCGTTGTCCAACCTCTCCAAAAGCGGTGGGGCGCGGCGGGGTCGGAATTGTGTCCGTCAGCGGGGCAGGGGGACTTCGAGCAGACTGGCTCCGGCCGGAGGCGCCGACAGCGCCTGGTCGAGCTCGCCCTTGGTGCGGGCGACGGCGTGATGCCAGCCATAGGCCCGCGCCAACGCGGCGAGGTCCACATTCTGGGGTGTGTACAGGACGCGGTCGAACGCGCGCGCCGCGGCGGTCCCGGCCACCTCGAGCCCGTCGAAGATGGTTCCTCCGCCGTCGTTCCCGACGACGACCTGCAGGTGAGGCGTCGGTTCGCCCACTCCGAGAAGCAGCGAGCCGACATCGTGGAGGAGCGCGAGGTCGCCCAGGAGGACTCGCGTCACGCCGCCGGGAGTGCCCGCCTCGTCAGCCGCGCGCTGGCTGGCGAGCGCGATGCCGGTGGCGGTCGCAACGGTTCCGTCGATGCCGGCGAGTCCGCGGTTGGCGTGCACCGTGATCCTCTTGCCCGGCACCGTCCGGTCGACATCCCGGATCAATCGGGACGCACCGAGGACGAGCCGGTCGTGCGGCCACGTGTAGCGCCAGACCGCCTCGGCAAGCAGGGCACGGGTGATCGGTGCCCGGATCGCAGCGAGCTCGGCCGAGGCGAAGGCGAGCGCGTCCGCCGGTTCGAAGGACCGCGCCTTCTCCACGTCGGGGGCGACCGCAGCGGGGCCGGACGCACGCTCGAGCGCCTCCGCGATCCTGCGGCTGGCGAACACCCAGCGGCCGACCCACCCGCGCACCTCGGGCGCACGGACGTCGATCGACTGCGCCGGCCGCACTTCGCCGACGATCTGCGCCCGGTGGCCGGGGTTGTAGGCCTGCTCACCGGTCGGCGCGACGACGATCACCTCGACGTCGTCACGGGTGAGGAGTCCGGGCACCTCCCTGCTCAGGGTGGGATGCCCGAAGACGATGGCGCGCTCGACCGAGCCGCCGAAGTCCTCCTCGCGGAGGAGCTCCCGGTAGGACACGACCAGGTTCGGCCCGAAGTGGGCGCCGCTGGAGACCTCCGCTAGGAGCGGGAACCCGGCTTCGCGCGCGAACTCCTCCGCACGGGGACCGGCGTCCGCCCCGGCCACGACGACCGTGCGCGGGCCCCCGTCGACCGCGACGCTCTCCCTGCCGAGGGCCGCTGGCCCAGCCGTCTCCGGAAGCGATCCCGTGACGACTTCGGGTGTCGGCGGGACGGCGACCGACAGCGGCTCGCGGAACGCCACGTTCAGGTGGACCGGTCCGGGATCGGCGGTGTCCGCTCCGACTGCTGCGCGCACCGCCGCTTCGGCGAGCGCTGCGGCGCGCTCCGGCTCGTCGCTCTCGCCGGTGGGGGCATCCACATCGACGGACCAATGAACCGCCGCAGCGTACAGACCGTCCTGTTGTGTGGTCTGGTTGCTCCGGATGCCGCGCAGCTCCTCCGGCCGGTCGCCGGTGAGAACGATGAGCGGGATGCCGGCCTCGTGCGCCTCGAGGACGGCCGGGTGCAGGTTGGCGGTCGCCGTGCCGCTCGTGGTGATCACGACGGCAGGTGCGCCGGTCTCCCGAGCCAGGCCGAGCGCGAGGAAACCGCCTGAGCGCTCGTCGATCCGCACGTGCAGCCAGGCCGAGCCCGAACGCTCCAGCTCCGCGGCGACCAAGGCGAGCGCCTGCGACCGTGAACCCGGGCTCACGACGAGGTCGCGGACGCCGTTCCGGATGAGGGCACTCAGCAGTGTCAGGGAGAAGTCGGTGGCGGGGTTTCCCGTCCGCACGTCACCCGCGGGCGCAGCGGTGCCCGCTTCAGATGGCGCGCCCGGATGCGGGCGCTCACCCATCCCGGCGGCCGGTCTGGTCGTTGTCCGGGCCGTTGTCGTCGAGCTCGGAGAGCTCCTTCTCGAGTTGCCGGATCCGTTCTTCCTGATCGTGGTCCAGCCGCAGCTTGCCGAGGAACTCGGGGTCGTCGTCCGGTGCCGTCACCCGCCGGCCCGGGGCCGATCTCCGTCGGCCCCGGCCGATGAGGAACCACAGGATGCCGCCGATGACCGGGAACAGGATGATGATGAGCAGCCACACGGCCTTCGGGAGGCCACGCACGCGCAATCGGTCGAACAGGGCGCAGTCGGCCACCGAATAGATGTAGAAGACAAGGGCTGCGACGCCGATGGCTATCCAGAGGCGGACCATGCGTCAATCGTAACTCTCAGAGACGGTCTCTAAGCTGGGAGGGTGAAGCGGATTCCCTCCTGGATTACCTACAGCGTCCTACGCCTCCTGGTGTTCGCTGTGCCGCTGGTGATCCTGCTTCTGCTCGGCATCGTCTGGTGGCTCGCCGTCATCGCCGCGGCGCTGATCGGCCTGTGCCTCTCGTACATCTTCCTGAGCCGGCCGCGCAACGCAGTCTCCTCAGACCTGTACGCGGTGCGGCACCGCGACAAGCCGGCGCGCACGGAGGACGACGACGTCGAAGACGCTGCGATCGAGGATGCTGCGCGCGCGCCGGCCGATGACCGCGAACGCGGCGATCAGAAGGCGTAGGCGGCGCCGAGCGCGATCCCGACGAGCAGCCCGGTCAGGCTGGTCAGCTGCAGGGCGGTCACCAGTTCACGCGGCGAGCGCCCGAACAGCGTGATGACGCACGCGGGGAGCGCTGCGAGCAGGGCGAACATCCCGAACCACGCCAGCGGATAGAACAGGGCGAGGACGCCGAGGATGCCGAACGGCACGAGCAGGAGCACGCAGAAGATGATCCGCGAGGCCACGGGTCCGAGCAGCACGGCGAGCGTCCGTTTGCGCGCCAGGCGGTCCGGTTCGATGTCACGGATGTTGTTGACCATGAGGACCGCGCACGCGATGAGTCCGGCGATGACTCCGCCGTACCAGGACTCCTGATTGACGGTGCCGGCCAGCATGTAGGTGGTCCCTGCGGTCGCGACCAGCCCGAAGAACACGAAGACGAAGACCTCGCCGAGTCCGTAGTAGCCGTAGGGACGCTTGCCGCCGGTGTAGAACCACGCCGCCGCGATCGCTGCGGCACCGATGAGGAGCACCCACCAGTGCTGAGTCAGGATCACGAGGATGAGCCCGGCAACCGCCGCCAGCGCGAAGAACGTCAAGGCGACCGTGAGCACAGCACGCGGCGCGGCCTTGCCCGAACCGGTGAGCCGGCCAGGGCCGACGCGGTATTCGTCCGTGCCTCGGACGCCGTCGGAGTAGTCGTTGGCGTAGTTCACGGCGATCTGGAGCAGCACCGCCACCGCGAGGCAGAGCAGGGACCGGATGGGGTGCCAGATGGCGGGCCCTTCGGCCACCTTGGCGGCGCCGACACCGATGAGCACCGGCGCGACGGCCAGCGGCAGGGTGCGCAGGCGCGCGCCGGCGATCCAGTCCGCGGTCGTGGCGGGCTTGGCCGCTGCGGTCGCGGCACCGGGGCGGCCGCTACGGCCTCCACGCGGACCGCGCGCCATCGGCGGGGCCATCCGCTGCATTCGTGGCTTGTTCTGACTCATCACAGAGCGAATCGTAACAACATCGGCTATGCCCCTTGGCTCTGCACGACCGCGGCAAGCTCGACGCGGTCGGGTTTTCCACTCGCCAACCGGGGAAGCCGCTCCACCGTGACGATCCGGGCCGGCGCCGCTGCACGCCCCAGCCGATCGGCCACCCGTCGCCGCAACTCATCCAGCGGGACCGCGGTCGCGTGCTCCGTCACGACGACGGGAACCTGCCCCCACTCCGTATGGGGTGCCCCGACGACCACCGCGTGTCCGAGCCCAGGCACATCCTGAACGATCCGCTCGACGGCGTCGAGGAGCACCTTCTCTCCGCCCGAGATGATGACGTTGTCCGAACGGCCGAGCACGGTGACATGGCCGTCGATCGAGACGTTGCCGAGGTCACCTGTGCGGTACCACCTCGTCCGGTCGGCCTCATGGAAAGCGGCTGCGGACCGCTCCGGGTCGCCGAGGTACCCTTCGGCGAGCACCGGTCCTGAGATCTCCAGCAGCCCAGCGGCCTCCCGCACGACCGTGGTGCCGATCGGCACACCGTCGTAGACGCATCCTCCGGCCGTCTCACTCGAACCGTAGGTGGTGACGATGCGCGCTCCGAGCTGCTCGGCCCTCGCCCGCAGCTCAGCACTCAACGCCTGGCCGCCCACGAGCACACCGTCGAATCGCCGCACAGCGTCCGCCACCGGCCGCGCACCCGCCTCGGCGCTCTCGACGAGCCGAGCCAGCTGCACCGGCACCAGCGAGGTGTATCTCAGGTCGTGGCTCATGGCTCCGGCAACCTTCGCGAATCGGACCGGGTCGAAGTGGCCGCTGCCGTAGTACACCGGTTCGGTCTCGGCCGCGAGCGAC
This sequence comes from Leifsonia sp. T36S-04, assembly GCF_042465655.1. Taxonomy (GTDB): domain Bacteria; phylum Actinomycetota; class Actinomycetes; order Actinomycetales; family Microbacteriaceae; genus Leifsonia. The sequence goes on from NZ_CP146286.1 coordinate 3,158,937, forward strand.
CGAACCAGCACCTGCGCGCCCGCCACGTAGTGGGCCGGCAACGCCAGCAGCCACTGCCCCTGCCCGCCGAGCGCTCCCGCCGATGCGGCGGCACTCGCGAGGAGTGCGTCGGCGGACAGCGCGACGCGCTTGGGTGCCCCGGTCGATCCCGAGGTCTCGATGACGAGTGCGACGTTCTGAGCCACCGTCTCGCCGGGCTCGGGCCAGCCCGGCGTTCCCTCCGGCTCAGGCGTTGCACCGGCCGACGCCCCCACCAGCCCTGTCCCCGACCGCGGCACGACGGCGCCGCCGGTGCCCTCCAAAGACTCACGAAGGGCACCGAATACCTCGGCAGGCCGGCCGGCGTCGACCACCCGCACTGCTCGCGTCATCGCCGACGCCTCAGTACTGCCAGGGGAACGGCGACCAGTCCGGTTCCCGCTTCTGCAGGAACGCATCGCGCCCCTCGACCGCCTCATCGGTTCCGTAGGCCAGCCGGGTCGCCTCCCCCGCGAACACCTGCTGTCCGACGAGACCATCGTCGACCGCGTTGAAGGCGAACTTCAGCATCCGGATGGCCGTGGGCGACTTCGTGAGGATCTCGTTGGCCCACTCCAGCGCAACCGCCTCGAGCTGCGCGTGCGGCACGACCGCGTTGACCGCGCCCATCTCGTACGCCCGCTGCGCCGAGTACTCACGGGCGAGGAAGAAGACCTCGCGGCCGACCTTCTGCCCCACCTGGCGAGCGAAGTAGGCGGACCCGTAGCCGGCGTCGAACGACCCCACGTCCGCATCGGTCTGCTTGAACCGCCCGTGCTCTTCGCTCGCGATCGTCAGATCGCACACCACGTGCAGCGAATGACCGCCGCCCGCCGCCCATCCCGGAACCACCGCGATGACCACCTTCGGCATGAAGCGGATCAATCGCTGCACCTCGAGGATATGGAGTCTGCCGCCACGTGCCGCGTCGATGCCCGACGCGGTCTCTCCCTCGGAGTACTTGTAACCGTCCCGGCCACGGATCCGCTGATCGCCGCCGGAGCAGAAGGCCCAGCCCCCATCCTTCGGGCTCGGTCCGTTACCCGTGAGGAGGACTACGCCGATCCGCGAGTTGATGCGAGCATCCTCGAGAACCGCATACAGTTCGTCGACGGTGTGCGGGCGGAATGCGTTGCGGACCTCGGGACGGTTGAAGGCGACCCGCGCGATACGCCCCGTGACGTCGTGGTGATACGTGACGTCGGTGAGCGCATCGAAACCGGGGACCTCACGCCACGCGCTGGGGTCGAAGAGTTCTGAAACGTCCGCTTGCATGAGACCAGCCTACGGTTCGCCGTCGCGGGCGGCCCGGGACGTGCAAGACTGGGGAAATGTCGCCGGAGCTCGCCGACCTGTTAGAAACTGCGCAGGTTGTGTCCCTTCCCATGACCACGCGGTTCCGCGGCATCACGGTCCGTGAGGCCGTGCTCTTCGAAGGCCCGGAGGGCTGGACCGAGTTCTCGCCGTTCGTCGAATACGACGACGCCGAAGCCGCCGCCTGGCTCCACGCCGCCATCGACTTCGGCTGGCGCGCGACTCCCGCGCCCATGCGCGACCGCATCCCCGTCAACGCCACAGTCCCGGCCGTCCCGGAGGGAGAAGTGGATGCAGTCCTCGCCCGCTACCCGGGAGCCCGGACCGCGAAGGTGAAGGTGGCCGAGCCAGGTCAGACCCTCGCCGACGACGTCGCGCGCGTGCGGGCGGTGCGCGACGTGCTCGGCCCCGAGGGACGCGTGCGGGTTGACGCCAACGCGCTGTGGAACCTCGACGAGGCGGAGCACGCCATCCACGCGCTCGCGCCGTTCGACCTCGAGTACGTCGAGCAGCCGTGTGCGACCATCGATGAGCTGGCGGAGCTGCGGCGCCGCATCCACTACATGGGCATCCCCATCGCAGCCGATGAGAGCGTCCGCAAAGCCGCTGACCCCTTGGCCGTCGCCCGGGCAGGCGCCGCCGACCTGCTCGTCGTCAAAGCCCAACCGCTGGGGGGAGTGCATTCCGCCCAGCGCATCGTGGCCGAGGCCGGTCTTCCGGCCGTCGTCTCCAGCGCGATCGACACCTCGGTCGGGATCGCCATGGGCGCGTACCTCGCTGCGGCCCTTCCGGACCTCGAGTTCGACTGCGGGCTGGGGACAGTTGCGATGTTCGTGGACGATGTCGCCGACGAACCGTTGCTTCCGGACAACGGGAGCATCCCCGTCACCCGCCCGTCGGTGTCGTCGAGGCGACTGGATGCACTCCGGGCCGGAGAGGACCGCACCGAATGGTGGCTGGGTCGGGTCCGCCGGTGCTACCGCATCGTCGAACATGCCGCCGCGCTCTGACGCGCGCTCGGAACGGCCTCAGCTGTAGAGGCGCTCCGGGACCTCGAGCCCGTAAATCGCCCGGCCCGAATTCCAGATGGCAGCGCACGCGGCGCGCAGCAGGTCGACCGGGTCGGATCCGTCCGACAGGATCCGCACGTCGTTGCCCTCGACCGCGACCGTCGCGTCCCGCACGCTGACCGCGCCGTTCCGTGCTGTGCGCACTTCCGGGTACGGTTCGCTCAACCCACGCAAGTCCCGCAGGATGTAGGTGGGACGCGAGTCCGCGTCCGCCGAGAGCAGCTGCTTGCCGCCGTCGATGCCGGTCAGCACCAGCACCGAATCGATGCCCGCGCGGTTTGCTCCGAGCACGTCGGTGTCGAGGCGGTCGCCGATGAAGAGGGGCTTCTTCGCGCCGAAGCGCGCCACCGCCTCGTCGAAGATCGCGCGTTCAGGTTTGCCGGCGACGAGCGGCAGCCTGCCGACCGCAGTGTGTACAGCGGAGACGAGCGTGCCGTTTCCGGGCGCGATGCCGCGGGCAACCGGAATCGTCCAGTCGGTGTTCGTGGCGATCCACGGGCGTTCGACATCGGTGCGGCCCTGCAAAGCGAACGACGCCTCCGCGAGGTCGGCCCAGCCGAGTTCCGGAGCGAACCCCTGGATGACGGCCGCCGGTCCGTCTTCCGCCGAACGGGTGACGACGAAGCCGGCCTTCTGCACTTCGTCGACCAGCCCGTCCCCGCCGATGACGAGGATAGGCGAGCCGACGGGAACGTGCTGAGCGAGCAGTCGGACCGCCGCCTGGGGCGAGGTCACCACATCGGACGGCTGCACGTGCAGGCCGAGCTCGCTGAGGTGCTCTGCGACGGTCGCGTCCGTCCGCGAGGCGTTGTTGGTGATGTAACCGACCCGCGTGGTTTCAGCGATGGCGTTCAGACTGTCGACCGCATAGGGGATCGCGTCGGGCCCCTTGTAGACGACGCCGTCGAGATCGGCGAGAACGAGGTCGACACCGTCCAACGGCGCCGTGCCCTCACCGGTCCGTCGAAACAGCGCCATCGTCCGGCTCGTCCTCTCCGTCGTCGTCAAGGTGGGCGCCGTCGGCCTCCACGCCAGCGTCTGCATCCGCATCTGCGTCTACATCCGCGGCTGCATCCGCGTCTTCGCCTGCGTTCACATCCGCATCCGCATCCGCGTCGATGAGCTCCTCCACGATGTCGATCGTCTCGAGCTCGTCGTCAGAACTCTCCTGGTCGAACGCGGCCTCGGCGCGCGCAGCACGATCGCGCCACTGCGTTGCCTCGGCGCCGCGGCCGAGTTCTTCGAGGACCTCCGCGTACGCGTGAAACAGGTCCGCGCTGTAGCTGAAGGCGCGCTCCGGATTGAGCTGAGGGATCTCCAGCTCCGCGAGCGCTGCGTCCGGCTGACCGAGGTCGAGTCGGGCACCGGACATCGCGATGGCGAGCGACACTTGGACGTCTGCGGGCAGCGACGAACGCTCGACGGATCGGCCCAGTTCGAGTGCGCGGTCGGGTCGTCCGACTCCCCGCTCGCTGTCGACCATCAGTGGCAGCTGGTCGTTCGAGCCGGAAATGCGCCGGTAGGTACGCAGCTCGCGCAAGGCCAGCGCGAAATCACCGATGGCGTAGGCCGTGATCGCGAGCGTCTCCCGGACGACTGCCACGCGGCCCGCCCGCCGAGAGGCAGAGACGGCGTGCTGGTGGGCGAGCTCGGGATCCGTTTCGATCAGCCGGCCCGCCATCACCAGGTGCTTAGCAACCCAGTCGCTGTTGTCCTTGCTGAGGGTCTTGAGTTCGACTCGCGCTTCTTTTGGCAGATCGCGAGCTTGGATGTCGTCCGGAATGAACGGGTCGTCGTGCCGCGGACGGATCGACTGAAGCTCGCGCGAACGCTCGGCGTTCTCGTCGTACTGTCGTCCCTCGTCGCGAGCGTCTCGGTCGCCGCGGGCCGGTCGGCCTTCTCGCGTCCAGAGTCTGTCGTCGCGTCCCGGCCGCTGCGCGCCCTCACGGCGAGCACCCGCGAACTGCCCGCGAGACTCGTCGCCGCGGTACCCGCCCTGCTGGCGATCACCGGAACGCCCCTCACGAGACTGCGCCCGGTCACCACCACGGTAACCGCCCTGCGGACGATCACCCGAACGCCCCTCACGAGACTGCGCCCGATCACCACCGCGATAACCGCCCTGCGGACGATCACCCGAACGCCCCTCACGAGACTGCGCCCGATCACCACCACGGTAACCGCCCTGCGGACGATCACCCGAACGCCCCTCACGAGACTGCGACCGATCACCACCACGGTAACCACCCTGCGGACGATCACCCGAACGCCCCTCACGAGACTGCGACCGATCACCACCACGGTAACCACCCTGCGGACGATCACCCGAACGCCCCTCACGAGACGGCGCCCGATCACCACCACGGTAACCACCCTGCGGACGATCACCGGAGCGCCCGTCACGAGCGCCGTCGTTCGAGCGGGGCCGGTCGGTCTGGCCGGACCGGGGTGCACCCGGACGTTGTCCGCCACTGCGCTCGGTGTCGCGGCCCCGGTATCCACCACGGCCGCCGTCGGAGTCGGATCCGCGGCCGTCGCCCGCAGCAGGTCGGCCGGTTCGCCATTGGCCGCCACCGCTTGAAGCGCTGCGGTCACGGGACGCGCCGGCGCCGCGTGGTCGACCCTCGTCCGTGCGGGGGCGACGCTGCCCATCGCCAGCTCGCGCGGGATGGCCGGGCTGCTGCCGACGCTCCGAACGCTCATTGCGAGGGTTCTCGTCTGCCGGTGAATCGCTCACGGCTTCTCCTGTCGAATCGGCGGGTCGAGCCCAGCCTATGCTTCCTGCTGCTACCGACCCCGTTAACGCGAAATGGCCACCCATCACTGGGTGGCCATCTCACAAAGAAGTCCGGCGGTGTCCTACTCTCCCACAGGGTCCCCCCTGCAGTACCATCGGCGCAGAGAGTCTTAGCTTCCGGGTTCGGAATGTAACCGGGCGTTTCCCTCTCGCTATGGCCGCCGAAACACTATTGATGTATCAAAAGTGAACGTCGAGCGTTAGCTCGAATCAGTTCTCGACCGTACATCGAGAACCACATAGTGGACGCAAGCAATCTTGGCCTCCCATACCAGCCTTACAACATGTATGAGAGTAGTGATTATCAAGTCATCGGCTTATTAGTACCGGTCAGCTCCATGGGTCTTTAGTCCCCACTTCCACATCCGGCCTATCAACCCAGTAGTCTAGCTGGGAGCCTCTCGCCCGAAGGCATGGAAATCTCATCTTGAGGCCGGCTTCCCGCTTAGATGCTTTCAGCGGTTATCCATCCCGAACGTAGCTAATCAGCGGTGCTCCTGGCGGAACAACTGACACACCAGAGGTTCGTCCAACCCGGTCCTCTCGTACTAGGGTCAGATCCTCTCAAATTTCCAACGCGCGCAGCGGATAGGGACCGAACTGTCTCACGACGTTCTAAACCCAGCTCGCGTACCGCTTTAATGGGCGAACAGCCCAACCCTTGGGACCTACTCCAGCCCCAGGATGCGACGAGCCGACATCGAGGTGCCAAACCATGCCGTCGATATGGACTCTTGGGCAAGATCAGCCTGTTATCCCCGAGGTACCTTTTATCCGTTGAGCGACAGCGCTTCCACAAGCCACTGCCGGATCACTAGTCCCGACTTTCGTCCCTGCTCGACTTGTCAGTCTCACAGTCAAGCTCCCTTGTGCACTTACACTCGACACCTGATTGCCAACCAGGTTGAGGGAACCTTTGGGCGCCTCCGTTACTTTTTGGGAGGCAACCGCCCCAGTTAAACTACCCACCAGGCACTGTCCCTGAACCGGATTACGGTTCTAAGTTAGATATCCAGAGTGACCAGAGTGGTATTTCAACATTGACTCCACCGACACTGGCGTGCCGGCTTCAAAGTCTCCCACCTATCCTACACAAGCCACACCGAACACCAATACCAAGCTGTAGTAAAGGTCACGGGGTCTTTCCGTCCTGCTGCGCGTAACGAGCATCTTTACTCGTAGTGCAATTTCGCCGAGTTCGCGGTTGAGACAGCTGGGAAGTCGTTACGCCATTCGTGCAGGTCGGAACTTACCCGACAAGGAATTTCGCTACCTTAGGATGGTTATAGTTACCACCGCCGTTTACTGGGGCTTAAATTCTGAGCTTCGCCGAAGCTAACCCTTCCTCTTAACCTTCCAGCACCGGGCAGGCGTCAGTCCGTATACATCGTCTTGCGACTTGGCACGGACCTGTGTTTTTAGTAAACAGTCGCTTCCCACTGGTCTCTGCGGCCTTCAAACGCTCCAGGAGTAAATCCCTTCACGCCTCAGGCCCCCCTTCTCCCGAAGTTACGGGGGCATTTTGCCGAGTTCCTTAACCACGATTCTCTCGATCTCCTTAGTATTCTCTACCTGACCACCTGAGTCGGTTTGGGGTACGGGCGGCTGGAACCTCGCGTCGATGCTTTTCTTGGCAGCATAGGATCACCCATTTCGTCAATTAAGACTACGCATCGTGCCTGGGCCTATATGAGAGACGGATTTGCCTATCCCTCGGCTTACACACTTACACCGGGACAACCATCGCCCGGCTGGGCTACCTTCCTGCGTCACACCTGTTAATACGCTAGCCGCACCAGCATGGGGTCGAGCGTTAGGCCCGGACCTTCACCCCGAAGGGATCCGTGTCCAGGATTAGGACTCTTAGCACCACTGGATTAGCTTGGGCGGTTCTTCGCCGGTACGGGAATATCAACCCGTTGTCCATCGACTACGCCTGTCGGCCTCGCCTTAGGTCCCGACTTACCCAGGGCGGATTAGCCTGGCCCTGGAACCCTTGGTCTTTCGGAGGACGGGTTTCTCACCCGTCTTTCGCTACTCATGCCTGCATTCTCACTCGTGTAGCGTCCACGGCTGGTTTACACCGCCGCTTCACTCGCCACACGACGCTCTCCTACCCATCAACACGGCTGGACCACGAAGGCCTACCAATAATGTCAATGCCACAACTTCGGTGGCGTGCTTGAGCCCCGTTACATTGTCGGCGCGGAATCACTTGACCAGTGAGCTATTACGCACTCTTTCAAGGGTGGCTGCTTCTAAGCCAACCTCCTGGTTGTCTGTGCAACTCCACATCCTTTCCCACTTAGCACGCGCTTAGGGACCTTAGTTGGTGGTCTGGGTTGTTTCCCTCTCGACGATGAAGCTTATCCCCCACCGTCTCACTGCTGCGCTCTCACTTACCGGCATTCGGAGTTTGGCTGACGTCAGTAACCTTTTGGGGCCCATCGGCCATCCAGTAGCTCTACCTCCGGCAAGAAACACGCAACGCTGCACCTAAATGCATTTCGGAGAGAACCAGCTATCACGAAGTTTGATTGGCCTTTCACCCCTATCCACAGCTCATCCCCTCAGTTTTCAACCTAAGTGGGTTCGGTCCTCCACGACGTCTTACCGTCGCTTCAACCTGGCCATGGATAGATCACTTCGCTTCGGGTCTAGGACATGCGACTGAATCGCCCTATTCAGACTCGCTTTCGCTACGGCTACCCCTCACGGGTTAACCTCGCCACATATCGCTAACTCGCAGGCTCATTCTTCAAAAGGCACGCTGTCACCCCTACAAGGAGGCTCCAACGGTTTGTAAGCAAACGGTTTCAGGTACTATTTCACTCCCCTCCCGGGGTACTTTTCACCTTTCCCTCACGGTACTTGTCCGCTATCGGTCATCTGGGAGTATTTAGGCTTATCAGGTGGTCCTGACAGATTCACACGGGATTTCTCGGGCCCCGTGCTACTTGGGATACTCTTCGCGCCATTGGAACATTTCGGCTACGGGGTTGGCACCCTCTATGACTGGCCTTTCAATACCATTCGCCTATATTCCTTTGTAACGCTTGCAGTTCGGCAGAAGCTGCTGAAAAGTCCCGCAACCCCGACCATGCAACGCCTGCCGGCTATCACACATGATCGGTTTAGCCTCTTCCGGTTTCGCTCGCCACTACTAACGGAATCGCTTTTGCTTTCTCTTCCTGTGGGTACTGAGATGTTTCACTTCCCCACGTTCCCTCTACCCGCCCTATATATTCAGGCGGGAGTCACTGGGTCACCCAAAGGGCCCAGCGGGGTTTCCCCATTCGGAAATCCTCGGATCAAAGTTCGTTTATCAACTCCCCGAGGCTTATCGCAGATTACTACGTCCTTCTTCGGCTCCAGATGCCAAGGCATCCACCGTTTGCTCTTAGAAACTTGAAATCACATGAGTTTGAATCGATCGGCCCATCCGAAGATGAGCAGATTGACCAATGATCTAATCAGTACATAAGTACTGTTTTTGATCATCTTGTTGTGATCCGAACCCGAAGGTTCGAATCTAAGATGCTCGCGTCCACTGTGTAGTTCTCAAAGTACGGGCGGTACCTTCTCCGCCGGCTATGTATGCCGACAAGAAAAGGTCCAGAGGATTCGGTTCTCATCCGATCGGATGAGGTCCGGTCCCTCAGGACCCAACAGCGTGCATGTGCTTCGCTTCCCGGTTCAAACCGTTCCTATCTACAAGAGATGTACTGAGTTCGAGCCATTCAGCTCCGCACCAATGTCAATGTTCCACCCATGAGCTACCGGCTGAGACGTTTGCTCAGATCCGGCGCCTGGACACTCGTGTCAGCAGAACCGACAGAGTGCCAGATGCTCCTTAGAAAGGAGGTGATCCAGCCGCACCTTCCGGTACGGCTACCTTGTTACGACTTAGTCCTAATCACCGATCCCACCTTCGACAGCTCCCTCCACAAGGGTTGGGCCACTGGCTTCGGGTGTTACCGACTTTCATGACTTGACGGGCGGTGTGTACAAGGCCCGGGAACGTATTCACCGCAGCGTTGCTGATCTGCGATTACTAGCGACTCCGACTTCATGAGGTCGAGTTGCAGACCTCAATCCGAACTGAGACCGGCTTTTTGGGATTCGCTCCACCTTGCGGTATTGCAGCCCTTTGTACCGGCCATTGTAGCATGCGTGAAGCCCAAGACATAAGGGGCATGATGATTTGACGTCATCCCCACCTTCCTCCGAGTTGACCCCGGCAGTCTCCTATGAGTTCCCGCCATTACGCGCTGGCAACATAGAACGAGGGTTGCGCTCGTTGCGGGACTTAACCCAACATCTCACGACACGAGCTGACGACAACCATGCACCACCTGTTTACGAGTGTCCAAAGAGTTGACCATTTCTGGCCCGTTCTCGTATATGTCAAGCCTTGGTAAGGTTCTTCGCGTTGCATCGAATTAATCCGCATGCTCCGCCGCTTGTGCGGGCCCCCGTCAATTCCTTTGAGTTTTAGCCTTGCGGCCGTACTCCCCAGGCGGGGCGCTTAATGCGTTAGCTGCGACACGGAAACCGTGGAATGGTCCCCACATCTAGCGCCCAACGTTTACGGCGTGGACTACCAGGGTATCTAATCCTGTTCGCTCCCCACGCTTTCGCTCCTCAGCGTCAGTTACGGCCCAGAGAACTGCCTTCGCCATCGGTGTTCCTCCTGATATCTGCGCATTCCACCGCTACACCAGGAATTCCATTCTCCCCTACCGCACTCTAGTCTGCCCGTACCCACTGCAGGCCCGAGGTTGAGCCTCGGGTTTTCACAGCAGACGCGACAGACCGCCTACGAGCTCTTTACGCCCAATAATTCCGGACAACGCTCGCACCCTACGTATTACCGCGGCTGCTGGCACGTAGTTAGCCGGTGCTTTTTCTGCAGGTACCGTCACTTTCGCTTCTTCCCTACTAAAAGAGGTTTACAACCCGAAGGCCGTCATCCCTCACGCGGCGTTGCTGCATCAGGCTTGCGCCCATTGTGCAATATTCCCCACTGCTGCCTCCCGTAGGAGTCTGGGCCGTGTCTCAGTCCCAGTGTGGCCGGTCACCCTCTCAGGCCGGCTACCCGTCGTAGGCTTGGTGGGCCGTTACCTCACCAACTACCTGATAGGCCGCGAGTCCATCCTTGACCGAAGTTCTTTCCACGCACAGGAGATGCCTCCGTGCGTCATATCCGGTATTAGCTTCCGTTTCCGGAGGTTATCCCAGAGTCAAGGGCAGGTTACTCACGTGTTACTCACCCGTTCGCCACTAATCCCCCAGAGCAAGCTCCGGGTTCATCGTTCGACTTGCATGTGTTAAGCACGCCGCCAGCGTTCGTCCTGAGCCAGGATCAAACTCTCCGTAAATGTTTAGCTCCGCGATCGCAAGCGACCGGGAAACATGGTGCAGACGCGAGCAGGAAATATGCTCGTGACTGCGAGTTTGTCTTGACTAGTTTCGAATATCTACTGACATTCTGTTTCTAATCCAAAGGAATCTCGCATCGACCGCTAGGCTAGGCCTAGATAGTCAATGCTGAGGTTATTTGGCATTTGACATTGTGCACGCTGTTGAGTTCTCAAGGATCGGACGCTCTCACTTTTCAGCCGCTAGGCTTTCTCCGTGAGGCAACTTGTCTACCTTACCACTCTCAGTCAGTTTGTCAAGTCGGCGTTTCGTGTTCCTCGTTGGCCCTTATGTGTGGGCACAACCGAATCACACGATCCGAACCGGTTAGACCTGCTCAGTGAGTGGGTGTTAATCCTAAGTGCAACAGGCGAGCTAATACAAGCTCGCGTTTGCCGCTAAGTTTAGGATTTGGTCCCTCTTGAGGCCGGGAAGCTCTTCCGCTCTCCCGCACCTTTGGGGTGACAAGTAAGTACTTTACGCAGGCCCCGGAGCCGGTGCAAATTCGGCCTTCATCCCGGGCGTGTCGCCAGCGACTTCCGCGGAATGACGCGGATCTCCCCGCAGGCCTGTGCCTGCCAGCTCTCGCGGGAACGACAGAACCCCCTCGATTGCCGGCGGCATTCGAGGGGGTTCTGTGCACGAAAAGCTTCGGGGGTCAGAGCCCCGAGTAGGCGTGAAGCCCGTGGAAGAAGACGTTCACGATGCCGAAGTTGAACAAGACCGCGGCGAAACCGATGATCGCAAGCCACGCCGACCGCGATCCGCGCCAGCCTCGCGTCGCGCGAGCGTGGATGTATCCGGCATAGATCACCCAGATGATGAACGTCCAGACTTCCTTCGTGTCCCATCCCCAATAACGGCCCCAGGCCTTCTCGGCCCAGACCGCACCGGCGATGAGGGTGAACGTCCACGCGATGAAGCCGACGATGTTGATCCGGTACGCGAGGTTCTCCAGTGCCACCGAGCTGGGCAGGGTCGCGAGGAACCGGAACTGCTGCGGCCGCGACTCCGCGATCTGCCGTTCGCGTCGGTACTGCAGCAACTGCAATCCCGAGAGCGCGAAGCCCAGTGCGAAGAACGCCGTGCCCAGCACGGCCACGATGATGTGGATGACCAGCCAATACGACTGCAGGGCGGGCTGCAATGGGACGACCGGGACGTAATACCGCAACAGGGCGATCCCCTGCAGCACCAGGACCAGGCCGAGCACGAAGGTGCCGACGTACTTGATCGGCCACCGGAGGTTCGCCACCAGGAAGACACCGATGATGACGAGAGTCCCCGTCATCGAGAACTCCCACATGTTGGCCCACGGCACCCTCGCCGCCGCGATACCCCGGAGCACGACGGCCACCAGATGGAACGCGAAGCCGATGATCGTCAGCGTGAACGCCCACTTCAGCGAGGCTCCCCCGCCGGAACCGTTCATCACGTCGTCTTCGACGCGAGTACTGATGCGCGAAGACAAGCGGCCGAGCGCCGATGACGGAGGTGGCGGCGCCTGGTCGGGCTCCCCGCCGATCACTCTCGCCGATGGCGCGCCGACGGGCGCCGCCACCTCGGCACGACGCGCCACTGCGCTGGGCACGACGGCCGCCTCGACGGCGGTGGCTCGCGCCCCGCGACGTGCGAGGTCGAGCGCGAACGCGATGAACGCCGCCGCATAGAGTCCCATCGCCGCGTACAAGAACACGGTCGACAGTTGAGCCAGGGTTTCGGTCACAGTGCAAGCCTAAGTCGTCGGAGGCCCGGACAGGGCCTGTGTGTGCTGATCGGCGACGGCCGTGACCGCGTCGAGCAGATTGGGATCGTCCCCCCGGGCCAACCCTGCGTACTCAAGGGTCAGCGATCCGTCGGCGTTCTCGATGGCCTTCACCCAGAGACGACGGCGCGGAACGAAGAGCGATGTCAGGAGCCCGAGCAGGATCAGGACGGCGAAGAGGAGCACCCAGCCCTGCGCCGGATCATGGTGGACCTCCAGCGTCGCGAAGCGCTTGACGCCGTCGAGGGAGATGGTGCCCAATCCGTTCGGGAGGTCCACCGTCTGGCCGGGCCTCAGCTCGAGCGCCTTGGTCGTGGTCGGCGGACCGGCCAGCTGCTCCAGGGTGTCGGTGTTCAGGCTGTAGACGGACTGCGGGACGCCGTCGTCGACGCCGAGGTCGCCGGCGTAGACGTTCAGGCTCAGGACGGGGTCGTCGAGGCCCGGGAACTTGGAGGCCAGTGCCCCCCGGGCGGTCTGGCTGTCCGTCACCGTCGGATAGAAGAAGCCGATCATCCCGACCTGCTCCTTCAGCCCATCCGGGACCTTCACGAAACCCAGCGACGTGAGGTTGGGATCGGCCTGCGGGATGAACGGGACGGAGTCGCTGAAGACCACGGAACCCTTCGGATCCTTCACCGTGATCGTCGGCGCGTATCCGTTCCCGAGCAGATAGACGTTGGTGCCGCCGATCGCCAGCGGGTCATTCACCTTGATGGTCGTCGTGGCCCGCGCATCCCCGGGACCGTTGGTGGTCACGTGCGCGGTGTAATCGAGTGGGGTGCCGATCGCATCCTGATTCTTCGTCTCGTACCGGACGTCGAGCTTGTTCACTGCCACCGAGAACGGCGCGAGGGTTGCGTCGCTGAAGAACCGTCCGGGGTTGAACGAGTTGTACGACGGCAGGCTGTTCACGAAACTCTGCCCCTCGACCACGATCTTCTGACCGGTGTAGCCGAAGCCGCCACCCACACCGATTGCGAGAAGCACGCCGACCAGTGCGATGTGGAAGACCAGGTTGCCGGTCTCGCGGAGATAGCCGCGCTCGGCCGAGACGGAGGTGGAGCGCGCGTCCTGATACAGGGCGACCCGGTAGTGGTTCGCCTTGAGGACGTCTCGCGCGGCGAGGATCGGGTCGGCGCCGGCTCTCCGCAGTTCGGCGGGGAGGATGCGCGACTGGAAACCGGCCATGCGCGCCAGTCGCACCGGCGTCCTGGGGGGCTTCGCCCGCATGGCCGAGAAGTGATGACTGGTGCGCGGGATGATGCACCCGATCAGGGATGCGAACAGTAAGAGGTAGATCGCCGAGAACCACACCGACGTGTAGACGTCGAAGAACTGCAGCTTGTCGAGAACCGGCGCGAGCGACGGGTTGTCGGTGAAGTACTTGGTGACGCCGTTCGGGTCCGAGCTCCGCTGCGGGACGAGGGATCCGGGAACCGCAGCGATCGCGAGCAGGAGCAGCAGGAACAGGGCCGTTCGCATGCTCGTGAGCTGCCGCCAGAACCAGCGGAGCCATCCGCCTGGGCCCAGCTTGGGCTGCACGACGTCGGGGTCCTCCCGAGGAGGAGCCGATTCGATGTGGTCAGAGGGCCGGCTCAAAACCTTGGATCACCGCCAGGAACTGGGACATGAGGTCGCTCCACAGACCGGTGACCATCAGGACGCCGATGACGACCAGGAGGACGCCTCCGATGATGTTCACGGCACGGATGTGGCGCTTGATGAAACTGACCGAACCGACGACCCAGTCGAAACCGAGGGCGACGAGAAGGAAGGGGATGCCGAGGCCGATGCAGTAGAAGAGGCCGAGGAGGGCGCCTCGCCAGGGGGATCCACTCCCGACGCTGAGGGCGCTGATGGCGGCAAGGGTGGGGCCGATGCACGGCGTCCATCCGAGCCCGAACACGATGCCGAGCAGTGGGGCGCCGATCAGCCCGGTGGCGGGTCGCCAGGACGGCTTGATGGTCCGCTGCAGGAACGAGAACTGGCCGATGAAGACCAGCCCCATCACGATCACGAGCGCACCGAGCACCCGGACCACCACATCCTGCCACCGCACCAGCCAGTACCCGAGCGCACCGAAGGCGGCCCCGTAGGCGATGAAGACGATCGCGAATCCCAGAATGAACAGGGCGACGCCGGTCAGGACGCGCGAGCGGTCGCGCTTGGCGCCCGGGTCGCTGATGCCGCCGACGTACGCGAGATAACCGGGCACCAGGGGCAGCACGCACGGCGAGGCGAACGAGACGAGGCCCGCGACGAGAGCGATCGGCAAAGCCAGCAGAAGCTGGCCGCTGAAGACGATCTGACCGACTCCGCCCACGTCAGTGCTCGGCCACGGCGTCAGAGATGAGGGAGTCGAGAATGCTCTTGTCCGGGATGGCGCCCAGGATGCGCGCCGCGACGCGACCCTCCTTGTCGACCACCAGAGTCGTCGGCGTCGCCTTCGGAGGAACGGTCTTGCTGAAGGCGAGGAGGACCGACCCGGTGTCACGATCGAGCACCGACGGATAGGTGACGCCCTTCTCCTTCTCGAAACTCGCTGCCGTCTGCGCCGAGTCGTAGAGGTTGACGCCGAGGAAGGCGACACCCTGGTCCGCGTACTTCTGGCTCAGTTCTTGCAGCTCCGGCGCTTCGACGCGGCACGGCGGACATCCCGCGTACCAGAAGTTCACGATCAGGACTTTGCCTGCGTAGTCGCGGGACGCCACGGTGTCGCCGTCCTGAAGCGTGCCGCTGAAGGAGATCGGCTCACCCCGGTTGCCCGCGGCGTACTCGCTGACCGTGCCGTCGCCGGCGATGTAGTTCTGGCCGTTGCCGGAGCGGTATTGCGTGGCGAGCGAGTCGTTCGCGGTGCAGCCCGTGAGCGCCAGAGTGGTCGCGGCGACCGCAGCCACAAGTGGAAGGAAAAGGCGGGAGCGGAGAGTGGACGGGGCGCTCACACGGCCCCCACGTCAGTTGCCCCGACCAGCAGACTCGCGGCCGGCTCGACGTAGCCGACCTCGACGAAGCGCTGGGACTCCGGGGTTCGGCCGGGGCGGGCCGGACTCTGCTGCCCTGGTTCAGTCGATCCGCCGGGCGTCTCGGGCAGTGCATCCTGTGCGGGCGCGAGCTCGAAGGTCGTGATGCTGGAGAGTGCGCAGCGCCGCTTCCGCGGATCATGGGGGTAGCGCTCGCCTGCGACCGAGAGGTGCGTGATCCAGATGGGGAGCTGATGGCTGACCAGGACGACGTCGCCGGAATCGACGGACTCGAAAGCCTCGGCTACGGCGGCGAGCATTCGCCGCTCGATGCTCGTGTATGCCTCGCCCCAGCTCGGCCGCAGCGGGTTCACGAGGTAGGGCCAGTAGGCCGGCTTGCGGACGGCGAGCTTCATCTTGGTGCCCTCGAAGCGGTTCGTCGGCTCGATGATGCGTTCGTCGACGATCGGCTCTAGGCCGAACGCGGCCGACACGGGGGCAGCGGACTCGCGGGTCCGCTGAAGCGGTGAGACCCGTAACGCGCTCACCGGACGGGCTCGAGCGACGAGATCGTCTGCCGCAGCCTGAGCCATCCGGTGGCCGAGTTTGGAGAGGCCGAATCCCGGCAGCCTGCCATACAGGATGCCGTCGGGATTGAACACCTCGCCATGGCGGATGAGGTGCACTTGGCTCGCTACCACCTCCTCAGTCTACGGAGGGGTTCCCCTTGAATTCACTGAGCGCGGGGAGCCGTGGAGGACCACCTGTCCACAAGTCGGCGACTCGCTGACCTATCCACACATTTTTGCCTTCGACAACTCACACGTTCGCCAACTTCGTAGCGTCGAGCCATGGCCGACGAGGAAGAAGAGGGTGAGGCTCTTGCGAACATCCCGAACCATGACCGACCGCGCGAACGGATGCGCCGGCTCGGCATCGGATCGCTTACGGACGACGAGGTGCTGGCGCTCGTGCTGGGCTCCGGTCAGACCGGGCGCAGCGTTCTCGCTCTGGCCCGATCGGTCCTGCGGCGGACCGGAGGCTTCCCGGGCCTCGCGACGATGGATTTCGCCCGGTTGGAGCGCCTGCCCGGGGTCGGACCGGCGACCGCCGGCCGGCTGGTGGCGATCACCGAGATCTGGCGGCGGGCCGGAGCGTCTTCGGCGTGGACCCGGCTCGTCGATCACAAGGCGATCGCCGACGTGGTCCGGCCCGAACTGCTCCATCGCGACAGCGAACGCTTCCTCGTCATCGTGGCCGATCGGGCAGCGCGACCGATCGAGCTCGTGCTCATGCGCGACGGCGGCGTGGATGAGACGACCGTGCAGCCCGCCGACGTCCTGCAGGCCGTGCTCACCCGTGGCGGCCGGTCGTTCGCCGTCGCCCACAACCATCCCTCGGGAGTGCTCGATGCGTCCGTCGCCGATCTCATGCTCACCCGCCGGCTCGATCAGTCGGCTGCAACCCTGGGAATCCGGTTCCTGGGGCACGTCCTCGTCGCGGGCGACAGCTGGACTGCCCTGCCCGCCGGGAGCTCTGGAGGTTCGGGGACTACGGCGTCAGGCGCGTCGGTCCGCGGAAGAGGTACGTCGTCTCGCGCAGGTTCGAGAGGTGCAGCATGAGCATCAGCACACGAGCGAGCCCCATGCCGAACCCTCCGTGCGGCGGGATGCCGTAGCGGAAGAACGCGAGGACGTCTTCGAGCTCCTCGACCGACAAGCCCTTCTCGGCCGCCTGCTGCTCGAGGATGTCGACCCGGTGCTCGCGCTGCGCGCCCGTGGAGATCTCGACGCCGTTGAAAATGAGGTCGTAGCTGCGCGTGATCGACGGGTCCTCGGGATGACGCATGTGGTAGTAGGGCCGGATGCTGGAGGCGTAGTCGGTCAGGAAGACGAACTCATGCCCGAAGGTCTCCTTCACGTACGCGGAGATCTGGCGCTCGCCCTCCGGGTCCATGTCGTCGTCGTCGCGCGGGATCTCGTATCCGCGCTCCGCGACGATGCGCTTCGCCTCCGCGAGCGGGATGCGGGGGAACGGAGTCGACGGGACCGTCACCTCGACCCCGAAGAGCCGCTCGATCTCTTCACCGTGCTTTTCTTTCACCGCGGTGAAGCCCGCGACGAGGAGGTCCTCGTGCACCTTCATGACGTCTTCGTGACTGTCGATCCAGCTGATCTCGCTGTCGACGCTGGTGAACTCGGTGGCGTGACGGCTGGTGAAGCTGGGATCTGCGCGGAACGCCGGACCGATCTCGAAGACACGGCCGAAGCCGGCTGCCTGGGCCATCTGCTTGAAGATCTGGGGACTCTGCGCGAGGTACGCGGTCGTCTCGAAGTACGGCAGCTCGAACAGCTCGGCGCGCGACTCGGAAGCAGAGGCCATGAGCTTGGGCGTGTGGATCTCGACGAACCCGTTGTCGACCCAGTACTGGCGGAGGGCGTGCTCGAACGTCGTCTGCACGCGGAAGATCAGGTTGTGCCGTGGCTCGCGCAGGTCGAGGAAGCGCCAGTCCATGCGCTTGTCGATGCCGCTGTCGGCCGCGATGGGGGTCTCGGGAATGGCCGCGGTCTCGACCTCGAGCGACGTCAGCCGGATCTCGATTCCGCCGAGCTTGACGCGCTCGTCATGCTTCAACTCGCCGGTCGCCCGGACGAACGTGCCCTGGGAGAGACCAGAAATGGTGACGGCCGGCTCGTCGGCGACGACGACCCCGTCTTCTCCCACGGTCCGCGGGTTCACCAGTTGAACGGCTCCCGACTCATCGCGCAGCACGACGAACTGCACCTTCTTCTGGTCGCGGACGGTCTCGACCCATCCGGCGACGCTCACGGGGCCGTCGGGGAGGGCGGCGAGGTCTTTGATCAAAGCGCGTGCTGTCACGAGCCCCAAGCCTACCCGTGCCCCAGGTGTGAGAATGGAGGGACCAGGCACGAAGGAGTAGCCCATGAGTTCCGACGACGTCGTCATCCTGTCCGCCGCCCGCACCCCGCTGGGCAAGATCAAGGGCTCGCTGGCAGCGCTCAGCGCCGTTCAGCTCGGGACGGTGGCGGTGCAGAGGGCCCTGGAACGGTCGGGGCTGGATGCAGACGCGGTGGACACGGTGTTGTTCGGCCAAGTGCTCCAAGCCGGAGCGGGCCAGAACCCTGCTCGTCAGACAGCGATCGGCGCGGGAATCGGCTGGGACGTGCCTGCCACGACGATCAACAAAGTGTGCCTGTCGGGGCTGGCGGCCGTGATCGATGCCGCCCGGCTGATCCGGACTGGCGAAGCCACTGTGGTCGTGGCCGGTGGCCAGGAGTCGATGACCAATGCGCCGCACATCCTTCCGGGGTCGCGCCTGGGCTGGAACTACGGCTCCATCCAAGCGCTCGACTCGGCCGCCCACGACGGATTGACCGACGCGTTCGACGGCGAGTCGATGGGAGCGTCGACCGAGCGGTACACGGAGAAGCTCGGCCTGAGGCGCGAAGCGCAGGACGAGTTCGCCGCGCGCTCGCACCAGCGAGCGGGGGCGGCGGCGACCAACGGCGTGTTCGACGACGAGATCGCGCCGGTCAGCATCCCACAGCGCAAAGGCGACCCCGTGGTCGTGCGGACGGACGAGGGCGTGCGGCCCGACTCGACTGCGGAGACCCTTGCCGGACTCCGTCCGAGCTTCGCGAAGGAGGGCACGCTCACGGCCGGCAACTCGTCGCCGCTGAGCGACGGCGCCGCCGCACTGGTGCTGACCAGTCGCGAGAACGCCGAGCGACTTGGTCTCGAGTGGCTCGCACTCGTCGGAGCAAGCGGGCAGGTGGCCGGGCCGGACAACTCCCTCCACTCGCAGCCGTCACGAGCGATCGATGCCGCTCTGAAGCGGGCGGGTTGGAGCGTTTCCGAACTGGATGTGATCGAGATCAACGAGGCATTCGCCGCAGTTGCGCTGCAGTCGATGTCCGACCTGGGACTCGACCCCGCGAAGGTCAACATCCACGGTGGAGCGATCGCGCTGGGTCATCCGATCGGCGCGTCGGGCGCCCGGCTCGCCGGTCACGCCGCCCACGAGCTGGCGCGACGGGGCTCCGGTCGCGCTGCTGTCGCATTGTGCGGCGGCGGCGGACAAGGCGACGCTCTGCTGCTCTACCGCTGAACCCCGTCCGGGGCGCCCTCCTAGCGCTCCAGGTGGCGCTCGGCCGGACCGGTGTACTGCGAGAGCGGGCGGATGAGGGAGTTGGCCGCGTACTGCTCGAAAATGTGAGCGGTCCAGCCGGCAACCCGGGCGGCCGCGAAGAGGGGCGTGAACGTCTCGGTGTCGAAGCCCATGAGGTTGTATGCGGGCCCCGACGGGTAGTCGAGGTTCGGCTTGATGTTCTTGCGTTCGGCCATCGCGCTCTCGAGCGCGTTGTAGAGGTCGAGCAGATCCTGGCGGTCGTAGTGCTCGGCGAGGACGACCAGCGACTCCCTCATCGTCGGAACACGCGAATCGCCGTTCTTGTACACGCGGTGTCCGAAGCCCATGATCTTGCGCTTCTCCGCGAGTGCCGCGTCCAGCCACTCCGCGGCGCGGTCGGCGGTCCCGATCTCGTCGAAGGCGTGCATGACGGCTTCGTTGGCGCCGCCGTGAAGGGGGCCCTTCAGCGCGCCGATCGCGCCTGTCACCGCCGAGTAGACGTCCGAGAGCGTGGAGGCGATGACCCGGGCGGTGAACGTCGACGCATTGAACGAGTGCTCAGCATAGAGGACGAGCGACACCCGGAAGGCGTCGACCACGACGTCATCCGGCACCTCGCCGAACGTCAGCCACAGGAAGTTGCGGGAGTAGTCCAGGTCATCCCGGGGTTCCACGGGTTCGAGCCCGCGCTTCCGACGCTGGATGTAGGCGACGATCGTCGGCAGCTGCGCCAGCAGGTAGATGGCACGGCCCTCGTTGAGTTCCCGGTCCAGGATGCCGTCGGTCTGCTGCAGCGTGGCATCGAGACCACCGAGCTGGCTCACCGCCGTGCGAAGCGCATCCATGGGGTGTGCCGAAGCGGGCACATCATCGAGTGCTCGGCGGGTGCGGTCGTCCAGGCGCCGGAGGGAGCGCTCCAGCGATTCGAAGGCGACGAGCTCGTCGTCGGTCGGCAGTTCGCCATGCCACAGCAGATAGGCGACCTCTTCGAACGAACAGTGCCGCGCCAGCTCCTGCACCGGGTAGCCGCGGTACAGCAAGGAGTTGGTCTGCGGGTTCACCGAAGAGATCGTCGTCGTGTCGACGACGACACCGGCGAGGCCCTTGTGGATCTCGGGGTCGGTCATCTGAGCTCCTTCGCTGCTGACGGGGACGCCGCGCCGACGGCCCGCAGGGGGCGGTCGCTAGCGGCGCACCTCGAAGTTGTACACCGAGGTGTCGAACGCGTTGTAACCCTCGTAGTCAATCAGGTCGTAAAGATCGGCGCGATGTTGCATGTCGCCCAGCATCGGCTCCAAGGTTCCCTGGGCGAGGAGCTGGTCGAGTCCGCGCTCCGCAGCACCCATCGCCAGGCGCAGCAAGGACACCGGCCAGATGACGATGTTGACACCGACGTCGCGCAGCTGGTCGACCGTGAACAGGTCGCTCTTGCCGAACTCGGTCATGTTGGCAAGGATCGGCACGTCCACGGCCGCTCGCACCGCCTCGAACTCGGACAGGTCGGTCATGGCTTCCGGGAAGATGGCGTCCGCGCCCGCCTCGACGAGTGCCTTGGCGCGGTCGATCGCCGACGGGAGGCCCTCCACGGCGCGGATGTCCGTCCGGGCCATGATGAGCAGGTTGGAGTCGCGGCGCGCGTCCGCCGCCGAGCGGATCCGCTTGAGAGCAGTGTCCTCGTCAACGACCTGCTTCCCGTCGAGGTGCCCGCAGCGCTTGGGGTTGACCTGGTCCTCGATGTGCAGCCCGGCGACACCGGCATCCTCGAGGGCCTGCACCGTCCTGGCGACGTTCATCGGCTCGCCGAAGCCGGTGTCCGCGTCCACCAGCGCGGGCAAGTCGGTCATGCGCGCGATCTGAGCCGACCGTGCGGCGACTTCCGTCTGGGTGGTGAGTCCGATGTCAGGAAGGCCCAGCTCAGCCGACAGGACGGCTCCGGAGATATAGACGCCCTCGAAGCCTTTGCGCTCGATGAGGCGGGCGCTCAGCGGGTTGAACGCTCCCGGCATCCGGACCAGTTCGCCGGAGGCGAGCCGAGCGCGGAACGCGGCGCGCTTCTCGTGCGCCGGAATGGTCGAATACAGCATGGGTCAGAACAGTCCTCTCGGAGCAGGGGTGGCCGCGAGCAGCCCGGGCCGGGCGGTGATGGTGAGGCCGCTGAGCTCGGCGGAGGTGAGTTCCGGGAGTCGCTGCGCCACGTCGAGGAACCGTTCGATCTCGTCGCGCTCCAGGACGCTGCCGGCCAGGGTGCGGAACTTCGCCACGTAGTCGTCCCGCGAGAAAGGACGGGCGCCGAGCGGGTGCGCATCGGCGACAGCGATCTCCTCCTCGATCACATGTCCATCGGCCATCCGGATGACGACCCGACCGCCGAACGCCTTCTCGGCCGGGTCGGTCGAGTGATAGCGGCGGGTCCACTCCGGGTCTTCGGTCGTCGTCACCTTGCCCCACAGCTCCACCGTCTCCGGGCGCGCTGCGCGCGATGGCAAGTAGGAATCGACGTGGTGCCAACCGCCATCCTGCAGGGCGACGGTGAAGATGTACGGGATGCTGTGGTCCAGCGTCTCCCGGGATGCGGTCGGGTCGTACTTCTGCGGGTCCTTGGCGCCCGAGCCGATGACGTAATGCGTGTGGTGCGACGTGTGGATGACGATGCTCTCGACACGGGAGGGGTCTGCGACCTCGGGGTGCTCGCGATGGAGCTTGCGCGCCAGGTCGATCCAGGCCTGCGCCTGGTACTCCGCGGAATGCTCCTTCGTGTACGAATCGAGGATCGCTCGCTTCGCCTCGCCTCGCTCGGGGAGGGGGACGTCGTACGAGGCGTCCGGTCCGTCGAGGAGCCAGGCGATCACCCCGTCCTCACCCTCGTAGATCGGAGTGGGACTCGTCTCTCCGCGCAGTGCCCGGTCGACGGCCTCGACCGCCATCTTGCCGGCGAAGGCAGGGGCGTGCGCCTTCCAACTCGAGATCTCACCCTTGCGGGACTGCCTGGTGGCGGTGGTGGTGTGCAGCGCCTGGCCCACCGCCTGGAAGATCGTCTCGGCGGGAAGGCGCAAGAGCGTGCCGATGCCCGCCGCGGCCGAAGGGCCGAGGTGCGCAACATGGTCGATCTTGTGGCGGTGCAGGCTGATCGCCCGCGCGAGGTCGATCTGGATCTCGTAGCCGGTCGCGATCCCACGCACCAGGTCCGTGCCGGTCAGGCCGTAGGCGCGAGCCGCATGCTGGGCCACAGCCGTGATCGGAGGGATGTTGTCGCCGGGGTGCGAGTACTCCGCCGCGAGGAACGTGTCGTGATAATCGAGTTCGCGAACGGCGACCCCGTTGGCCCACGCCGCCCACTCCGGCGATACACGGGTCGACGGCCACTCGCCGAACACGGTAGAGCCATCCTGAGGATACTCCGACGACTCGGTGAGTTCCGCCAGTTGGCGAGAAGGGATCGGGTGCGCGAGCGCCTGAGATCGCGCGGAGACGACGGGCCGCCGCGTCAGGGAGGCCGCCGCCACGGCGGCGTTGTCGATCACACGATTGACCACCATCTCGGTGACCTCTGCGTTGACCTCAACCGGATCGGTCGCCACCTCGGCGATCTTCCAGGCGAGCTGGTCCTTGCGCGCCAGATTCTCCTCGCTGCGGTGCACACGTACGTTGTGGAGCTTCACGTAACGAACCTACCTCCCCTACGCTCGGCACATGGTTCCCGGTCCCTCCCTGCTGGCGTTCGCACTCGCCTCGCTCGCGCTGATCGTCATCCCGGGGCCGAGCGTGCTTTTCGTCATCGGCCGGTCGCTCGCTCTGGGGCGACTCGGCGGCCTTCTCAGCGTGGTGGGGAACGCCCTCGGGATGCTGCCGCTCGTCATCGCCGTGGCGCTGGGGATCGGCGCGATCGTCGCGCAGTCCCTCGTGCTGTTCACGGTCGTGAAGTTCGTCGGAGCTGCCTACCTCGTGTACCTGGGCATCCAAGCCATCCGGCACCGCAGGCACACAGCCGTGACGCACGAGGCGACGCCGCCCCGGCGCTCGCGCTGGCGCATCCTGAGCGAAGGATTCGTCGTCGGGCTCACGAACCCCAAATCACTCGTCTTCTTCGTCGCCGTGCTCCCGCAGTTCGTCGACTATCACGCGGGCGCGATCCCCCTCCAGCTGTTCGAGCTCGGGTTGGTGTTCCTCGTCCTGGCGCTCATCTTCGACAGCATCTGGGCGCTCGCGGCCGGGACCGCCCGCCAGTGGTTCGGGCGCTCGCCCAAACGCGTCGAACGGCTCGGCGCGACGGGCGGCGTGCTGATGATCGGTCTGGGTGGGGTGCTCGCGCTGACCGGCGTCAAGCACTGACCGGCGTCAAGCACTGACCGCCGTCAAGCACTGACCGGAAGGCGGTGCGGCTCGGGTCAGATGTCGCCGGCCGTCGCAACCGGAGTCAGCACCGCGCGCGCGAGCGTGTGGAAGTGCGCGTTGAAGCCGAGGACGGCGGGCGTCGCCTCCGGGTCGAGGTCGAGCCGTTCCACATCCAGTGCGTGCACGACGACGTTGTAGTGGTGCGTGCCCGTCCCGGGAGGAGGTCCGGCGCCGGTGAAGCTCTTCGACCTGAGTTCGTTGGAGAGCATGGCCGCGCCCTGCGGGAGGTTGGCTCCGCCCTCAGCGCCCGCGTTCGAAGCGAGTTCTGTGACCGAGGCCGGGATGTTGTAGACGGCCCAGTGCCAGAACCCAGACCCGGTCGGTGCATCCGGGTCGTGGATGGTCACGGCGAAACTCTTGGTGTCCGCCGGAAAGCCGGACCACGACAGTTGCGGAGAGATGTCGCCGCCACCTCCGCCGGAGCCCCAGTGCGCCCGGGCGAGCGGGCGGCCCCCCTCGACGTCGGCGCTGGTCAGGGTGAATGCGGGAACTGCGCCGAAGCGCTCCAGGGGATCGACTGCCATATCGCCAGGCTACGCCTGCGTCATCGGCTCTACGGCCTGCGGCTGCGGGCGCTTACGGAAGCGCCGCGGCAGACCGGCCAGACCCCACAGCGTGACGCGGAGCATGGCCTCCACGACGATGCCGCCGCCCATCTTCGAAGCGCCGCGCTCCCGCTCCACGAAGGTGATGGGAACTTCCACCAGATCCAGGCCCGCAGCGTACGCGCGGCGGGTCATGTCGATCTGGAAGCAGTAGCCCTGGCTCTCGGTGCGCTCGTAGTGCAGCTTCCGCAAGGCGTCGGCAGTGAACGCGCGGTAGCCGCCGGTCACATCCCGGACCGGGAGGCCCAACGCGAGGCGGGAGTACGCGCTCCCGCCGCGCGAGATCAGGCGACGATGCGCCGGCCAGTTGACGACCCCGCCCCCGTCCACCCAGCGCGACCCCAGCACTACGTCGGCGCTGCCGCTTCCGGCGTTCGGCACGGCGCCGTCGGTCACTGTTCCGTCATCCAGCGTGGCCGCATCATCCATCGCGGTCGCATCGCCCCGGAGCGCGGCAAGCAGCCGAGGGAGCTGCTCCGGCTGGTGGGACCCGTCGGCATCCATCTCGACGATCGCCGAATAACCCGACTCCAGGGCCCAGCTCATCCCGGCGCGATAGGCGGCGCCGAGCCCGTCCTTGCCCGCGCGGTGCATCACGTGAACGCTGGCATCCGTCGCGGCGAGCGCGTCCGCGAGTTCACCGGTCCCGTCGGGCGAACCGTCGTCGACGATCAGGACCTCGGCGTCCGGCACCGACGCACGCACGCGACCGACGATGGAGCCGACGTTTTCGCGCTCGTTGTAGGTGGGGATGATGACCAGGGTTCGCACGGCCCGCCTTTCTGTCGAGGGCGCGGCCCGCGGACCTCATCGAGACTGTCCTACCAGTCTGAACGGAAGGCGAACGAGCCTTCCGGCGCTCACAGGTCAACGATCCTACGATCGCCGCGCTCCGGGAACCCTCGCCTACGATGAGGCGGTGGCCGTGCCGAAAGTGATCCTGTTCTATGTCTTCGCGCCGCTGTCCGACCCGGACGCCCTCCGGCTATGGCAGCGTGAACTGTGCGAACGACTGAATCTGCGCGGCCGGATCGTCCTCTCGCCGCACGGGATCAACGGCACGCTCGGGGGCGAACTGGATGCGGTCAAGCGCTATCTCAGGGTCACGAAGGAGTACTCGGCCTTCCGAGCTCTCGACGTGAAATGGAGCGAGGGTTCCGGACTTGATGCGGACAACGCGAGCCTCGACTTTCCCCGCCTCTCAGTGAAGGTCCGTGACGAGATCGTGTCGTTCGGAGCTCCTGAGGAGCTGGTCGTCGACGCCGGCGGAGTCGTGGGCGGCGGCGCGCGCCTCGACCCGGAGGGCCTGCACGCACTCGTCCAGCAGCGCGACGACCTGGTGTTCTTCGACGGACGCAATCGTTTCGAAGCGGCGATCGGGCGGTTCCGGGACGCGGTCATCCCCGATGTCGCGAACACCCGGGAGTTCGTCGATGCCCTCGACAGCGGCGCCTACGACCATCTCAAAGGGCGACCTGTCGTGACGTACTGCACCGGCGGCATCCGGTGCGAGGTCCTCTCTTCGCTGATGCTGTCGCGGGGATTCGAGGAGGTCTACCAGCTCGACGGCGGGATCGTCCGTTACGGCGAGGCGTTCGGCGACGACGGTCTGTGGGAAGGGTCGCTCTACGTCTTCGACGAGCGAGGCTCGACGGACTTCAGCGACCATGCCGCCGTCATCGGTCGCTGCACCACGTGCGGCGAGGCCACCAGCAGGATGCGCAATTGCGCCGATCCCGCCTGCCGCGAGCAGCTCGTGGTGTGCGAGGGGTGCGACACCGCTCGCTGCGCAGCCCACGCCGCCTGACGGCCGATTCGTCCACATCGCCGACGGCGAACAGCTTTTCCACCGTTCGACGGAAATCTTGTTGGCCCTCCCGCGTTGCCGCCATCATGAACATCATGGATCCGGTCACCACAATCGTCTGGATCGTGTCGTTCGTCGTCGTCACGGTCACGGTCACGGGCCTCTCCCGCAGGGTGGGCTGGTCGGCTCCGGTCGTGCTCGTCTTCGTCGGGGCGGCCGCCTCCTTCGTCCCGGGAGTTCCCGCGGTCGCGCTGGAGCCGGAGGTGGTGCTCTTCGGACTGCTCCCCCCGCTGCTGTTCGCCGCGGCCATCCAGACGTCCATCGTCGATGTGCGCGCCAGGCGCGACGGCATCCTGCTGCTGTCGGTCGGCCTGGTGGCGTTCACCGTGGTCGTCGTCGGGTTCGCTACCTTCCTCGTCGTGCCCGCCATCACGCTGGCGGCGGCCTTCGCCTTCGGCGCCGTGGTCGCCCCGACGGACACGGTCGCGGTGCAAGCCATCGCTGGTCGCGCGGGCCTTCCGCGACGGCTCGTGACCGTGCTCCAGGGCGAGAGCCTGCTCAATGACGCGACCGCGCTGGTGGCCCTGAACGCGAGCATCGCAGCCATCGTGAGCGTCGTGAATCCGTGGGCCATCGGCGGCGACTTCGTGCTCGCGGTCGTCGTCGGCATCGGCGTGGGCCTGGTCGTCGGCCTTCTGCTCGCAACCATCCGCAAGCAGTTGCGATCCCCGGTCCTCGATACCTCGCTCGCGCTCGTGACGCCGTACCTCGCGTTCATCCCGTCCCAGCTCTTTCACGGCTCCGGCGTGCTGGCGGTGGTCGTCGCCGGCCTGTACCTCGGCTACCGCTCCCCCACCATCCAGACGGCTGAGGCCCGCATCGCCGAGACGATCAACTGGCGCACCATCAGCTTCCTGCTGGAGAACGCGGTCTTCCTCTTCATCGGGCTGGAGCTGCGCTCCATCCTGACGGCGGCCTTCACGTCGGGCATCACCATTCCCCAGACGATCGTCATCAGTATCGTCGTCCTGCTCGCGATCTTCCTGGCCCGATTCGTCTGGATGCTCGGCACCACCACGCTCTACCGGTACGGACCCCAGCGACTGCGCGAGCGGGGGTGGACGTGGCCGACCGGGATCGCGGTCTCGTTCGCGGGCATCCGGGGCGTGGTCACGCTGGCCGCTGTGTTCCTGCTGCCCGAGTCGACGCCGCACCGCGAGTTCCTCCAGTTCCTCGCGTTCGTGGTCGTCGTCGGGACGCTGCTGGAAGGGCTCGCCCTCCCGTGGGTCATCCGCAAACTCAAGCTGCCGCCACCCGACTTCGCGCAGGAGGCCAGCGAGATGCAGCGCCTTCTCGCGGAGGCCCAGTCCGCGGGACTCGAGCACCTGGAGTCGCAGGTGACCGGCGACGAGGACGAGCGGGTGATCGAACGGCTCAGGATCAATGCGCTGTTCCTCTCCGATGCCCTGGAGAACCCGACCGGCGACGACGAACCCGATCTCCCGCTCGAATATCGGCGGCTGCGCCGGACGATGATCGTCGCGGAACGCCAGGCCGTGCTGGAGGCACGAGCCGAAGGGCGCTACCAGGAGCTGGCGGTGCGGTCCGTGCTGGCATTCCTCGACGCCGAGGAGTCGGCGCTCAAGGCGGGCGGCACCGACGGGAAGAAGTCGCTCATGTGACCGCAGCCGCTCAGGTGACCGCGACGGCGACTCGGCTGCGGCGGCGCTCGGCGACCGGGCGACGGGCCCAGAGTCGCGACCGCTTCGACGAGAGGGCGAGCAGCACCAGGATGTCGAGCGCGAGGCCCAAGAGGTTGTTCTTCAACGACACCTGCGGACCTCCGTTGAAGAAGTCGATGGCCGAGACGATGATGATCAGAGCGCTGTACGACATGGCCGCGATGCGGGCCCAGTTGCTTCCGAAATACACCAGCAGCGCCAGCAGGAAATACAGCACCAGGCCGGCCGCGAAGACGCCCATCGCGATGCCGAGGACGAGGCTCGTCGCCGACCGCTCGTCCGGCGTCACGGTCGCCGCTCCCAGTTCCGAGCCGACGAAGCGCTGCCAGTCGAGCAGGTTCAGCGCGATGTACCCCACACCGGCCGCCACCCGGAGCACCATCAGCAGCACGCCGAGGGTCGTCGGCACCGGGCGCCGCTGAGCCGCGGCTGCACGACGAGCATCCGCGTCGGCGGCGACCAGCACACCCGCCGCATCCACCACGACCCGCGTCAGGTCCACCACCGGTAGGTCGCCGTCCGTCTCGATCGTGTCGCCGCCGCCGTTCCGTGCGTGATAGCCGGTGGAGAAGTCGCGGATCACCGTCACCTCGACGCCGACGTCCGCATCCAGCAGCGTGGTGACGATGTGATCCCGCTCGATATCGGTGTTCGCGTCGATCTTGTGGGTGATCTGGAGCGTGAACAGCGAGAACCCGACGGATCGGTCGAAGGTTCCTGCCGCCAGCCAATCGACACGGCGTCCGCCCGGCAGGAGCCAGCCGTCCGGGCAGCGCCAGAAGCGCACGTGATGCCGCTTCGCGGGATTGCCCTTGACCTCCTGCTGGTAGGCCACATCCTGTTGCCGTCCGAACAGGAAGAGCGGGCTCACCGGCGCCTCATCGTAGCTCCGCCGGAGCAGGGTCGACCCGATGATGCGCCCGCTCGACCGCAACGTCACGTCGTCGGCGCGCGTCCACCCGGCCTGCCGCATCGCGTCGTCGAGCTGCGCCTCCGAACCGAGCAGGGCCAGGTTGATCGGGTCGCCGAGCAGCCCGTCGCTGGTGCGAGCCCGTCCGATGAAGTAGTCGGGAACGTAGATCTCGGTGAGGATGCGGTGCAACCGGGGAAGCACGAGGTACGCCAGCAGCACCCAGAACACCACGAAGAAGAGGATGAGGAACCAGCCCCACTCGAAGCTCTCCGTGAGCACCAACCAGGCCAGCCAGACCGCGGCGATCCCGCCGAATACAAAGAAGAAGTAGTCCACCACGGTGCTGCGGGAGGCGCGACGGCGCGCTGCCGAGCGGCTCTTCGGCACCTCCTGCGGCTCCCCCGTGCGGGCCATGGCGCCATCCTAGGGTGCAGCGGGCGCCTGACCGTAGGGTGGGGCCATGAACAGCATCCAGGCGCGCGGCGCCGAACTCCGCCGGCTGCACGAGGCCACCGAACTGCTGCAGGTCGTCAACGTCTGGGACGCGGTCAGCGCCCGCGTGATCAGCGACCTCCCGGAGACCCGCGCGCTGGCCACGGCCAGCCACTCGATCGCCGCCACCTTCGGGTACGAGGACGGCGAGCACATCCCCCTCGAACTCATGCTCGACATGGTGGGCCGCATCGTCGCCGCGACGGAACTGCCGGTCAGCGCCGACCTGGAGGCCGGGTACGGCGACGCCGGCGAGACGATCCGCCGCGCCATCGGAGTCGGGGCGGTCGGCGCCAACCTCGAGGACCAGCTGCGGCCCTTCGACGATGCCGTCGCCGCAGTGCGGGCGGCTGTCGGGGCCGCCGATGCCGAGGGAGTCCCGTTCGCGCTCAACGCCCGGACCGATGTCTTCCTGCGCAGCCCTGACCGGGACGACGACGCGAAGATCGAGGAGGCCGTCCGGCGAGGTCGCGCGTTCCTCGATGCGGGCGCCACCACCGTCTTCGTTCCCGGCAAGCTGGACGAGCGCACCGTAGAGCGGCTGGTCGGCGGCCTCGGCGAGCGCAGACTCAGCGTCATCGCGGTGCCCGGGTCGCTCCCGCCGGCGCGCTTGCAGCAACTCGGCGTGTCCCGGGTCTCCTACGGCCCCTGGACGCAGCGGGTCGCGCTCACGGCGCTGCGGAACTCGGCGCTGGAGCTGTACGCCGGGGGCGTCCTGCCCGAGGGCACGGAGGTTCTGAACTGACGCTCTGCGGCCAGGCGGGCGGCCGGGGAGCCCGGCGTAGGGTGAGGCCATGAGCGACTTCCGGGCCATCGTGATCGAGAAGCAGGTGGACGGCGGCAGGATCACCGCCCACACAGCCGAGGTGCGCAACGTGACCGACGCCATCCTGATGCCCGGCGAGGTCACGATCGCCGTCGAGTACTCCGATCTCAACTTCAAGGACGGCCTCGCCATCGCAGGGCGGCCCGGAGTCGCACGCACGTCGCCGCTGATCCCCGGCATCGACGTGGTCGGCACCGTGCAGCTGTCCGACGATCCCCGGTGGCAGCCCGGCGACCGGGTCGTGCTCAACGGCGCGGGCCTCGGCGAGTCGCATCACGGCGGCCTCGCGGAGAAGGCCCGGGTCGGCGGCGACGCGCTCGTCCGCATCCCCGACTCGATCACCTCCGAGCAGGCTGCTGCGATCGGTACGGCGGGCTTCACCGCAATGCTCGCGGTGCTCGCGCTCGAGCGCAACGGCGTGGATCCGACCGAAGTGGCCGAGAGCGGCAGCAGTGTCCTCGTCACCGGGGCGGCGGGCGGGGTCGGCTCGGTCGCGATCGCTCTGCTGGCGAAACTCGGATACCCGGTTACGGCATCCACCGGCCGCGCGCAGGAGGCCGCCGACTACCTGACGGACCTGGGCGCGACCGCGATCATCGACCGGTCCGAGCTCGACGCCCCGGGCAAGCCGTTGCAGTCGCAGCGCTGGGCGGGGGCGGTGGATTCGGTCGGCAGCCAGACGCTCGCGACCGTGCTCGCGCAGACGCGCTACGGCGGGACGGTCGCCGCGTGCGGGCTCGCGCAGGGGCCGGACCTCCCCGCGACCGTCCTTCCGTTCATCCTGCGCGCGATCACCCTCGTCGGCATCAACTCGGTGGAGGCGCCCGCGGCGTTGCGCGAGACGGCCTGGCGGCGTCTGGCCACCGACCTCGACGAGGAAGCCCTCGCCGCGATGACCCGCTTCATCACTCTCGGCGAGACGATCCACGCGGCAGACGACATCCTGGCCGGCCGAGTGCAGGGTCGCATCGTCGTCGACGTTCGCGCGTGATTCCGCGGTGACCGGTGGACCGCTCGGTATGCTGACGCCATGATCCTGCTCGCCACCATCGTGGTCACCCTCGCCGCCGCGCTCCACGTGGTCATCTTCTTCATGGAGAGCGTCGCGTGGACGCGGCCGACGGTGTGGCGACGGTTCGGTCTCGCCAGCCAGGAGGCCGCCGAGACCACTCGGCCGATGGCGTACAACCAGGGCTTCTACAACCTGTTCCTCGCCGTGGGAGCCATCGTCGGGCTCGTGCTCTACGCGGTCGGCCAGCACGCCGCCGGGCTCGCGCTGATCATCTTCACGGCGGCCAGCATGCTCGCCGCAGCGGTGGTGCTCGTGACCACCGGACGCGGCTACCTGCGGCCCGCGCTCATCCAGGGCATCCTCCCGCTCATCGGGCTCCTGCTCCTGGTGATCGGCCTGGCGAACGGGGAGCGCTGAGCGGGCGTATCCTCCGGGAATGGTCTCTTCTGACAGCGTGCTCGTCGGGAGCGCCCTCGTCGGCAGCGTCCTGATCGTCGCGGCAGCACTGGTCCACCTGGTCCTCTTCGCCATGGAGAGCATGCTGTGGTCGTCGCCGAAGGTGTGGCGGCGCTTCGGGCTCTCCTCCCAACGCGAGGCGGACACCGTGCGCCCGATGGCCTACAACCAGGGCTTCTACAACCTCTTCCTGGCCGGCGGCGCCGTCGTCGGGCTCGTGCTCTACTGGACGACGCTGCGCGAGGTCGGGTTCGCGCTCATCTTCTTCTGCGGCATCTGCATGGTCCTGGCGTCGCTGGTCCTGCTGACCACGGATCGCCGCTACCGCGGCACAGCGCTCCTGCAGGGCGCGCTGGCGCTGGCCGGTCTCATCCTGTTCGTCGTCGCCGAGAGTCCCTGACTCGCTGAGGCGGCCCGGGCCGCCTCAGGAGAGGGTGCCGCCGTCGGCGGCGAGCTCGCTCCCGTCGACCCGCAACGCTTCGACCAGGCGGCCCGCGTGCGGCGTGGAGACGATGATGCGGGAGTACTCCTCACCGTCGAGGTCGATCACCACCGCCGCGCGTTGCTTGCCCTTGATGAGCAGGAAGTCTTTGCCGCCGTGGAACTTCCACGTCCCGAGCGAGAGCGTGAGGGGAACGGCTGCGCCGGGCGCGCGGATGCCGCGGATCCAGATCCACGGGTCCTCGGTGATCGCGACCGAGCGGATGCTGTCACGCGGCACCACCAGGTCGTCGCGCTTCACAGCCAGCACCTTCTCCGCCCGCGTGAGGTGGATCTCCAGACGGTCGGGGTGAACGTGAAGGTCGGCCATACCTCTATCCTGCCAAGTCGCTCGCTCCGCGGGATCATAGGAACCTCACAAACGCATTACTTTCCCGCGGAGTGGCGACCCTTGCGGAGGCATGTATCCTTCTCGTCGTGGCAACGCAGCGACGAACTCCGGGCTCGCAGACTTCACTTCGTGAAGCCAACCGAGCCAGAATCGTCGACGCCATCAAGAAGCACGGCGGCCTCACGCAGGTCGAACTGGCCGGGGCGACTGGCTTGTCGGCGGCGACGGTTTCGAACATCGTCAAGGAGCTCTCGACCTCCGGCGTGCTACACACCGCGCAGAGCATCCGCTCCGGACGCCGTGCCCAGCACGTCACCCTGGCGCACGCCCTCGGCCTCGTCGTCGGCGTGCACTTCTCGACCCGCCACCTCCGCGTCGCGCTCGCCGATGTCGCCCACACAGTGGTCGCCGAGAACCACATGCCCCTGGCCCGGGACCACCGCGCCGACAACGAGCTCGACAAGGTCTCGCTGCTCCTGAACGACATGCTGGATTCCGTGGATGCCAGCCGCAGCGACCTGCTCGCCGTCGGGCTCGCCGTGCCGGCGCCGATCGACCGTTCGACCGGCACGATCGCGCGCAGCGGCATCATGCGCGGCTGGGACGGAGTGGTGATCGCCGACGCCCTGGAACGGCGGATCAAGCGACCGGTGTACCTCGACAACTCGGCGAACCTCGCCGCGCTCGGCGAGTCCCGCTTCGGCGCGGGCCGCGGAAAGCGCAACACGATCACCCTCGACATCGGCGACGGGATCGGCGCCGGGCTCATCCTCAACGGCCAGGTGTACCGGGGCAATCGCGGCGTGGCAGGCGAGTTCGGCCACACCACGATCCGGGAGAACGGACCGCTCTGCCGCTGTGGAAACCGCGGGTGCCTGGAGGCTCTGGCCGGCGGCCCGGCCATCCTGGAGGAGCTGCGCGACCACCTGGGCAGCCTCAAACTGGGCGACGTCGTGCTGCAGGCGATGGCCGGGGATGCGCGCTGCATCCGGGCGATCGCGGACGCCGGCCGCCACATCGGCGTCGCCACCGCCAACCTGTGCAACCTCCTCGACCCCGAGCGGGTCGTCGTCGGCGGGGAGCTCGCCCGCGCCGGCGAGCTGCTGCTCGGCCCGATGCGGCACGCGGTGGAGCGCTCGATCATCGTCAATCCCGACCTCATGCCGGACATCGTCCAGGGCCAGCTCGGGACGCGCGCGTCGGCCCTCGGCGCCGTCGCGTACGCGGTGGATTGCATCTCGATCACGTCCGAGGGCGTTTCGTACTGAACGCGCTCTCACCGTGACCCCGCAATTGGGCACGAACCGTTACCCAATTCGTTGAATTCAAGTCTTGACGCCAAATGCGCCACCTGGCACACTCAACCCAGCCGCCAACGAAGGCGGTCCCGAATCGGAGGTTTTTCAATGAAGATCGCCACCAAGAGAGCGGTCATCGCGTCGGCCGCGATCCTGCTCACAGCCGTCACCCTCACAGCGTGTTCGAACGGGTCCGGGAACAGTTCGGGCGGCAGCACGTCGGGCTCCGCCAACGCCCAGATCGGTCTCCTCCTGCCGGACTCCGTCACCGCCCGCTACGAGGCGGCCGACAAGCCGTTCTTCGAGGCCAAGGTCAAGGAGCTGTGCTCCGGCTGCAAGGTCCTCTACGCGAACGCCGACGGCGACGCCAGCAAGCAGCAGCAGCAGGCGGAATCGATGCTCACCCAGGGCGTCAAGGTCCTCGTGCTCGACCCGTTCGACGGTGAGGCGGCAGCCTCCATCGTCGGCGAGGCGAAGGCCAAGAACGTGCCCGTCATCTCTTACGACCGCCTGATCAACAGCCCCGACAGCAACTACTACATCTCGTTCGACAACGAGAAGGTCGGCCAGCTGCAGGGCCAGGCCCTCGTCGACAAGCTGAAGAAGGACAACGTGCCCTCCGGCGCCGGCATCCTGATGGTCAACGGCTCCCCGACGGACAACAACGCCACGCTGTTCAAGAAGGGCGCGCACAGCGTCATCGACTCCAGCGGCTACAAGGTGCTCGCCGAGTTCGACACCCCCGGATGGGACCCCGCAAAGGCTCAGGACTGGGTGGCCGGCCAGGTCACGCAGTTCAAGGACCAGATCAAGGGCGTCTACGCGGCCAACGACGGCACCGGCGGCGGTGCGATCGCGGCAATGAAGGCGGCCAACGTCAGCCCGCTCCCGCCGGTCACCGGTCAGGACGCCGAGCTCGCGGGCATCCAGCGCATCCTCGCAGGCGACCAGTACATGACCGTCTACAAGGCCCTCCAGCCGGAGGCGGAGAAGGCGGCCGAGCTCGCGGTCTCGCTCACCAAGGGCGACAAGCCGAAGGGCGACACCACGGTCAAGACGGCCGGCGGAGCGGCGATCCAGTCGTTCCTGCTGACCCCGGTCGCGGTGACGGTCGACAACATCGAGAGCACGGTCGTGAAGGACAACTTCTACGGCTCCGACTCGGTGTCGAAGATCTGCACGGCCGACTACAAGGCAGCCTGCGACAAAGCCGGCATCAAGTAACGACCGAAGGACGATCCCGGCCCGGGGTGCGGCATCCAGACGGATGGCGCATCCCGGGCCGGGTGGTTCCGCTCTAGCCTGAGAACAGGAAGCATGCAGAGCACAGCTCGAAGGAGAACGCCGTGACCATGGAATCCGCCATCGTGGACGAGGACCGGTCGACCCGCCGGCCCGTCCTCTCGCTCCGCGGGGTCTCGAAGGGGTTCGGCGCCGTCCAAGCGCTCACCGACATCCACCTCGACGTCTACCCCGGTGAGGTCGTCGCCCTCGTCGGCGACAACGGCGCCGGAAAGTCGACGCTCGTCAAGATCCTGGCCGGGGTCCACCCGCAGGACTCGGGGACGATCGAGTTCGACGGTCAGGATGTGAGCATCCCGACCCCCGCCGCCTCGCGCGAACTCGGCATCGCGACCGTGTTCCAGGACCTCGCGCTGTGCGACAACCTCGACGTGGTCTCGAACCTGTTCCTGGGCCGCGAGATCAGCAAGGGCACGCTCGACGAGGAGGAGATGGAGAAGCGGTCGTGGAGCCTGCTGCGCCAGCTGTCGGCGCGCATCCCCTCCGTCCGCATCGCCGTCGCATCGCTGTCCGGCGGCCAGCGCCAGACGGTCGCGATCGCCCGCTCGCTCATCGGCGACCCGCGCGTCGTCATCCTCGACGAGCCGACCGCCGCCCTCGGTGTCGCGCAGACGGCCGAGGTGCTCAACCTGATCGAGCGCCTGCGCGAGCGCGGACTCGGGGTGCTGCTGATCAGCCACAACATGGCCGACGTGCAGGCGGTCGCCGACCGGGTCGCGGTGCTGCGGCTCGGACGCAACAACGGTGACTTCCGCGTGCCGGAGGTCAGCTACGAGGAGATCATCTCCGCCATCACCGGAGCCACGGACAACGTCGTCGTCCGTCGCGCCGAGCGGCTCATGGAGGCCGAAGAATCCATCGAACGGAGCCCGGAAGCATGACAAACGCAGCACGAACGCCGGCATCCGCGACGACGGAGACGCCCGCCGAGCTGGCCGCCGACCTCCAGGACGAGCGGCTCATCCGCGAAGAGGGACTCGCGGGCGCAGCGCGCGCCTTCGGGCGCCGAGTGCGCGGCGGCGACCTGGGCTCGCTCCCCGTCGTCATCGGGCTCGCAGTGATCTGGGTCGTGTTCCAGATCCTCAACCCGAACTTCCTCAGCGCGAACAACCTGGTCAACCTGACCTTGCAGTGCGCGGCGATCGGCACGATCTCGATCGGCATCGTCCTGGTGCTGCTGCTCGGCCAGATCGACCTGTCCGTCGGCTCTGTCAGCGGCGTCGCCGCAGCGATCCTCGGTGTCGGCTTCACCCAGCTCCACTGGCCGCTGTGGCTCACCGTGATCGTCGCGATCCTGGCCGGCTCGCTGATCGGCCTGCTCTATGGATTCCTGTTCACCCGGTTCGGGGTGCCGAGCTTCGTGATCACCCTGGCCGGCCTGCTCGGGTTCCTCGGTCTGCAGTTGTGGATCCTCGGTGCGAACAGCTCGATCAACATCCCGTACGACTCCTGGATCGTGAAGTTCGCCCAGCAGTGGTTCCTGCCGCCGTGGGCGGCCTACGCTCTGGCCGTGATCGCCGCCGGCGGGATGTTCCTCTCCGACTGGCGCCGCAACGTGCGTCGCCGCAAGGCGGGACTGTCGGAAGGCTCGATGGCGGTAGTCGCGGTCAAGGCGCTGCTGCTGCTGGTC
The DNA here is from genome assembly GCF_042465655.1 of Leifsonia sp. T36S-04. Lineage (GTDB taxonomy): Bacteria > Actinomycetota > Actinomycetes > Actinomycetales > Microbacteriaceae > Leifsonia. The sequence goes on from NZ_CP146286.1 coordinate 3,195,739, forward strand.
GGTCTCGCGATCAGCGTCTGGTACCTGTCGACCGACCGTGGCACCGGGGCGATGTTCCTGTTCTTCGTGGTGCTCGTGATCGTGATGAACTTCCTGCTCACGCGCACCCGGTGGGGACGCTCGGTGTTCGCCGTCGGCGGTTCGGTCGAGGCGGCCCGCCGATCGGGCATCCGGGTGAACCGGGTGTTCATCAGCGTGTTCATCCTGTGCTCGACGTTCGCTGCGGTCGGCGGCCTGCTCGCCGCGGCCCGCCTCGCCTCGGTCGGCGCCGGCTCCGGCGGCACGGACACGAACCTGAACGCGATCGCTGCGGCGGTCATCGGCGGGACCAGCCTGTTCGGTGGACGCGGATCGGCGTGGTCGGCGCTGCTCGGCATCCTGGTGATCCAGTCGATCTCGAACGGCCTGACCCTCCTCAACCTGGACTCGTCGTACCGGTTCATGATCACCGGCGCGGTGCTACTGCTGGCAGTCATCATCGACTCGCTCTCGCGGCGCTCCCGCGAGTCGCACGGCCAAGCCTAGGGACGCGGTCCCGCCTGTCTGGCACAGGGCGGGCGTGGGAGAGTGGTGGGATGACCCGCACCACCACCTTCCGCGCCCGCCTTCTCCGTTCCGGCGCGGAACCGCAGACGGTGACGGTCCGGGCGTCGTCGGATGCGCCGCCCCGCACCCTGCGCCGGGCCGCGGGAGGCGGAGGCTCGCTGAACTTCGACGTGTACGCGCTGCTGGATGCCGACGGCTGGCCCGCCTCGGCCACCTACACCTACGTCGAGTCCCTCTCGCGCGAGCCTGCCGCCCCCGACGCGTAAGCGTCCCGCGCCGCGATGCGGTCGGTTGAGGTGCACGTTGTGGCGGCTATCCGCGTGATTTAGCGACCACTACGTGCACTTCGACGGAGAAGACGGGCGGGGAGGGGGCGGGGAGGGGGGCGGAGAGGGGGTTAGGGAGTCGCCGCGGCGGCGGCGCGGGCGGCGGCGGGGAGGGCGTCGAGGATGCGGGAGACCGCGGCGTCGTCGTGCGCGGCCGTGACGAACCAGCCCTCGAACACGCTCGGCGGCAGCGAGACGCCCTGGTCGAGCATCGCGTGGAAGAACGCCCGGTAGCGGAACGCCTCCTGTCGCTGCACCTCGGCGTAGTTCCGCGGTGCATCCGCGTACTCGCCGAAGACGAAGCTGAACAGGTTGCCCGCACGCTGCACGCGATGCGCGACTCCGGCGTCACTCAGCGAATCCGAGACGCCGGCCGACAGCGTCGCGGCGACCGCGTCGAGGCGCTCGTAGACGGTCGCGTCGGCGTTCGCGAGGGTCGCGAGGCCCGCGGCAACCGCGACCGGGTTCCCGGAGAGCGTGCCCGCCTGGTAGACCGGGCCGGCCGGCGCCAGGAAGTCCATGAGCTCCGCGCGTCCGCCGAGCGCCGCCAACGGCATCCCGCCGCCGACGACCTTGCCGAAGGTGACGAGATCCGGGATGTAGCCGCGGTCGAGACCCCAGAAGCCCGCGTCGCTGACGCGGAAACCGGTCAGCACCTCGTCCAGGATGAGCAGCGCACCGAACTCGTGCGCGAGGTCCGTCAGTGCGGCGTTGAAACCGGCGTCCGGCGGGACGACGCCCATGTTGGCTGCGGCGGCCTCGGTGATCACGGCTGCGATGTCGGGTCCCTGCGCCTCGAAGACCGCGCGGACCGCGTCCAGGTCGTTGTAGGGAAGGACGATCGTCTGCGCGGCCGTCGCCTCGGTCACTCCGGCCGAGCCGGGGAGGGCGAGGGTCGCGAGGCCCGATCCGGCCTCGGCGAGGAGGCCATCGGAGTGACCGTGGTAGTGCCCCGCGAACTTGATCAGGAGCGGGCGGCCGGTGAATCCACGCGCGAGCCGGATCGCGGTCATCGTCGCCTCGGTGCCGGTGGAGACCAGGCGGAGCTTGTCGATGAACGGGACGCGGGCGATCACCGCTTCGGCCAGCTCGGTCTCGGCGGGAGTGGACGCACCGAACGAGAGGCCGCGAGCGGCCGCCCGCTGCACCGCCTCGACGACGGCAGGATGGGCGTGGCCCAGGATGGCCGGACCCCACGAGGCGACGAGGTCGACGTACTCGCGACCCTCGGCGTCGGTCACGTACGGCCCGCGCGCCGAGACGAGGAAGCGCGGCGTGCCGCCGACGGATCCGTAGGCGCGCACGGGCGAGTTCACGCCGCCCGGAATGACCCGCTGAGCCCGCTCGAACTGCGCGAGGTTCACATCCGTCTGGTCGATGCCGGTCATCGCAGCCACCCCGCGACTTCGGTCGCCCAGTAGGTCATGATCGCATCGGCCCCGGCGCGCTTGGCGCCGACGAGGGTCTCCTCGATGATGCGGTCGCGGTCGATCCAGCCGTTCGCGGCGGCCGCCTCCACCATCGCGTACTCTCCGGACACCTGGTAGGCCCAGACCGGCACGTCGCTGATCGCGGCGACATCGCTGAGCACGTCGAGGTAGCTGAGCGCGGGCTTCACCATGAGCACATCGGCGCCCACGTCGAGGTCGAGCCGAGCCTCGCGGAGTCCCTCGCGGCGGTTCGCCGGATCCTGCTGATAGGCGCGGCGGTCGCCGGAGAGCTGCGAGTCGACGGCCTCCCGGAACGGGCCGTAGAAGCCCGAGGCGTACTTGGCCGAGTAGGCGAGGATCGCTACGTCGGTCCGCCCCGCGTCATCGAGCGCTTCCCGCACGGCGGCGACCTGGCCGTCCATCATTCCGCTCAGCCCGAGCAGCTGCGAACCGGCCTCCGCCTGGGCGACCGCCATGTCGCGGTAGCGGAGGAGGGTGGCGTCGTTGTCGACGTGACCCTCCGCATCCAGCACGCCGCAGTGCCCGTGGTCGGTGAACTCGTCCAGGCACAGGTCGGTCTGCACGACCAGTGCGTCGCCCACCTCATCGGCGAGGACGCGCGTCGCCACGTTCAGGATGCCGTTCGGGTCGGTCGCGGCCGACCCCACCGCGTCGCGCATCTCGGGGACGCCGAACAGCATCAGCCCGCCCACACCGGCCTCCGCCGCCTCGTTCGCGACCCGCTTCAGCGAGTCGAGACTGTGCTGCGCGACGCCGGGCATCGAGCCGATCGGGACAGGCTCGGTGGCCCCCTCGCGCACGAACAGCGGGAGGATCAGCTCAGCGGGGTGGAGGCGGGTCTCGGCGGTCAGCCGGCGCATCGCCGGGGACTGCCGCAGCCGTCGGGGGCGGATGACGGGATGCAGTTCACTCACTCACAGCAGCCTACGCCCGCGTCGCTGAGGGTCCTCCCAGCGTCGAGCCTGGGCGGACTCAGTAGTCGTCGGCCTCGACGGCGGGCGCTCGTGAGACCGCGATCCGGGCGACCGCGTCGATGAGGGATGCGGCGGTGCGCTCGGCGGCGACGACATCCACCCGCAGACCGAAGGCGCGGGCGTCGCGGGCGGTCTGCGGGCCGATCGCTGCGATCAGCGTCGACTCGGGCACGGGTCCGAGCTGCTTCTGCACCTGCTCGGCGACCGAGCCGCTCGTGACGAGGATGGCCTGGACGTGGCCGTCCCGGACGTCGGACACCACACTCTCGGGCACCGGCACGCCGACCGTGCGGTACGCGACGACCGACTCGACGTCGTGGCCGATGCGGCGCAGGCCCTCGGTGAGCAGAGGCTTGGCGATCTCGGAGCGCAGGGTGAGCACACGCAATGGGAAGGCACCCTGGGTCGCGGCCTCCCACTCGGCGAGCAGGCCGCGAGCGGAGTTGTCCTCTGACGGAACCAGGTCGACGTGGTACCCCGCCGCGGCAAGGGCGGCGGCGGTCGTCTCGCCCACCGCGGCGACGCGCGTCGTCGGCGGCACGACCGCCCGCTGGGCGCTGAGCACGTCCACGGTGGTGGCGCTGGTGACGGTGATCCAGTCGAAGTCGCCGTTCGCGAGCCGGGCGAGGGCCGCCTCGAGGGCGGCAGCGTCGGCCGTCGGCGCGAAGTTGATCATCGCGGCGACGACGGGCGATGCCCCCTTCGACCGGAGATCGGCGGCGACCGAGTCGCCCCACGGCCCACCGCGGGGCACGAGGACCCGCCAGCCGGCGAGCGGTTTCGGGGTCGGCGCCGTGGTGCTCACCGGTTGCCCCCCAGCGGCGCCAGGTCTGCCGCGCCCGCCTGCAGCAGCTCGGCGACCACACGGGCGCCGACATCCTGTGCGGCCTCCTCGAGGTGTGCGGCACTCAACGAGTCGGGGGTCGCGGCGTGGGATGCGGTCAGCTGCTCCGAGCCGTCGGGGCGATAGACCGTGGCGGTGAGGAACAGCAGGCCGTCGTCGACGATCGCGGTCGCCCCGATCGGGGCGGCACAGCCGGCCTCCAGACCGGCCAGCACCACGCGCTCGGCGATGACCGCAGCATGACTGGTGACGTGATCGACGGCGGAGAGCGCGCGTGCGATCGCGCCGCGTCCGCGCTCCTCGCCGCTGCGGACCTCGAGGGCGAGGGCTCCCTGCCCGGGGGCCGTCGGCGCTAGCGAGAGCGGGAAGAACTCGGTCACCGCGTCCAGGCGCCCCAGCCGGGTGAGGCCGGCTGCGGCGAGGACAACCGCATCCAGCTCGCCGTCCGAGACCTGGCCGAGTCGCGTGTCCACGTTCCCACGCAGGTCGACCACATCGAGGTCGGGACGCTGCGCCTTGAGCTGTGCGACGCGGCGAGGCGACCCCGTGCCGACGCGAGCGCCCTCGGGCAGGGTCTCGATCGTCAGGCCGTCGCGCGCGCACAGCGCATCGCGCGCATCCACCCGCTTGGGGATCGCCCCGATCACGAGCCCGGGGGCAGGAGCCGTCGGGAGGTCCTTGAGCGAGTGCACGACGAGGTCCACCTCACCGGCGCGGAGGGCGTCCCGCAGTGCCGTGGCGAAGACGCCGGTGCCGCCGAGCTGCGCGAGGGACTCGCGGGAGGTGTCGCCGTGCGTGGTCACCGTGACGAGTTCGACATCCAGCCCGGTGGCGCGCGCGATCGACTGCGCGACCGCCGTCGTCTGCGCGACCGCCAGGGCGCTGCCGCGCGTGCCGATGCGCAGGACGCCCTCGCGACGCTCCGCGGCGCCGTCGACCCTCGTCACGGTTCCGGTCACGGTGCCAGCCCTGCCGCGGCCGGCTTGAAGCCGAGGCGGACGTTCTCGCAGCAGCCCGGGCGGCACACGTCGTACCACGGACCGAGGGAGGTGACAGCGGGACGCTGCTCGACCGGGACGCCGTCGCGGCGCTCCAGCACGAGGTCGACGAGACCCTTCACGTAGGTCGCATGGGTGCCCGGGGTGGGCACGCGGACCGCCACGAGACCGTGCTCGTCACTGGTCTCCATGGCCTCGTTGTCGAGGTCCCAGAGCACCTCCATGTGGTCGCTCACGAAACCGAGCGGCACGATGACGACGGCCTTGATGCCCAGGGCGGGCAGTTCCGCGATGCGGTCGTTGATGTCCGGCTCCAGCCACGGCATGGACGGGGGGCCGGAGCGCGACTGGAAGACCAGATCCCAGCCGACCGTTCCGCCGGTCGCGGCGTGCGAGACGACCTCGGCGACGGCGAGGTGCTGAGCCGCGTAGGCTCCGCCCTCTCCGAAGCCACGCTCGGCCGGTCCCGACTTCTCGGCGTCGGTCGAGGGGATGGAGTGCGTCGAGTACAGGATGCGCACCTCGGTCGCGGGGTCGAGCCCGGGCAGCTTCTGCTGCAGCTCCTCGATGCCGGCCCTGACGCCCTCGATGAACGGCTCGACGAAGCCGGGGTGGTCGAAGAACTGGCGCACCTTGTCGATCTGGATGCGCCCGGCGAGGCCGGTCGACTCCAGGGCGCCCGCGAAGTCCTCACGGTACTGACGACAGCTCGAGTACGAGGAGTAAGCACTCGTGGCGATGGCGATCAGCTTCGTGAAGCCGCGCTCGTCGGCCTCCCGAAGTGCGTCGGCCAGGTACGGGTCCCAGTTGCGGTTGCCCCACAGCACGGGGAGGTCGATCCCGCGGGCTGCCAGCTCCGCCTCCAGAGCGGCCTTGAGCTCGCGATTCTGGTCGTTGATGGGGCTGACGCCGCCGAAGTGCCGGTAGTGGTGCGCCACCTCCTCGAGCCGCTCCTCCGGGATGCCGCGGCCCCGCGTGACGTTGCGGAGGAACGGGATGACGTCGTCCTGTCCTTCGGGACCGCCGAACCCCGCGAGCAGGATGGCGTCGTACGGGACCGGCTCGGTCACGTGCTCGGGGCCCGACGCCGCGGCAGGAGTCGCGCCCAGCACTCGCTGCTCGGTGCGCGCGTCGGTCACTGGAGGACCTCCACGACCTCGGCCGGCTCGACGCGACGGCCGGTGAAGAACGGGACCTCCTCGCGGACGTGCCGACGGGCCTCGGTGTACCGGAGCTCGCGCATCATGTCGACGAGGTCGGTGAGTTCGTCTGCCTCCATGGGGAGGATCCACTCGTAGTCGCCCAGGGCGAAGGAGGCCACAGTGTTGGCGACGACGTGGCGGAACGCGGCTCCCTTACGGCCGTGGTCCGCGAGCATCTTCGAGCGCTCGTCATCGGGCAGGAGGTACCACTCGTAGCTGCGGACGAACGGGTACACGCACAGCCACGCCTTCGGCTCGACGCCGCGGAGGAACCCGGGGACGTGCGCCTTGTTGAACTCGGCGTCGCGGTGGACGGCCATCGCGTTCCAGGTGGGGAGGAGCGACTTCAGCAGCCGGGTGCGGCGCAGCTGGCGCAGACCCCACTGCAGCGTGTCGGCCTCCGGGCCGTGCAGCCAGATCATGATGTCGGCGTCGGCACGCAGGCCGGAGACGTCATAGAGGCCGCGGGTCGTCACGCCCTGCAGCTCGATGTCGGCGATCACGCCTTCGAGCTCTTGGACGGCCGTGGGCACATCCGTGCCGTCGAGGTCATCGGGACGGGCGGGATCGCGGCGCAGCACAGCCCACAGGGTGAAGCCGGAGGGGTTGTCGCTGGGGGTTTCGGGGGCGGACGACTCTGCCGGAGCGGCAGCCGGGGTACTCATACCCACAGTCTCCCTCTGAAACCTGGGAAGGCCAAAAACGGGAGGCCGCTCACCGGCGGATGAGGCTCACGATGCCCCACACGGCACCGGCCACCGCGACGGCCGCGCCCGCCAGGAGCCCGGCGAGGACGGCGGGGTTCTCCGTGCGCAGACGCTCCACCCGCTCGGACACGCGCTGGGGCACGTTCAGCTTGTACTGGATCGCGTCAACGGTGGCGGCGAGTTCGGCTCGCGCCCGGTCGACGTCGCTGCGGTCAGTTGTCATACTTGCCCAGTCCCTTCAGCGCGTCGGCGTCTTCCTTGATGCTGTCGATGGTCTGCGAGGGAGCCACGCCGTCCATCTTCTTGAACGAGCGGATACCGATGAGCGCCAGCACGACCGCGATCACGACGAGTGCGCCGAAGACGATGAGCGCCGCAGCCCAGGCGGGAAGCGCCACGGCGATCCCGAGGATCGCGGCGGCGATGAGGACGCCGAGCGCGTAGAACAGGAGCAGCGCCGCCGCCACGAGCAGCCCTATGCCGACGCCGGCATGCTTGGCCTTCTCGGAGAACTCGCCCTTGAGGTGGGCGAGCTCGGCCTTGAGCAGACGGACGATCAACTGCGGCAGGTCGGAGACCAGCTGCGCCAGGGACTTGGTCCGCGCGCTCTGGAGCCGTTCCGGGTGGGTCATCGCATCTCCCCTCGTCGCTTCCGTACAGTACCCCCGTCAGGACGCGCTGTTGCTGCGGCCTTCGCCGGCGCGGATCGCAGCCTCGGCGGCGGGCGATGGATACGGTGCCCGCGACTCGCGCCGACGACGGTTCGCCTGCACGACCAGCTTCTTGACGGTGATGTACGCCGTCTCCGGGAACTCGCCCACCTTCTCGGCCACGAAGTCCCCCGCCGCGTTCACCTGCTTCTGAACACCGGGCGACTGCCAGAGCTTTGCGGCCGCCGCCTTGATCTGCTCGTAGCGTTCGCGTCCCGCGCGGGCGCCGAGCACGAAGCCCACCGCCGCTCCGGTGACGAAGAGGATCTTGCCGCGCATACCGTCTCCCTCGGTCAGTCCTTCTGTCCTTCGTCCCCGCCGTCCGCCCGCAGGACGTCGGTCAGGGATTTCCACCGTAGACCCCGCACCCGCTCGGCCGTGCGGCGGGCGTCCGGAATGACGGAAGCGAGGCCGGTTCCGGTCAGCCAGGACCCGGTCACCTCGAGACCCTCGACGCCGTCGACCCCGGAGCGGACGCGCTCGATGCGCTCCCGCTGCCCCACTGTCGCATACGGGAGGGCGTTCGTCCAGGGGGTCCGGGCGAATGCGGCGACCGAGGATTCCGCGATCGGAATATTCAGCAGCCGGGAGGCGTCGGCGACCGCCTGAGCGCGCAGTTCGGCGTCGCTGAGCGCGATGGTCTCGGCCGGTCGCCCGGCCCGGCCGTAGGAGAGCCGGACGACGTGACGCCCGGCGCCCGCGGCCTCCGCGACCCAGGCCCACTTCGCGCTGGAGTGGGTCATCGCCTTCGCGCGGACGTCGGCGCCGGGCACATCCGCGACCAGCACGCCGGTGCCGACCGGGCTGGACGCGAGCCGGTCGTCCTCGATCACGAGGGTCGCGAGTTCGACGCTCGACGCAGCCGGCCAGTCGAGGGACGCCAGATCGGCGAGTGCGGAGTCCAGCGGCGCGAGCAGCGCCAGGGAGGCGTCCGCCGGCGCTGCGATCACGACGGCGTCCGCCACGATCCGGTCGCCGTCATCCGTGCGCACGATCCACCTGCCGGGACGCGGCGGCTCCGCTGCGAGTGCGTCGCCCACCTCGGCGTCCCCCGCGTCTGGTGCGCTGTCGTCGGCGCCGTCGTCGCCGTCCGCCTCGCCCGCCGCCTCCGCGCTCCAGCGCTCGACCGAGACCGCACGCGCATCGGTCCGCACTTCTCCGCCGCGCGCCTCGATGTCCGCGGCGAGCGCCTCCGGCAGTCGCCACATCCCTCCCCGGATGCCGCCGACGGCGCTTCCGGCCGTGGCCGATGCGCGCAGTTCGCCGACCGCTCCGGACAGCGAGCCCAACCGCGTGAGTGCGGCGTTGAGCCCGGGAGCCACGACCTCCACATCCAAATCGTCGGGCGACGCCGAGTACACGCCCGTCGCGACGGGTGCGACGAGGAGCTCGAGAACCTTCCGTCCCATCCGCTTGCGGACGAGCGTGCCCAGCCGGCGCTCCTGGCCGATCTTCAGGACCGGGATGAGGCGGTCGAGGTAGGCGCGGAAGGCACCGGCAGCGCCGATCGCCGCGATCACATCCTTCGCGAGCGGTGAACTCGGGATGCCCAGCAGCCCGGCCTTCGGCAACGGCACCGACCGGGAGCCGTGCCGCACCCAGGCGCCCGATGGGTTGGGCTGCACCACGTCGTCGCCGAATCCGAGGTCGTCGAGCAGCTCGGCGACCTGACCGCCCCGTGTCGCGAAGCTCTCCGCCCCGGCGTCCAGCGTCAGCCCGGCGAGCGCGAGCGGGGCCACGCTCCCGCCGACCCGTCCGGACGCCTCGAGGAGGAGCACCTCGAATCCCGGGCGCGCGCACTCCCGGGCGACCACCAGGCCGGCCATTCCCCCGCCGATCACGACGATGCGCGTCGGGGGCGCCTCGACGACGTGCCGGATCTCCGCGCCGATCTCGTCGGTCGTCTCCGGTCCGTCGCCGGGGAGCAGGGGGACGTCGCTCATTCCGGGCGCCACCCGTGCACCAGCTCGACGAGCCGGGTGAGGACGGCGGGATCGGTCTCGGGCGGCACGCCGTGGCCGAGGTTGAGGACGTGGGCGGGAGCCTCCCGCCCCCGGTCGAGCACATCGAGCACGTGCGCTTCGAGCACGGGCCACGGCGCATCCAGCATCGCGGGGTCGACGTTGCCCTGCACCGGGACGACGTGACCCAGCCGGCGGCTCGCCTCGTCGAGGGGGATGCGGTAGTCGACGCCGACCGCGTCGGCTCCGGCCTCGTGCATCGCCTTGAGCAGCTCACCGGTCCCCACGCCGAAGTGCACCAGCGGCACGTTGCGGACGACCGCGTCGATCGGAGGTTCCTCGCCGTCGACCGGGGCCGGCGCGGGCAGCTCGTAGACGACATCGCGGACGTGGGACAGCGCCCGGGCCGACGCGGGGGCGACGTGCGTGACGTAGTCGTGCAGCGACAGCGATCCCGCCCACGAGTCGAACAGCTGTGCGGCACTCGCACCGGCGAGCACCTGCGCGCGGAGGAAGGCACCCGAGATGTCGGCGGTCCAGGCCATCAGGCGGGCCCAGGCCTCCGGATCCGCGTGCATCAGGGTCCGCGCGCGGATGTGGTCCTTCGACGGGCCGCCCTCCACGAGGTAGGCGGCCAGGGTGAACGGCGCTCCCGCAAAACCGATCAGCGGCGTGCCGTCCAGTTCGGCGATGGTCAGGCGCACAGCCTCCTGGATCGGGGCGAACACCTCATCGCCCAGCGATGCGGGATCGACGGCGGTGAGCCGGTCGACGTCCGCAGCGGTGCGGACGGGCTGCGCGAAGACCGGCCCCTTGCCGGGGACGATCTCGACATCCACACCGGCCAGCTTGAGGGGCACCACGATGTCGCTGAAGAAGATGCCCGCATCCACCCCGTGCCGGCGCACCGGCTGCAGCGTGATCTCGCTCGCCATCGCCGGGTCGAGGCAGGCGTCGAGCATCCGGGTGCCCACCCGCAGTTCGCGGTACTCGGGGAGCGAACGGCCCGCCTGGCGCATGAACCAGACCGGCGTCACCTCCTGCCGCTCTCCCTGGTAGGCCCGGACGAGCGGGCTTGCGGAGGTGCGCCCGGAGGCGAGGGGATGTTCGGGTGCGAGGGTGGTCACCTGACGATTCTGCCAGTGCCCCGGCTGACAAGCGCCTGGGCCGGGGGGCGCGAAACCCCGGCGCGCGTCCCCCTGATCGCAAGCTGAGCGCCGATTCGAGGTTGGTCGAGCGCGAGCGTAGGCTTTCGTCCGTGCTTCTGTGCTTCTCGTCGAGTCACCGTACGGCTGACTTCGACCTCCTGGAACGGCTCGAGCGTCGCGCTCCGGCCATCACCGCCGCACTCTCGGAGCACAGCGACATCGTCTCGGGCGCGGTCGTGCTCGCGACCTGCAACCGCTTCGAGGCCTACCTCGACATCGACGAGCCCCTGCCCGCCGCACGCGCGGTCTCGGCCGAAGCGGTCCTGGATGCCGTGAGCGGCGCCTCCGGAATCGACCCGGAGACCCTGCGTGGGGCGACCGCGGTGTACACCGATCATGCGGTCGCCGAGCACCTGTTCGCGGTGACGAGCGGGCTCGAGTCGGTCGTCGTCGGCGAGGGCGAGATCGCCGGCCAGGTGCGCCGCGCGCTCGAATCCGCCCGTGCAGCCGAATCCGTCACCAGCGAGCTGGAGCGCCTGTTCCAGGTCGCCTCGCGCACCTCCCGGGGCGTCAAGAACCAGACGGGCATCATGTCCGCCGGCCGCTCGATGGTCCGCCTTGCACTCGATCTCGCCGAGAGCCGGGTCAGCGACTGGGCGCAGACCCGCGTCCTCCTCGTCGGCACCGGCAAGTACGCAGGGGCCAGCCTCGCGGCGCTGCGCGACCGCGGCGTCACCGATGTCCGCGTCTACTCCCCCTCCGGTCGCGCCCCCAAGTTCGCGCGCTCCCACGACATCGCGCCCGTCGCCGCAGACGGGCTTCTGGATGCGCTCGCCGAGAGCGACCTCGTCGTGACCTGCTCGGCCGTCACGGACTACGTGCTCACCCGGCCGCTGCTCGCCGAGGCGCTCGCGCTTCCCCAGGCCCTCGAGCGACGACTGGTCGTCGACCTGGGCCTGCCGCGCAACGTCGACCCTGCTGTCGCCGAACTCCGCGGCGTCGAGCTGCTCGACCTCGAGACCATCAGCCTGCACGCTCCGCTCACCGAGCTGCACGCAGCCGACGACGCCCGCAGCATCGTGGATGCCGCCGCTGCCGAGTACCGCGCCCGCACCGCCGAGCAGGCGGTCACCCCGGCCCTCGTCGCCGTCCGCAAGCACGTGTTCGACGTCCTGGATGCGGAGATCGAGCGCGTGCGCAGCCGGGGCGGCGACAGCGAGCAGACCGAGGCGGCCCTGCGCCACCTCGCCGGCGTCCTGCTGCACACCCCGTCGGTCCGTGCCCGCGAACTGGCCCGCCAGGGCGACGCGCAGGCGTTCATCGACGGCGCCGCGGCCCTGTTCGGCGTGGATGCCGACGCCGAAGCCGCGCGACCAGCCCGGCCCCTGCTGTCCGCCGTGGACGACGAGTCCGCGGCATCCTGACCCGACCGTAGAAGGAGCGACCGTGAGCGACGAAGCCACGACGACCACCATCCCGCCCCACGGCGTGACCGGCCTGCCCTATGCGGCGGAGCAGCTGCGCACCGAGCGGCTGCTGCTGCGACCCCTCAACACGGGCGACCTGGAGGACGGGCACTCGTACGAGAAGCTGAAGGACGTCGTCCGCTACCTCTACTGGGAGGTGCACGACCACGACGAGTCGGCCGAGCACCTGCGCAAGCGCATCGCGATGAACCGTCTCGCCGAGAACGGTGACGGCATCGTCTTCGCGGTCGAGCTGGCGGATCCGGACGGCGGACCCGGACGCGTGATCGGCCACATCAGCCTGTTCCTGAAGAACGCGAACTGGGGCAAGTTCGAGATGGGCTGGGTCTTCCACCCGGCGGTGCACGGCCGCGGCTACGCCACGGAGGCGACGCAGCGCGTGCTCGAGCTCTGCTTCGGCACGCTGGGCGGACACCGCGTCTTCGCCCAGCTGGATGCGCGGAACGACGCCTCGGCCCGGCTGTGCGAGCAGCTCGGGATGCGGCAGGAGGCACTGCTGCGCGAGACGGAGATCTTCCGGGGCGAGTGGTCCGACACCCTCGTGTACGGCATCCTGGAGCAGGAGTTCCGCGCCCGCGACTGACCTGCGCGACGGCGCCGCGCGCATCCTCAGTAGGATGGACGGGTCCCACACACCCGCATCGCACCAGGGAGCACCATGGCCGCACCGTCGAGACTGGATTCCGTCATCACGCTGGCGCAGCACCGCGGGTTCGTGTTCCCCTCGGGCGAGATCTACGGCGGAACGCGCTCGGCGTGGGACTACGGCCCCCTCGGCGTGGAGCTGAAAGAGAACATCAAGCGCGAGTGGTGGAACTCCTTCGTGCGCGGCCGTGGCGACATGGTCGGTCTCGATTCGGCCATCATCCTGCCCACCCCGGTGTGGGAGGCGTCCGGTCACGTCCAGGTGTTCAGCGACCCGCTCACCGAGTCACTGATCACCCACAAGCGCTACCGCGCCGACCACCTCTTCGAGGCGTACGAGGCTGAGCACGGCCACCCGCCGGCGAACGGGCTGGACGACATCGCCGACCCCGACCACCCGGACAAGGTCGGCCAGTGGACGCCGATCCGCCAGTTCTCGGGCCTGATGAAGACCTTCCTCGGCGTCGTCGACGACGAATCCGGTCTGCATTACATGCGCCCTGAGACGGCGCAGGGCATCTTCACCGACTTCGCGTCCGTGCTGCAGACCTCGCGCAAGAAACCGCCGTTCGGCATCGGCCAGATCGGCAAGGCGTTCCGGAACGAGATCACGCCCGGCAACTTCATCTTCCGCACCCGCGAGTTCGAGCAGATGGAGATCGAGTTCTTCGTCGAGCCGGGCACCGACGAGGAGTGGTTCGAGACCTGGATCGACCTCGCCTGGGACTGGTTCACCGATCTGGGCATCAAGCCGGAGCACATCCGCCGGTTCGAGCACCCGAAAGACTCCCTGGCCCACTACTCCAAGCGCACCATCGACATCGAGTACAAATTCGACTTCGTCGGCAGCGAGTGGGGCGAGCTCATGGGTGTCGCCAACCGCACCGACTTCGACCTGAAGACCCACATCGAACACTCGGGCAAAGATCTGAGCTACTTCGACCAGAACAAGAACGAGCGCTACGTGCCGTTCGTGATCGAGCCGTCGTTCGGTCTCACCCGCGCGCTGATGGCGTTCCTGGTCGACGCGTACGACGAGGAGCAGGTGCCGAACGCCAAGGGCGGCACCGATAAGCGGACCGTGTTGCACCTCGACCCGCGTCTCGCGCCCGTCAAGGTCGCGGTTCTCCCGCTCTCGCGCAACGAGGCCCTCTCGCCGCTGGCCCGCGGGCTCGCCGACCGGCTGCGCAAGCGCCTCAACGTCGACTTCGACGACTCCGGCGCCATCGGCCGTCGCTACCGCCGACAGGATGAGATCGGCACGCCGCTCGCGGTGACCGTCGACTTCGACTCCCTCGAGGACGACGCCGTGACCGTCCGCGACCGCGACACGATGCAGCAGGAGCGCATCCCGCTCGAAGGACTCGACCGCTACCTGGCGGAGCGCCTCCGCGAGATCTGAGCCGGACTCCTGCCGATCGCTTATACGGCAGGGGACGCGTTCATCGCCGCGCGCTGAGCATCCACTCGCCCGATCCGGCGTGCGATCAGGAGCCAGGCGAGGCCGCTTCCGACGACGAAGACCAGCTCGAAGAGCAGCAGCACTCCCCCGGCGGCCGCCCGCGGCCACGGAAGGGTCTGCGCGAGCCAGGTGGCGCCGTTGAACAGCGCGTGCGCCGAGGCGACACCGAGATAGGCCAGCACCACGCTCAGCGTCAACCGGAACCGTCCGCCGCGCGCCGCCGCGAACACCGCCGCTCCCAGCAGCGCCGAGAAGACCGGGTGCAGGAAGGGACCGGTGAGCTCGCGGCCCACCGTCGTCGCGAGGAACATCCCGAACCCGGCGCCGGACTCCTGTCCGCGGACGAAGGCCTCCTGGAGGTAGCTGAGGTTCTCGATGACACTGAAGCCGAGGCCGACCGCTCCCCCGACGAAGAGACCGATGCGCGCGCTCTTGACCGGGAGCTTGAGCGCCAGCAGCACAGCGGCGGACGCCTTGAGGAGTTCCTCGACCGGGCCGGCCAGCACGAGCGCGAGGCCGCTCGGGTGCGACGCCGTGCCTCCGCCCAGCACATCGATGAGGCTGTTCACCGGACCGGCCACCAGCGTTGCGGCGAGGCCTCCGACGCCCGCGATGATCACCAGACGGGAGGCGGTGAGCCCGTCATCCGGGCGGAGCCGATAGGCCATCGTGTACAGGATCGCTGCAGCCACCGTCGCGGCACCGGTCACCAGCAGGTACGGCGAGAGCACCGCGGGACCGTCGTCGCCTGCGTGGGGCGCGATCGCTGCGATGAGCAGGCTGAACCCGATCAGCCACAGCCAGATGAAGGCGCTGGAGCCGGCGATGATCCACCCGCCGAATCGGCCGATCCACTTGCGCGGGCGGCGGGGCCGGAGTGCCGGCTGGACGACCTGCAGCGGGTAGATGTAGGCGGTCCAGTCCAGGCCGCTCCACCAGCGCAGGAAGCGCGCATCGTACGGGTCGCCGTACCAGCCGGCCGGTGGTGTCGAGGCGCTCTGCGCGGTCCAGCCGTTCTGCGGGTGCCGGCCGGGCTGCTGGTGGGTCGGGGCGATGGTCACCGCGCCAGCTTACGAAGCGAGGCTGTGCGCGCTCTTCTCCCCATCCGGGCCACACGGCGAGCCTCAGCGCCCCTGCTGTGCCGGGCTGGGATGCTGAATCCGAGCACCAGAAGGATCAGCATGCGTTTCACCACCCCGGGTCGTAAGGCCGCCGTCATCGCTGTGCTCGTCGCTGCCAGCGCGCTGCTGGCGCTGCTCTTCGACGCGCTGCACTCGGAGGCCGGATCCGTCGTCCTCACGGTGCTGCAGGTGATCGCGTGGTACCTGGTGAGCCGGCTGTTCCGCGGTCCTGGCGAACCCGTTCAGGCAGCGCGGCCCTGGTGGCGGATGACGAACCGGCCCCTGCTCAGCGGCATCCTCGCGGCCGTCTACGGACTCCTGGCCGTCATCAACATCGGCTTCTCGTTCGCCGGATTCGGCGGCCTCTCGGGCACCGTGTCCATCCTCGCCGAACTCTTCCTCGCCGCGCTCTTCGCCGTGTCGTACCTGCGCCTGTCGTCGCTGGCCCGCGCGACGGCCTGACCCGTAGGCTGGGCGCATGACGCTCGACTCCGACATCCGCACCGACGAACTCGACCCCGCCACCCGCCCGCAGGACGACCTGTTCCGGCACGTCAACGGCAAGTGGCTCGACCGCACCGAGATCCCCGCCGACAAGGCGCGCTGGGGCTCGTTCATGATCCTCGCCGAGGAGTCCGAGGCGGCGGTGCACGAGATCGTCGAGCGCGCGCAGCACGCCGAGGAGGGCACGGAGGAGCGCAGGTTCGGCGACCTCTTCACGAGCTTCATGGACGAGGAGCGGGTCGACGCACTCGGCGTGGAGGCGATCCGCGACGAGCTGACGTTCGCGTCCGGCGTCGACAGCATCCCGAGCCTGCTCGAGACCGTCGGCAAGCTGGAGCGCCGCGGGCTGGGCGGCTTCTACCAGCTCTTCGTCGACAACGACCCGGGCGATCCTGAGCGCTACCTCGTCTTCCTCGAGCAGGCGGGCATCTCCCTCCCCGACGAGTCGTACTTCCGCGAGGAGCGGTTCGCTCCCGTCCGCGAGGCCTTCGTCGCGCACATCCAGCGGATGCTCGAGCTCGCCGGCCTGGACGACGCGGCGACCCGCGCGCAGCGCGTGTTCGACCTGGAGACCGCGATCGCGGCGCAGCACTGGGACAACGTCGCCTCCCGCGACTCGGAGAAGACCTACAACCTGTACGACTGGGCCGACGCCAAGGCCGTCTTCGACGGCGGCGCCCCCTCCGGGCACGGTGCCGACCTCGACGTCTGGGCGCACGCGCTCGGCGCACCGCAGGAGGCCCTCGCCGAGGTCGTCCTGCGGCAGCCGTCGTTCACCGCCGGGCTTGCCGGGCTGCTCACCGAGGACCGCCTCGAGTCGTGGCGCGACTGGCTGGCGTGGCAGGTCATCCACGGCGCCGCTCCGTACCTCTCCGGCGACTTCGTGGACGCCAACTTCGACTTCTACGGCCGCACCCTGACGGGGACGCCCCAGATGCGCGTCCGCTGGAAGCGCGGTGTCTCGCTCGTCGAGGGCGCCATGGGCGAGGCCGTCGGCCGCATCTACGTCAAGGAGCACTTCCCGCCGGCCGCCAAGGAGCAGATGGATGCGCTGGTCGCCAACCTGATCGAGGCGTACCGGCAGAGCATCCGGACCCTCGATTGGATGGGCGAGAAGACCCGTCAGCGGGCCATCGAGAAGCTGGAGAAGTTCACGCCGAAGATCGGCTACCCGGTGAAGTGGCGCGACTACGCGAACCTGGAGATCGATCCGACGGACCTCGTCGGCAACGTCCGAGCGGCCGCCCTCTTCGAGTTCAACCGGGAGCTCGGCAAGATCGGCAAGCCGATCGACCGCGACGAGTGGTTCATGACCCCGCAGACCATCAACGCGTACTACAACCCCGGCTTCAACGAGATCGTGTTCCCTGCAGCCATCCTGCAGTTCCCGTTCTTCGACGCCGAGCGGGATGCCGCGGCGAACTACGGCGCGATCGGCGCGGTGATCGGCCACGAGATCGGGCACGGCTTCGACGACCAGGGCTCCAAGTTCGACGGCGACGGGCGCCTCGAGGACTGGTGGACGGAGGCCGACCGGGCCGCGTTCGAGAAGCTCACCGCGAGCCTGATCGAGCAGTACAACGCGCTCGCTCCCGCGCAGGTGCCGGAGCACCACGTGAACGGCGCGCTGACCATCGGAGAGAACATCGGCGACCTGGGCGGCCTGGGCATCGCGTGGAAGGCCTACCTGCTGTCGCTCGACGGCCAGGAGCCGCCCGTGATCGACGGTCTGAGCGGCGCCGAGCGCTTCTTCCTGTCGTGGGCGCAGGCCTGGCAGCAGAAGGGACGCGATGAGGAGGTCATCCGCCTCCTCGCCATCGACCCGCACGCACCCAACGAGTTCCGCTGCAACCAGATCGTCCGCAACATCGACGCCTTCTACGAGACCTTCGGCGTCGCCGAGGGCGATGGATTGTGGCTCGACCCGGCGGAGCGCGTCACCATCTGGTGAGCCCTTTCGCCGTCTCCGGAACCCGCCGGGCGTGTCCCCCGATCACGGGGTAACATCGTCCCTGTCGTCTCTGCGGCCCGGCCGTGGCGACGACGGCGGGGCCGGGGGCGGGCTCCGCACCGCGTTCCCGTCAGTACCGACTCGGAAGAAAGACCCAGCGACACCGTGACGATCCAAGCCCAAGAGTCCGCCCGCCGGGCACGGCAGGCGAACGCGCGCAGCGGGCGGCATCGCTCGCCGGGGTCGACGGAGAACTTCAGTCGCGGCTTCGACGCCCTCGGCAGCCTGGCCGTCGCCGGCGTGCAGGTGTCGGCGCGGGCGACCGACCTCGCCACCGGGGCGGTCCTCTTCTCGGTCGACGACCACATCGTCATGCCGACCGCGAGCATCGGCAAGGTGCTCCTGCTGGTGGAGGTCGCGGCGCGCCTCCAGTCCGGCCAGCTCAGTCCGCTCGCGCACCTGGACCGCGACCCGCGCGACATCGCCGGCGAGTCCGGCATCTGGCAGCACCTGCACGTGCCGTCGCTCCCCGTCGCCGACCTGGCAGCGCTCGTCGGCGCGACCAGCGACAACCTCGCCACAAACGTGCTCCTCCGTCGCGTCGGTTTGGAGGCCGTGAGCGCGCGCACCGAGTCCCTCGGCCTCACCCGCACCGCGCTCCTCGACCTGGTGCGCGACCACCGCGGCCCGGACGACGCGCCGCAGCTCTCCGTCGGCAGCGCCAACGAGCTGACCTGGCTCTTCTCGGCACTCGCCCGCGGCGAGATCGTCAACCCGGCGACCAGCCAGCGCGTGATCTCGTGGTTGTCGCTGAACAGCGACTTCTCCCTCGTCTCGAGCGCCTTCGGCCTCGACCCCCACTCCCACCGCCACCCGGAGCACGGCATGCTCCTCGTCAACAAGACGGGCACCGACGACGGCGTCCGCAGCGAGGTCGGCGTCCTCCGCGGCCCGCGCGCCGGCGTGACCTACGCGGTGTCGACGTACTTCGACGACACGAGCCTGCCCGAGCGGCTGGCGGTCATCGAGGGGATGCGTGCGGTGGGGCTGGATCTGCTGGAGTACGTGTTCTGAGGGGTGGGTGGGCGCGGCAGCGCGGGCTGCCAAATTCACTCGCGCCCGGTGGGGCAGGCGCCGGAGATTGCTTCTCCTTCGACTTCCCCGCCGCCTTCGGCGCCGTTGACGATGCTTTCAGCGTGCGCTCGAAGTATGAGTAGCCTGCTTCGGGCTAGGCTTGCCACTCCATCGAATTCCTTACTGTTTGGGCCTGCGCGACCGTGAAGGTCTTCTGGGCGTGGAGCCTGGCACGCCCTGACAAAACGATCATTCGGTCCTCCTACGCTCACGAAGGAGCTTTCTCGCCAGGGTGA
Source organism: Leifsonia sp. T36S-04 (assembly GCF_042465655.1). Classification (GTDB taxonomy): domain Bacteria; phylum Actinomycetota; class Actinomycetes; order Actinomycetales; family Microbacteriaceae; genus Leifsonia. Next base: position 3,215,146 of record NZ_CP146286.1, read on the forward strand.
CTATTCGCCTGTCATAGTCCTCCCTGAATTCAGGAGAGTCGTCCCACTCCGAAATCAATCCAGGGAAGAAATGAGCTTCGGCAGTGGCGCCTCTTTCTGGGTAATCGATCGCCATGATTCGGCGAGCCCCCTGGGTAGGGGTCTCAACCCCGGCGGCGGTGTTGCGCAGCAGACCGTCGACACCGAGACTCCAAACCTCGCTCGAGGTAGGAACGGCTTGACGCGCTACTAGGAAATCGCGCAAACGTGGGAGGGCTTCGCCCGCGTCCTCAGAAAATAAGCTCGCAATTTCGATGAGAGCGACGTCATCTTCCCCATTGGCCAATTCTGAGGCGGCCCAATCGATAATCTCCTTCGGCGACCGCAGCAACCCAACCTGTGACAAGGCAAAGAGTCTTCTTGCTGAACGGACGGTGTGGGGCCGCTCCCCCCTCATTTCCACGGGACATTCTCCATTTTCGTCTTCTGTTCGACTCGCATACCTGTCGAACGACTTTGATGCCAATGTGTCTCAATCGCCACTTGGTTCCGGCTCGTGAAACTGCTGACGCATTGCTCAGAGCTACTTCGTGAATCGATCCCGCAGCACTTGTCCACTGGCCGCATCGATAACAAGATGCCGTCCACTCCAGGTCGACGCCAGAACATCGCCACTAGACTCCCCGAACTCTACGAACGAGTCAGTTGGTTCCCCCTCAGGAAGCTGAGCACGCCAGATCACCAAGCCATCCGAATCGACCCGCACAAGATTTGATGTACGCCCGGTAGCCTTCGGAGGCTCAAGCAATACGAACGCACCCGTTCCGTCTCCCACAGGGTCGGCTTCAATTACGATCATGCCGTCCGGCCGGATGACACGCTTCGACGTCCCCGGCACACCGATGATCAGTGCGCCATCCTGAACCTCGAAGGTGATTTCGGATGTCATCGAAGGACCTCCTTAGATCCCAAAGCCGCTCATCCCTTGATCGGGATCCCAGACAACCGTCGCCCCTCACAGGCCAGCCGGTCTAGACGTCGGATGGACAGGTGCAACGACGTCGTACCTGAAGATCGGATCGAAGTCGTCTTTCCACGAGAATTGGCTTCTCCATAGTTCTGAATCATTCTCTTCAACGAAAAGCAGCGGCGGCCCCGCGGTCGCATAACGCGCGGAGTCTCCGAAGAGGATGCGTGCCGCACCGTCGACGATGGACAGCGGGTTGTCGGTCTGCATTGAAAACGTCAGCTCGAGGTCAACGGGTCCAAACGACAGACGAAGCTCATCTACCAGCTGTTCAGTCCAAGGTTCCCAGTTGCGATCCATCTCCCATGTGATTGTCTTCACCCGACCCACGACCACTAGCGCCATGTTCGGACTCAACTTCGGCCGGCTCGACCGCAGAATCACGCCGACTACCCGCGCGTGGGCGATATGTCGGAGCTCCATGACCGACCAGTCCTCCAAGACCGAGGGGTCAGCAAACACATCGAATGCTGGTGACGCTGGAACGGACGGCGCTTGACGAAGGTAATCCTCGACCCCACGGAACGTGCACGCCGTCGACGATGTCACCAGGGGCGATCAAACCCGTGACGACCATCTCCGCGATAAGCCCAATGGCAAGCCGCCGAAGCGATGAACCGGTAAGGCCAGACGGACTCACCGTCTGCATCACCCAGCCAGCGTCTGCCCAGTCATCCAAACCGCCAACTAGTAGATTCAGCCTGAAATCAGTTGCTTCCACTATTTCTGCTCCACATGAATCCGAAACCGCTGGCCGTCTGTCATTCGGATATCGATTGCAGACCCGCCGCGGTGTCCCGCTCCATTACTCTGCCCTTGAATGAGTTCCAATCCCTGGGGCGCGGCCGACCGCCGTGTCCTAATTCGCCTTGGACCACGACTGAAGGAGCGGCCCAAGGCTGTCGACCGCCCTAGACGCCTCTCTCCTAATGCGCTTCCATTCTGGCGCCAGGATGAGCGAAGAAACCGTCCACAGGCTGCGGTTACCTTGCACGCTCATGCTGTTCAACAAATCATCTATTGCTTGTAATTGAGCCCGTAAATCACTGGGGTAGATGTGAAAGTCCATCGTTGCCGGACCGAAGACGGCGTCGAAATCGAGCGCAATCTCATCGACGGAGACATCTCCGAGCTGCCTAAGCCATCGACGCTGTTCGCGCGACGAATCGGACAGCCGCTCCAGCGCCTCAAGGAGCCGTGTCGCGCGGTCCAACTGAGACTTCATCTGATTACTCCCCCCGTGTCGCGCGGTCCAACTGAGACTTCATCTGATTACTCCCCCCATGTCGCCATTCTGACCAACGACACGCCAGGTCGCTCCCCGTTGATGATTGTCGACTCGACGATTCTCCAGAATTCAGATTGGCAACCTACCCCTGGGAATTCTCCTTCGACAACCTGCCTTGTATAGGCATGGCCGCTCGCGATTTCCTCCCCAGCCAGCTGGGCGCTGAGGCGACTTCCGGAAGCCGCGTTAGCTGCGTCAGCCGGCCCGACCACCGAAGCAACCAGCACCTCGCCCTCTACAGACCCCACTTTGCTGGCAATGGCTCCGGAGGAAAGCGCGACCACCGAACAAAGAAGTTGTCGACCTGCTCTCTAGCATCTTGATTCGTTGCCAGCCACTCCGACGCGACCTGCCTCCCCGTTCGCTCGCACAACTCCTCGGATTGCGGGCCGTTAGGGCTGTCATAAAGGTCGCTCACATTCATCCACAGCACATACGCGCCGCCGCCGTGGGGTGCGCGAAAGTACTCAGTGAGGCGCCCGCCTTCCTCCAACGCAATGTCGTATACGCGCTCGCCCCCTGACTGCTGAACCCTGATTGCTGCCTCCGTCATGATGGCGAGAACTGCCGCCTCGTCATTAGATTCGTTCACCGCTGGCCCTTCCTAAAGACACCTTGGATTTAGTTGTCCGGCTCAAGTCGAATTTTGAGAGACGCCTTGGGCCCGGAGCCGGCCGGGGTGAACTCAGCCGTTGGACCCTCCAGCCCGCTCGAGTTGTTGTCCCGGATCCCGTATTTGTCCCCTCCTCTCACGAAAAACGTCGCTTTCCCGTCCGCCGATACGTTGCGCTCCCAACCCCCTTGCGCCAGATTTCGCTCGAACTCCGCTCTGCTGGTGTCCGTAGCGACGTTTCGAACTGAGTTTCCCTTCGTGATGTCAACATACGAGCTGGCCCAGCGAGTTGCTGATCGTCGTCGACGGCGCGGCTCCAGCCGATGGGGTCACATCCACACGATCGGTGCCCGGATACGCATACGTCGTGCGTCGGGACTCGTCGCCAAACGTGTAGAGAACGGTCGCCACTTACATCGAGTTCAGGCTGCCCTCCTTAAAGGCGAGCAATCCCCGGGGACTTTGACGTCCCCGTCTGACCATCTGCTTACTCCACGTGTATAGGTCCGAGGGCGGCCACCCTTCGGGAGGCGCGTGGACTTCGTCCTACACTCTAGGTCGCCGGGACGCGTCAGAGGCGGATCTCGCCGGCGACCAAGTCGTTCGAGTTCCAGAGGACGCCGTCGCCATCCAAGACCCAAAGACCGCCCGTCAGTGGCGCCAACTGCTGAATCCAATGCAAAATGATGTCTTCCCATCTGCACTCGACGACACACCAACTAAGCCCAGATAGGGAGGTGCTCGGCGGAGTGCCGCGTATTGCGATAGGCGGTTCGGTTACTTCTTGCTCATATGCCTTGTCGCTCGGAAAGACTGTTAGCGCTCTTCCCTGAGAGTCGATGATTTGTGCCACCTCGTGACCCACTCGGTCGCCTCCATGTATAAGCAGGAGGCGAGCCAAGATCTCGAAGATGTCCTTGACGTCGGCGAGGAAAAACACGCTCTTCATCTCAGTTCCTTGACCATCGCTACGAGTTCTTCACCGTTGCGAGCGATAGGAATTCCTTTCCGGGCTGCGGCTTCCCACGCTCCTCCAGGCATGTCCGGCGCATAGCCTATGGTCGTTCTGCCCGTGGTCGACGACGTTCTTTCAATCTGGCCTGTGATCCCGCGGGCGTTTCCTCCCTTGACCTGAACCAGGATGTTCCCTAGATCGATGTCAACTTCGCGTGATCCGCCGTCTGCCATTTTGACATAGCTGTTCACTCCCTTCACACTGCCCGGAGCAGCCGCCTCCATCGCGTTCGCCGCATCCGCCACATGCGCGTCCGACGACTCAAAGGTGCGTGCGACGGTGCCTGCGGAGCCCGCCTTGCCCTCGGCGGAGGCGACTTTGCCGGCGATGGCTCCGAGGGCTTTCCCGCCTGCCATCGCAAGTGCGCCACCTGCGCCAGCAGTTACCAAGCCGCCTATCGCCCCGAAGGTGAGCGCCTGTATCTGGCCTTGCGTCGACTTCGGTCCAGGTTGCAGCTGATAGGTGAGAAGATTGCCCACCGCCCCACCGACTGCGCCGCCGATGAGGAGCGCGGCCCCACACACACCCAGCGTCGCCGCTGTGCACGCGGCCGCACCCACCACTGCCGCCGTGATGGCCACTGCAGCAACGACTCCCGCCGCGACCGCACCGATCTTCTGCCACGTCTCGCCGGACCAGGAGAACGGGTTCCAGTCCTCCTTCTTTTTCGCCGACGAGCCCTTTGAGGACGACTTCGTCTTAGAGGACCCCGGGGTCGACTTCGACTTCGAAGTCGACGGTTTCAGACCCGACGGGTCCGACAACGACACCGGACTGTTGTGCGCGTACGAGTACCCGTTTGACTGCGCCGGATCGGACGCGTCCAACACCGGGTCCACCGACATGAACCGGCCCACCACAGGGTCGTAGGCGCGCGCACCGAGCTGCGTCAGACCCGTCACTGCACTCGCCGACGCGTTCAGATAGCCGTGCTCCGACTGCCACGACGCCGCCTCTCCCCGTGGATTGCCGAACGGATCCACGAAACGACGAACGACCTTCCCAGCAGCCGCGCCCACCGACAGGTCCTGCGTTCTGTTCAGATCGCCCGACAACCAGGTCAACGACGAACCCGACACCCCGGACTTCGCCGACCGCTCCGCGACCGGCACACCCCCGAACGAGTACGTCCGCACCCCGGAGACCACCGACGAACCCGACGGAACACTCAACTCGGTGTCACCCAGGAACAGCTTCGAGCCCTTCGAGTCCGTCGAGAGGAGCAACGACCCGTCCGCGTCATAGACGCGGGACTCCGTCCCCGCACCCGACGTCACCTTCGACAGCCGCCCCGACTCGTCCCAGTCCAACTGCTGCCCTGGCCGCGAGACGATACTCCCCGAGGCGTCATAGCCGTACGCGCCATCGGCAACAGCCGTCACCGCGTGGGGACGCGCGGCACCAGCAGCCGGATACGAGAACGAGACCGCCGCATCGCCGGCAGCCGTGTGGCTTGTCGTCGAAAGTCGGTTGCCGGTGGCGGGGTCGACCGCATATGACTTCCAATACGGAGCGGCGCCCCCGAGTCCTGCCACCGAAGGAGCTGCCGTGCAGTCGCCGGAACCTGGAGTCCACGCCTCTGTCATGTTCTGGTACCGGTCGTAACCGAAACACTGCGTGTCTGCGCCGGACGCCCCCGTCGTCGCGATCGCGGTCACGTTGCCGGACGCATCGCGTTTGAACTGACGGTCGGCCTGCTGGGTCCAGACGGCACCGATCTGGGTCGTGTCGATGACCTCGGTCGCCTCACCGGTGCCCGGATCGTAGCCGAACCCGGTGTACAGCGAGGTCGTCGACTTCCGCGCGATCTGCGAAATCTGGCTCAGCGGCGTGTATGAAGCGATTCCGTACGTGCTCGAGCCGGTGATCGAGTCGACGTTTCCGACGCCGTCGTACAACACCCGAAGACGTTCGGACGGGAGACCGCCCGCCGCGGGGAGGGACCGCTGGATCATGGAACCATCCCGGGCGAACGCCGACGCGACTGTGTAGGTGGTGCCGGCGAAGGCGGGTGCGCCGGCGGGGATGCTCACCGTAGTCGAGGTCGCGTTGTAGAAGTTGTCGTAGCCGCCGACCGAGGTTGTGTACGCCAAGCCCGGCTTCCCCGCCGTCGATCCCACGTAGCTGGTCGCGGATGCGCTCTGGCCCTTCGCGACCGTGTCGTAGACCCACGAGGCGAGAATCGGACCGGAGGAACTGCCGGAATACTTGCCCGTCGTCCGGTTTAGCTGGTCGTACGTGAAAGCCAGCGTCTGCCCACGAGCGTCGGTGGTCGTCAAGACGTTACCCGCCAAATCGTACGTCGACGTCGTCGTGCCGGTGTCGGGATCCGTGGCAGAGACCTGGTTGCCTAGGGTGTCGAACGCCCATGACCAACGGTTTCCCACGGTGTCGACCATCGCCGACATCGAACCCCGGAAGTCGTACTCATACCGCGTAGTCAGACCGTCCCCGGTCGGGGATTCGCCCGAGTATTGAGTCAGGCTGGTTCGCTGGTCGATCGAGTTGCTGATCGTGGTGGATGGCGCAGCTCCGGCCGGTGGCGTCACATCGACCCGATCGGCTCCCGGATAGGCGTACGAGGTGCGTTTGGTCTCATCGCCAAAGGTGTAAAGAACTGACGTCAACGTGCGACCAGCTGCGTCGAATCGAGTATCGGTACGGGTCGGGACCTGGTTCCAACTGGTCGGAACGAACAACGACGTAGATGGGTTCGCGGTGGCCCAATATGGACCAAGCGAAGAGACGGATCGCCCCTGCGTGTCGTACACAGTGTCGCTGATCACGCTGCCGCCGCTCGGGGAACGCCCCTGCGTCTGCACCGTGCGACCCAGACCGTCGACCAGTTCGTACGACGTCCGCGTGATGTCCGAGAGCGCCGTTTCCGTTGTAACGACTGACGGTGCGGTCTGGGACACGGTGTACGTGTACTTCGTCGAGGGCGAAGTGGGGTTGGAGGCCTGCGGCTGGCTGGGGAGCCATACCGCGGTCCTGCGGCCGAGCGCGTCGTACGAGGAAGACGTCACCTTCCCGTTCTCGTCGGTCACGGAGAGCTCCACACCCCATGCCGGCTCGACAGTCGTACTCGTCGTCCATCCGAGAGGGTTGGTCACCTGGGTCGCCGTGGTCGGGGCGCCAGCACCGGCCGGTGTGTACGCGCTCTTAGTGACCCGCCCAGCAGAATCCGTTGTCTGCGTTGGACGTCCTAGGGAGTCATACGAAGTGGTGGAGGCGGTCGTCCAGGTCTTCACGCTTCCGACGAAGCCGCTCACAACCTCCGTGCGCGTTGCGTCGCCGAACGTCGGAGCGGCACCGACTGCTTGGCCGTCGTAACTCGTGCGCACGTCGCTGATCAGTCGATCCGCACCGGCAGAGGCCGCCTGATCGCAGGTCCCCGATGTTTTCAATACTTCTGCGACACTCCCGATCACGCCCGTCACTGGGTTGGGTGCGGCGTACGTCGTGGTTGTGCAGGTTGCCGGGGCGTCGCTCGGTGCGACCTGCTCACTCACGGTGAGCCCAGTCACCGGATCGGCAACGGTCTTCGTTGACGTCGTCCGGTCGCCACCCGTCGAGACGGGTTCGCTGACGACCGTCTCGGCGTCGTTCGTGTAGCGCGCCGTCCGATAGCCGTCGCTGGCAGTGGGGGGCGACGACCAGGGCGTCACAACCGTCCTCGACAGGGTGGGTCCGCCCACGCCGTTGGTTTGCACGACCTCTCGGGTCCGTCCTGCGTATTGCAGCGAGTCAGCGACGCCGGAACTGCCGGTGACGCTCACCGAGCGAGTGCCTCCGGCGGGCGCGGCGCGATCGCCGTCCAACCCCTGGAAGAAGGTGTACTTGGTCACGGACTGGTCCGCCGGGTGATCCGGATCGCCCGCTCGTTCCTCCGCCGTGTTGAAGCCGGCGAAGGATGACCAGGTGCGCCGATCCGCCGGCGTCAGGGGGGAGTCGTTGTATCGCCACCCGGGAGTTCCGTAGAAGTAGTAGGTCGGAAGACCTGCCGCGCCCGCGCCGCCTGTGTTCGGGTTGTCTACCGTCGACGTGACGACGTACTTGTGGAACAGATCCTGCTGAGCGGGCTGCGGAGGCGTCGTGGACGGCGACCACCACTGGGGATAGCACCGCTTGGTGTTTGCGGCCGGGTTGGCGAAGATCGCGCCACGATCCGACGGTGTGCACTCCTGGCCGGAGTAGTTCACCGACGTGGTTCCGCCCAGCTCGGACTTGATCGAGCTGATGCGCCACTTGTCGAGTGGAGCGAGACCGTCCACCGCCCAGACGCGGTTCTGCATCGTGGTGCCGGCGAAGGTGACGGTGGGCTCGGTCAGCGAACTGCCGCCGGCGTACCCGGTGTGGGTGATACTCGCGAGCCACAGCGCAGCAGACGTCCCGTCGCCGGGAGCCGGGAACGTGTGCTTCAACGACCACGAGTCCACGTCTTTGTACGATCCGCCAGCCTGCACCTGCGTCTTGACCGACGAAAGTCGGGACGTGGTCCAGAATGTGGGACCGGTGTGATCCGCGCACGTGCCCGAGGTGCACAGCTGATCGAAGGGTACGTCCGGATAGGACGCGGGGGCGGAGGGCTTCGCCGCGGGGCCGGAGGCCGGTTGCGGTGTGCAGGCGGAACCGGCGCCGTCGGAGCAACGCCCATTCGCGTCATAGGAGAACTCGACCCTGCCCGTGGCAGCATTCGGGGCGAACACATTGGTCGATGTGAGGCCGTACTCGATGTGCTCGACTTCACCACCGCGCACATAGGAGACGGGTGTGGATCCGCCTCGCGCGTACATGTTGGTCTGGGCGTTGTAATAGAAGGCCTCGGCATTCCCGTGAACGTCGACCACGTAGTCGACGTTCCAACGCCATCCCAGATCGCACGCGGAGGAGGCGAAGGTGGCGGCATGGCAGGGTTCGCCCGGATCGTTCCCGAACACCGGCACCGTCCAGGCGGAGTTGGTCGTCGGCTTTCCCGAGCTCCACCCAGGCAACCGATTGAGCCCGAAGAAGTACTGGGTTCCGTCGGGCGTCACCATCTGCCAGCACGCGGTGTTCGAAGTGCCATTGGACTGGCAGGGTGCTCCGGTCAGCTCCGTGAATCGGGTGCCGTCGTCGTTGGCCAGCCGGTACTGATTGGTTGCACCCACCTGGACGAGCGCCCCCGAGTGCCCCGCAAAAGACACGGTCGCGTTGGCCGACTTGAAGCAGAGATCGCCGGACGTGGTGACCGGACCAGAGGGCCCGTCGTCGGTTGCGCATCCCACGTACGAGCGCTCGATGAAGCCGGTGCCGTCCAGAGCCCAGCCTTCGCCGATCGCTGAGGGCTGGTTGTTCGTCGATCCGGTCAGCCCGTCGACCGACTGCGAATCGTATGAGAGTGCCACGTCCGGCACAGGTCCGGCCGGTGCCGGCGGCACTCGCAACGGGTAGTCCCAGGAGAATGTCCCCGTCTGAGCAGAAACATCCCAGGACGACGCAGGTTTCAGGGATGTGGCTCCGAAGTCGCCGGTGCCGCTTGCGCTGCTCCCCGAGGCAACAGCAGTGAGGATCGTCGGACTGGACGCCGCAAGCACAGCCGTCACAACGATGTCGCTGCCGACGGACCGACTGCTCAGTGCCCGACGTACGGTTTCCACACGAGGTTGGAGCGAGGCGGGAATTACCTTCGTAGACGCGTTACTTGCTGTTTGCACCCAGGTCAGTCGGGAGAGGTAGTCCGCGCCGTAGAGTCCGGACAGCAAGCGCTTCGGGATACGAACATCCACGGAACCGTCTTCCGCCCGGGAGCCGGCCGCCTTCAGCCGCAGCGCGAGACTCGACGCCCCAACGGCGGCGGCGTCTCGCGAAGTCAGAACTGTCGCGGTGACGTTAGCCGGGTGGGCTGGCTCGAGCTGCGCAACACTGACGACGTCCCCGTCACCGCCCGTAGCGTGCGAATCTGCCACGGCAAGCGACATGCCCGTATCCCCGATGGGATGCCACTGACGGGCGTCGCTGCTTCGACCTTCACGCGCGTTGGCACGATCGACGGACGCAAGGTCGATGACATGGGAACCGGGGGCCAGACGAGACGTCTCGATGGGCGCCGAGACCGGAGCGACGACGTGCGCGCCAGCTGTTCCTGCGCCACTCGTGCCCCGAACGGCCGCGGCGAACCCGGGCGTGCTCGGGCCGGTGTCGGCAAGAAGTGACGGCACGAACGAGACCAGACCGGCGACCAGCGCGATCGTGCCGACGATCCCGACTGCCTCTCGGCTACGGCGACCCCGACGGGATGAGACATGGCGTTGTGACAAGGGCTTACTTTCGAAGGGGTTCATGGACGGAGCTGTGTGGAGGCGCGAGTCATTGATCCGGCCCGGGTAGCGGCTTTCGCAGCGCTGTCTCGGACAGCAGCGAGGGATAGACGGCGACACCGGCAATTGAGCCTCCGAAGAAGTCACTCGGATACCCGCCGGAGGTCGCCGAGCCGACCTGCAGAATTCCCGTCGATGCAGAGTCGTCGGCAGGTGGCGTGTATGACACCCACTGCGGGCTCAGGAGCGTATTGCCCACCGCGAGCGAGATGCCGACCCGGCGGTTGATCGCATCCCAGTGCCCGATGACAGTGACGAACTGAGTCGTGTCGACTTTCGCCCAGACCGCGGTCGCGCAGACCGTGGTTTTCGTCGGGCCCTGCGAGCGCATGCAGAATCTCCACGAGTCGTTGACCGCTTGGAGATAGAAGGCCGAGTCCGGAGAGCCCGTGGTGCTGACGACTGTCTGGATGCGCTGAGCAGTGGAAGGCTTGACCCTGGCCACCACAGTGAAGGTCTTCCTGGTGTCCACCACAGGCGCGGATGTGGTCGACGGAACGTTCACGGCGACGAAACCGAGGCTGCGCTCGTTGACCTGGCCTTCGCAGTTGCTGAGGGTGGAGACGAAGAAGTCTGTTCCGACACGGCAGCGGAAGATCTGGCGAGCAGCGAATGCCTTGGGCACGTCGGCAGCAGTGGTCCAGATGTATCCCAGCACGTGGGATGCCGCTCCGGTGCCCTCGCAGTTCGCGATAGTCGTGAGCAGGCTGTTTCCCAGGCCATAGGCACAGCCGAAGAGCACAGTCGAACCGGGCGGCGCAGGCGTGCCCGTCGCCACTGCTCCGAGCTGCCCCAGAGTCGACTCCAGAACATGGCCGGGCGGGGTCCCGGAGGCGCTCGACTCCGTCGCGTGGGAGACTCCCGGCTTCACGAACCGGTTGAGCGAAACGAATGTAGGAGTGATGAAGGGCGGGTCCTCCCAGAGGTCGTCGTCCCATCCTTCGACCGTCCCGATCTTCAGAGGGATGCTCCCCACCGAGTCATCGATGGCGGTTTGACCCTTGGAGGACGCGAACCAGCGGTGTCCGCCCGAGAGGTCCGGGTCCGTGGAGGTCGCGATACCGATTCCCGCCGCCGAGCTCGCCGACGCCACGTCGCACGACTCCACGCCGCACGAGACGTTGCCCGCACGATCATAGGCAGCGACCCACAGGGTTCCGAGCGATGACGGAGGCGCAACGGTGACGCTAGTAACTCCCGACGTAGCCGCGCAGACCACTCGTGCGTCGGCGCCCGCAATGGAATCGCAGGGAGGGAGGGCGGAGGTGTAGTCGGTGACCGGCGCCGCCGGGCCCGGAGTCGTCGGATCGCCGCTCGTCCACCACACCTGGTAACCCGCAATAGCCTCGCCAGCCGGCGGCGTTATCGTCACGGAGATGGGCTCACCCGGCGCCGAGGGGACCCGGAACGTTCGTGTCGACCCGGGAACCAGCTCCGCCCCCGACGTGATCGCCAGCGTCGGAAGTCCGGGCTTCGTGGAATCGACGACGAAGTAGCACGGTGCCGTCCGCGGGGAGCCGTTGATGTAGTCCGAGGCTCGGGAGGACCAGCTATAGGTCTTCCCGTCGGCGAGGGTGTTCGCCGAGATGGTGTGCCGCAGGGCGGCGCCCTGGGCCTGGAGCGGGGTGGTCGTGAGGTGCTGCTCCGCACCGGTGGCGACGGTCGTCAGATAGAAGTCGGCCGCCACGTTTCCCGGATCCGGGTCACTGGCCGCGACCTGGAGGGTGATGGGCTGCTTGCCGTTGACGTACGCGGGGTTGTTCGCGTCCGTGCTGCATCCACGGCTGGGGCTGATCATGCTCGCCCCCGTGGGGATGTTCGGAAAAGAGTTGTAGGTGACGACGAGCTGGGCGTCCCACCGGAAGTGCTTGCGCGACAGCGAGTTGCTCTCGTCGTCGGTTCGCAGCGCGAGAGTGAGGTACGGGGCACCGTTGAGCGCCGCGTCGTAAGCCGCAGACGAGGCCGAGAAGCCCACCCACGCCGGATTGGGGCTGCAGGGGCCGCCGGTGTTGTAGTTCTGCGCGTCAATCGGACGGACCCACTGGCCCGGGTCGGAGTTCCACGTGAAGCCGACATTGGACCCGCCGTACTGCCAGAGCTGCGTCCAGGTGCCCGCGCAGCTGTTGGACCAGTTCTGCACCACGTTGAACCGCGCGTTCGAGACGGCTTTGCCCGACAGGAAGGCCGTGTCGAAGCGGTAGAACGCCCGCGAAAGGTAGCCGACTCCGCCTTGGATGCCGTAGCCGGTGCTGTTCTCGGGCGGATTCAGGTACGACTGATTCGGATAGGCCCGGTCGGTGTACCAGTCGTACTGCAGGTACCCGCTCCAGTCCGGGTCCACGAACAGCGGGTACGTGACATCGCCCGCGGCAATCGCGGCGACATCCATCACCGACTCACCCCCGGCGACGGTCGTCTCGACGGCCTGTGGCTCATCCCCAGGCGGGCTGTCCGCGTTCGCGTGCTCTTCGGAGGAGTCCCACCACAGCGGCGTCGCCGCGACCACCGGCTTGCCGGACTCCGGTTGCGCCTCCAGGGTCTCGGTCTCCGGCTTCACGGAGAGCGTCGCCCCGCGCAGCCCCAGACGGAGATCGGCGACGCGCGGATCGGTAGCGGCCTCGGCGGATTTCACCACGAGGACCTCACGCATGCCGGCCTTCGTGACCTTCACCCGGAGATCGACACCGGGCAGCACGTCGTGGAAGACCGCCGTCTCCTTGGAAACCGTTGGCCTCGGCAGGTCGCCGTAGGGCCACGTCTCGGTGATCCAGTCCCCCGACTCCGACCGCACCGAGACGATGTCGGCCGAATCGCCGTTGCCGATGCGGATGGGCACCGCCGCCACTTTCGGCTCCCACCAGCGGTCGTGCTCGACGAGCGCCGATTCGACCGGCTTCCAGGTGCCATCCACCCGCGCCTGCTCCGGCACCTGGCTGCTGACCGCCTGCATCTGCCCGTCCGCTCTGGCGCGGACCAGCAACGTCGGAGAACTGAGGTCGTCGACGACGACGTCATGACCGTGATCGCGGGCGATCAGGCGCGCTTCTGCCTCGGTCGCAGCGTGCGCGGCATCGTCGACGAGGGCGGGTTTCGTCTCGCCCCGAGGGCGCGCCGGAACGGCCTCGGCGGACACGGGGACCACCACAGCAGGCGCGCCCGCAGCGACGATGCCGACCGCAGCGACGATGGCGAAGCGCGCCCGGGCGCGCGACCACGAAAGAGACAAAGACGATCCCCGTAACGACGATGATGCCCGGCCGGACGGCCGGGCATCAATACGTTAGTGGGATAGAAATATCGACATGAATTTAGGACACGTGCAATGCATGCATAATGTCCGAGACGTCAGGCGTTGCGCGCGCTGCGCACCTGCTCCCACTCGCCGATCAGCTCCGGGAGTCGTCCCTGGATAAAGCGGTAGAAGCCCGCCATGTCACGCAGGCGCTCGGTCGCGGGCGAAGCGGGGTCCCCGACGGCGGCAAGCCCGGCCTCCGCCTGGTCGGCGAGAACGCCGTAGATCGGGCTGTTGCGGACCAGGAGGGCGTACCAGTCGCTCGGAAGCTCGTACCGGTCCCGCCTGCTGCCGGTCTGGGAGAGCCGCCGGATGATGCCCAGCGTCTGGAGGTAGCGCACCGCCCCCGAGACCGCGGCCGGACTGACCTCCAGCCGCTCGGCGAGTTCCGCTGCGGTCAGGCCCGGCGACTCGGTGACCGTGAGCGCCATGAGCGCGCGCGCCGGCATCCTGGGGAAGCCGGCCGCGGTCAGCACCGCCGCGGAGTGCTCCATCACCTCGGCGAGCGCCGCCTCGTCTCTGGCCATGGGCACCGTCCCGTCTCGTGTTCGCTACGCCTATCCAAGCACCAGGCCGCGCCGCCGGATCAGCGCTGCCGCGACCAGGAGGGACGCGACCGTGATGGCGAGCATCCAATATCCCCCGGTCCAGTCGACGTCCCCGACGACCACGGGGGCGTCGGCGAATGGAGACAGGTGCCGGATGCCCTCGGGAAGGTCGATGAGGCCGCCGAAGATGCCGACGAAGGCACCGAGCCCGAGCGCTGCCCAGCCGAGGGGGATGGTCCAGGTCGGCAGCACGACGAACACCAGCGTCAGCACGCCGAGGTAGACGAGCGCCACCGGCAGCTGGGCGGCCGCGGCCGCGAACGAGTAGCCGATGGTGGACAGGTCCTCCCCCGCGGCAGCCAGGGACAGTCCGGAGGCGATCGCCGCGACCAGCAGGACCACCACCACGGCGCCCACCCCTACCGCGACGAACGAGAGCATCCAGCCCGTGCGCGACACCGGGGTCGCGAGCAGCGTCTCGGCAGTGCCCGACTGCTCCTCCTGGCGCATGCGGATCACCGCCTGGACCGCGCACGCGGCGGCGAGCACGCCGACGATCGCGAAGATCGCCGAGATGAAGAGCGGCGTGAGCGGGCCCGATCCGCCCGCGCCGATCTTCCGGAGAGCCTCCCGGATGCCCGCCAGATTCGGGTCGGCAGCGAGCGAGCTGTTGATCGAGCTGGAGAGCGATCCGGCCAGGAGGCCGCCGAGCACGCCTCCGACCGCCCAGCCGATGATGGTCGGCCGCTGCAGGTGCCAGGCGAGACCGACCACGCCGGACAGCGTCGCCGGAGCCATCGCACGGCCGGGCCGTTCGGCGATCAGTCCGGCGCCCGAGTCGCGGACGGACTGCAGGGCGAACACACCGGCGACCAGGATGGCGGCGAAGCCGAGTTGGAGCAGGACGGGCCACCAGTCGTTCGCGGTGTAGGGCGCGGCCTGCTGCCCCCAGCCGATCGGGCTCAGCCAGCTCGGCCACGCCGCAGTCAGGTGCGTGCCGTCGCCGTACGGCGTGCCCGTCGCGTCGCCGATGCCGCGCAGCAGGTACGCGGCGACCACGACCGCCGCCGCGAATCCATTCGCCCCACGGGAGGTGCTCATCACTTGCGAGAGCAGCAGCCCGACCCCGAAGAACGCGAGCCCGGCGCCCGCGGTCACGACACCGGTGAGCAAGGATCCGTCCGCCGGGAGGCCCACGGCGATGAAGCCCAGCGCGGTGACCAGGGCGAGCACGACGTTCGCCATCACCGCGTGGACGACCGTGGCGACGGTCGGAAGCAGCCGGCCTGCCGGTGTTGCGCCGACGAGCTCGGCGCGCCCCGACTCCTCCTCCGCCCGGGAGTGGCGGACGGCGAGGAACGTGTTCATGAGTCCGGCGAGCAGGGCGAGGAACGTGAAGATCTCGAAGAAGGTGAGAGCAGCCATGCTCGGCCCCTGAGGGAGACCGCGTAGCACCAGGATGGTCGGGTCGGTGACGGCGAGGCGAAGCACTTGCACGCGCGCGAGGGCGCTCCCGTACGTCTGCTGGAGGCTCGCCGCCGAGAAGGCGCCCAGCACGCCGATCGACAGGATCCAGATCAGGAGCTGCCAGCGGTCGCGGCGCAGCCGTTGCCGGAGCAGCGCCCCCAGCGTCGCGAACGCGCCCGGTCGTGGGGACACCCCGCTCGTGCGCACCGTGTCGGGGCGCACCGTGGTCGCGCTCATCGCGTCGCCGCCTCCTCCGTGGCCGACTCGGCGGCGAGGTCGTCGCCGTAGTGCCGCAGGAAGAGCTCCTCAAGGGACGGCGGCGCGACGGTGAGGCCCCGGACATCCAGCCGGGCAAGTGCTGCGAGGAGAGCCGCGAGCGAGTCGCTGTCGGCCGTGAACCGCACCCGACCCTCCCGCACCTGCAGCTCATGGGCGCCGGGCAGCTGAGCCAGCGCGTCCTCGCCCACGCCCTCGGCGCGGAAGGTCACCTCGGTCCTCGTCAGGTGCCGGAGCTCGTCCAGCGTCCCGGTCTCCACCGTCCGCCCGGCGCGGATGATCGTGACGCGATCGCAGAGCTGCTCGACCTCCGACAGGATGTGACTGGAGAGGAGCACCGTGGCTCCCTCGGCGGCGACGCGCCGGATCTCCGAATCGAAGACGGCCTCCATCAGCGGGTCGAGACCGCTTGTCGGCTCGTCGAGGATGTACAGGTCGGCCGGGGTCGCGAGCGCCGCGACCAGCGCCACCTTCTGGCGGTTGCCCTTGGAGTAGGCCCGGCCCTTCTTGGTCGGATCGAGCTGGAAGACGTCGAGGAGCCGCTTCTTGCGCTGGGCGTACAGCGCCCGATCGGCGGTCCCACCCCGGAGGCGCGCGAGGAGGTCCAGGGCCTCTCCTCCGGACAGGTTGGGCCAGAGACTCACGTCGCCGGGCACGTATGCGACACGGCGGTGGAGGTCGACCGCATCCTTCCAGGGGTCCCGGCCGAAGAGGGTCGCCCGGCCGCCGTCCGCACGGGCGAGGCCGAGGAGCACCCGGATCGTCGTGGACTTGCCCGCGCCGTTCGGACCGAGGAATCCGTGGACGGTTCCCTCGCCGACGGTCAGGTCGAGTCCGTCGAGGGCGCGCACGCGCCCGTATCGCTTTTCGAGTCCGGAGACGTCGATCACCGCGTTCATAGGCGGGATGCTACGCCTAATTCAGTAATTTGTGAAACTTGTGTTTGCTGCGCCTCAGGCCTGACCGCAATCGACCGCGTCGATGCCGGCGTAGTCGTGTACGGACGCCGAATCCGGGATGGTCAGCGTGTACGGCACGGCCGCCTCCAGATCGAGGGTCGTGCTCCACTCGTCGACCACCTCACCCTCCGGGGTGTCGGAGAAGCCCGCCGTGACGGTCGCCCCGGCGCAGGTCTCGCCGGGGGTGAGTTCGAAGGTCCACCCGTCGACGTAGTGGATGTGGACGCCGTCCACGTCGTAGTCCGCCACTCCCGAGTCATCGGGACCGCCCGCCGAGGGGTCCGGCGAAGGGATGTCCGACGGCTGGTCGAACGGCGCCGCGCTGGAGCTGCCCTCCGCTTGCGTCAGTCGGCTGGAACTGTGCGCGATCGCGACGATGGCGAAGACCGCCACGAGGAGGACGACGAGTCCGGCCGCAATGCTGCCGACCGTGATGCCGACGATGGCGCCCGTGGACATGCGACGGCGCGCCGGGGCAGGCGGATACCACGGGCCGGGTGCCCCGGAGGGAGGGTACGGAACGTGCTGCTGGCCGTAGCCGGCAGGCGGGTACCCCGGCTGCTGCGGGTACTGCTGCTGCCCGGCAGCCTGCTGCGGGGTGGGTTGCTGCGAGGCAGCCTGCTGCGAGGTGGCCTGCTGCGGGTACGGCGCCTGCCACGCCGAAGCCGCGAGGAGCGCATCCCGTGCCGCCGTCAGTGCGTCCCGGCGCTCGACATCCGGCCCGGCGTCCGCAAGGTGAGCGGCATACGCGCGGTCGACGTCGTCGGGCGTCGCAGAAGGCGACACCCCCAGTAGTGCTGCAGCCTCGTTCGGACTCACCGCGCCCCCTCGTCACGTGTACGCGTACGGCTCGATCGTAGTGGGCCGTTGCGCGAACGGCGGCGTCCGGTCAGGCGACGATTCCGTCGAGCCCCCGCACCATGCGCCCGTTGCGATTGCCGGGGCGCTCGGCCGTGCCGATCTCTCCGAGCTCGCGGATCGTCCGGTGGTAGTAACCGGCGGCCACTCCCGAGCGGTAGGCGCCGGGCTGGAGGTCGGCCTCGTTGCGGAGGCGGATCTCGGCCCGCGCGGCCTCGATCGGCGTGATGATCTTGACCCCGGCGCGGTAGCGGATCAGCCGGTGCACCCACTGGTCCAGCGGCTCGGGCAACCCGGCGGGAACGCGGTCATGATCGGCGGCCAGAGATCCGCGGCTTCGCGCCGTCGACCGCGGGTCGAGTGCCGTCCCGTTCGCCGCCGCTTCCCGGTCCGCCCGGCGCCGGTCTGCCGCCATGACCGACAGCAGGTCGTCGTGGCGGTTGGCCTGTTGTGAGAGCACGGCGAGCTCGTCGACGGCCGTCGCCAGCTCCTCCTCGTATCCGGTGTACGACTCCGGATGCGCGGCCCGGTCGTTCAGCAGATCGGTGCGGGCGGCCGCCGCCTGCGAGCGCGTGAGGATGGTGCGCCCGTTGCGGACCCGCTCCAGCCGCCACGTCCAGGTGGCGAGCGGTTCGGGCATCAGGTTGCTCATGGCTCCACCGTAGGTGCGGCCACCGACATCGGAGGGAGCAGGAGTCGCGCGTCGGTGGACGGGGCTAGCGTGGATGGTCGTGAGCACCATCCTGCGCCGTCCCGTCGATCGCGAGATCCTCCGCCTCGCGGTGCCAGCGCTGGGCGCGCTGGTCGCCGAGCCGGTCTTCCTGCTCGCGGATTCGGCCATGGTCGGGCACCTGGGCGTCGATCCGCTCGCCGGCCTGGGAATCGCGAGTGCGGTGCTCCAGACGATCGTCGGCCTGATGGTGTTCCTCGCCTACAGCACGACGCCGGCAGTGGCGCGGCGCATCGGCGCGGGCGACGAGCGCGGCGCGGTCGCGGCCGGCATCGACGGGTGCTGGCTCGCCCTCGTGCTCGGCGTGGTGCTGGCGGCTGCCGGGTGGGCGGCCTCCCCGTTCCTCGTCGGGCTCTTCGGCGCCTCGCCCGGGGTGACGGCGCAGGCGACGACGTACCTGACGCTGTCGATGCTCGGGCTGCCCGCAATGCTGCTCGTCTTCGCGGCGACCGGTCTGCTGCGAGGGTTGCAGGACACGCGCACACCGCTCGCCGTCGCGGTGGCCGGCTTCGCTGCGAACATCCTGCTGAACTACCTCTTCATCTATGTGGCCGGCTTCGGACTCGCCGGCTCAGCGCTCGGCACGGTGGCGGCGCAGTGGGCGATGGTGCTCGTCTACGCGGTGGTCGTGGCGCGGCATGCCCGCAGGGTCCGGGCATCCCTGCTCCCCCATCATGCGGGAATCGGTCGCACGGCGCGCGCAGGCGGCTGGCTGCTCCTCCGCACCGCTAGCCTGCGCGCGGCCATGCTGCTCGCCGTGTTCGCGGCGACGCAGCAGGGCCCGGAGGAGCTGGCCGCTTTCCAGGTGACCATGACCGTGTTCGCGACGCTCGCGTTCGCACTCGATGCGCTCGCGATCGCCGCGCAGGCGCTGATCGGCAAGGGGCTGGGCGAGGGAGACCTGGCGGGCGTGCGTGCGGTGCTGAGGCGCTGCATCCAATGGGGCGTCGGCGCAGGAGTCGTGCTGGGAGTGGCCACGATCGCCCTCAGCCCGTTCGCCGCCGCGCTGTTCACGAGCGATGCCTCGGTCGCCGCGCTTCTGCCCCTATCGCTCGCGATCGTCGGAGTCGGCGCCCCCCTGGGCGGTTACGTGTTCGTGCTCGACGGCGTGCTGATCGGCGCCGGGGACGCCCGGTATCTCGCGGTGACCGGACTCGTGAACGTCGCGGTGTTCCTCCCGCTCGCGGCTGCGGCCGCGGCGTGGGGCGGCCACGGAGCAGCGGGCCTTGCCGCGCTCACCGCCGCCTTCGCGCTGGGTTACCTCGGAGCCCGGGCGGTCACCCTGGGACTGCGGGCACGCGGCCGGGTGTGGATGCGCGCGGGCGCGACGGTCTGACACGCTGACGGTGCTGGCCGCCGGCCCGCACCGAAGGAGATATTCACATGTGGCGGGCGAATCTCCTTCACCACTGCCGATCGAAGGAGATTCGGCACCCGATCTCCTTCGATCCGTCCCCGGCAGGGCGCGCGGGCCGGGCGGCGGCGCTCAGGCCAGCCACTCCCGCGCGGCGACGACGAGCGCGCGCACACCGGTGTCGATCGTCGGCTGCGGCACCGGCGCGAAGAACGGAGAGTGGTTCGTCGGGATGTCCGTCTCGACCGTCCCCGCCGCCATCGCGGTGAGCACGGTCTCCGGGTCGGCGCCCCCGAGCATCCAATAGACCAGCGGAGCTCCTGCGGCGGTGGCCAGGTTTCCGACGTCCTCGCTGCCCGAGAGCGCACCGGGCCGCAGCACCTGGTCCTCGCCGAACTCGGCGGCGAAAGCGGCGTTCACGCGATCGGTCGACTCGGGGTCGTTCACCGTGACGGGGTACCGCTCGCCCCACACCATGTCCGGCTCCTTCGGGGCACCCGAGGCCTGCGATTCGGCGCGGATGATCCGGTCCACCCCTTCGAGCACGTGCGAACGCACCTCCTCGTTGAAGCTGCGGACGCTGATCCCGAGCGTGGCCTCGGCCGCGATGATGTTGTTCTTCGTGCCCGCGTGGAGGCTGCCGACAGTGACGACCGCCGTCTCGCTCGGCGCGATCTCCCGCGATACGACCGTCTGGAGCCTCATCACCGTCGCCGCCGCCATCACGACCGGGTCGATCGTGGTCTCCGGCCGCGACCCGTGGCCGCCACGACCGTGCAGGGTGACCTCCATGGTGTCGACGGCGGCCATTGCGGCGCCCGGATGCGCACCGACCATTCCGGCCGGGGCGGGCAGCACGTGCTGGCCGAGCACCACATCCGGCACGGGGACCTTCTCGTACAGTCCGTCGTCGACCATGACCTGCGCGCCGCCGCCGTGCTCCTCCGCCGGCTGGAAGAGCGCGACCAGAGTGCCCGACCAGTCCGCGCGGGAGCCGACGAGCGCCTCCACCGCTCCGAGCAGGCAGGTGATGTGGATGTCGTGCCCGCAGGCGTGCATCAGCGGGATCGAGTTGCCTGCGGCATCGGTCACGGTCTGCGTCGAGGCCCACGGCAGACCGGTCTGCTCGCGGACGGGGAGCGCATCCATGTCGGCCCGCAGGAGCACCGTCGCGCCCTCGCCGTTGCGCAGGACGCCGACGACGCCGGTCGTCGCGATGCCGCTGTGCACCTCCAGGCCAAGCGCGGTCAGCCGGTCGGCGACGATGCCTGCCGTGCGGTGCTCGGTGAAGGCGAGCTCGGGGTGGGAGTGCAGGTCGCGGTAGAGGGCTTCGAGATCCATGCCGCCAGCCTACGACCGGGGCCCTACCGCTTCTGCGGCGCCGCGGTGGTGTTGCCCCGATGGAAGACGCTCGTGAAGGTGGAGGGATGCGGCTCGCCGCCCGAGAGCATTTCCACGACGGCGCGACCCGCGGCGCGCCCCTTCTCGACGGCCGGCTGCACGAGCGTGGTCAGGTCGTAGGGCCACAGTCCGTCGACCCGGACACCGTCGAAACCCACAACGCTGACGTCCCCCGGCACCTCGAGGCCGAGCTCTTCGGCGGCGCGGATGACGCCCGCGGCGAGCAGGTCGCTCTGCGCGATGACGGCCGTGGGACGACGGGTCGGGTCGTCGAGGAGCGCGCGCCCGGCGAGTCGTCCCTCCTCGACGAACGAACCGCGGGTGACCCATCCACTCGCCTCCGGGAAGACATCGCGCGCGCCGGCGAGCCGGTCGAGCGCCGTGGTGGAGCTAGCGACGGCGAGGCGGTCCGGCGTCAGGGCGCCGCGCGCGCGGTCGCGGGTGAGGGAGAGGGCCACGACGGCGACGTCGCGGTGGCCGAGGTCGTACAGGTGCTGAGCGGCGAGGCGCGTCGCGTCGCGGTTGTCCTGCCCGATGGTCGGAACGCCGTCCGCGGGGTCTCCTTCGATCGCGACGAGGGGGATGCCGCGCTGGCGCAGGGTGGCGACCGACTCGTCGAGCCGGGGGCTGCAGCCGACGAGGATCACCGCATCCATCGGCGCGTCCTCGATGCGCTGGGCGGCCTGACCCGCGTCGGTGAGGATGAGGAGGCCGGCGTCGATCGCACCGATCTCTTCGGTGATGCCGTCGAGCAGTGCGATTTTGATGGGGTCGCGGAACGCGTCGCGGACGCGCTCCTCCATGACGACGCCCACGATTCCGGAGCGGCCCGTGCGCAGGGAGCGAGCGCGGGGATCGGGCCCGGCGTAGTTGAGCTCCTTGGCCGCGGCGAGCACGCGCTCGCGCGTGGCGTCGGAGACCGGGCCGGTGCCCGAGAAGGCGAGGGACGCCGTCGAGTTGGACACCCCGGCGAGGCGGGCGACGGCGGCCAGCGTCGGCCGCGAGGCGACCGGGGCTGTGCTGGGTTCGTTCACGTGTGATAGCTTAGTCGAATCGTTTCGATCGAAACGATTCGAGCCGCTGAACCCACAGGAACCGCTCCGATGTCACAGCCGACCTCCGCCCCGACGCGCGACCGCCGAGAGCTGAAAGCCTGGCGGAACGCGATCTTCGTGATCTTCATCCTGAGCGGTCTCGCGATCGCCAGCTGGGTCGCACGCATCCCCGGCGTCCGAGACGACCTCGCGCTCGGCAAGGACCCGTCGGCTGTCGGCCTGCTCATCCTGGGCATGTCGGTGGGTGCCATCCTGGGCCTCACCCTCTCCTCCTCGGTGCTGGGACGCTTCGGGCCGCACCGAGGGATGGTCGGCTCGCTCATCATCGTGTCGGTCGGCACCCTCTTCATCGGCTTCGGCGCCACGACGTTCCACAATGTCGTCCTGGTGGCGATCGGACTCATCCTGCTCGGCTTCGGCAACGGGATGGTCGACGTGATGATGAACGTCGAAGCGACAGCGGTCGAGCGCGAGATCGGCAAGACGCTGCTCCCCCTGATGCATGCCTGCTTCAGCCTCGGGACGGTCCTCGGCGCGGGAATCGGCGCCCTCGCCGCATGGCTCGCGGTGCCCGTCGTCTGGCATCTGCTCGGGGTCGCCGTCGCGATCGTGGTCGTTGCGGTGATCGCGATCCGCTACATCCCGCGCGAGGCCGACCTCGGCGACCAGGATGCCGCAGCGACCGAGCGCATCCCCTTCGGCGAGCGCGTGCGCACGTCGCTGGCGGTGTGGGCGGACTGGCGGCTCATCCTGATCGGCGTCGTCATGCTCGGGATGGCGTTCGGCGAGGGATCGGCGAACGACTGGATCTCGCTCGCCGTCGTCGACGGGCACGGCCAGTCCAACTCGATCGGCGCCGTCGTCTTCGCGTTCTTCGTGGCGGCCATGACCGTTGGCCGCGTCGCCGGCGGTCCGATGGTGGACCGCATCGGCCGGGTCGCGGCCATCCGCATCACCGCTGGGCTGGGCGCGGTCGGACTGGTGCTGTTCATCGTGGGTGGCCCGATGTGGCTCGTGGTGATCGGGACCGTGCTGTGGGGTTTCGGGGTGTCGCTGGGCTTCCCGCTCGGGATGTCCGCTGCGGCCGACGGTGCCTCGAACCCGGCCGCCCGCGTGTCGGCCGTCGCGATCATCGGCTACTGCGCGTTCCTGGCGGGTCCGCCGCTGATCGGCTTCCTCGGGCAGCACTTCGGCCTGCTGAACGCGCTGTTCCTCGTGCTGGCACTCCTGATCGCCGCGTTCCTGGCGGCGCCGTCCGTGCGTCCGATCGCGGTACCTGCCGCCGAGCGCGAGAGCGCGCCCGAGGCCGCCTGACCCGCGCCGGCGCGGAGTCGCCGAGTGGTGACGAGATGTCGCCACTCATGCGCGATTCGCGCAACGACTCACGAGTCGGGCGCACCACGCCTACACGAAGGCGAGCCGCACCGGGGTCGGGACGGGGGACGCCCCGAGCGGTCGGAGCGAGCGCGCCGCGTCGTCGAACGCGAAGACGGTGACCTCGTCGCTGTCCTGGCACGCCGCGAGCACGCGATCCCCCTCCGGCGAGATCACCAGATCGCGCGGCGACACGCCTCCGACCGGAACCGACTCCTCCAGGGTCACCCGGGACGCCGCGGGGTCGAAGGAGAAGACCGCGATCGTGTCGTCCCCGCGGTTGCTCACCAGCACGGTCGTCCCCGAGGCCGCGACGCACACGGCCGCCGGCGCGTTGTCGCCCGTGGCACCGTCCGCCCGCGTGGTGGTGCTCTGCACCCGCTCGAAACGGGTGCCCTCGCGGCGGAGCACGTCGATGCTGGAGTCGAGCTCGTTCACGAGAAGCGCGTGGATCCCGTCCGGATGGAAGTCGAGGTGCCGCGGACCGGCCGAGCCGATCACGACGGTCGCCTCCGCGCGCAGGCCGACTCCACCATCCGGCGCGAGCGTGTACCAGCGCACTTCGCCGAGCCCGAGGTCCACCACTACGACGTCGCCGGTCACCGGGTCGACGCTCAGCTGGTGGACGTGGGGGCCCTCCTGGCGGGCGGGATCCGGCCCGCGCCCCTCGTGCTGGACGAACGCGGTCCGCTCGCCGATCGAGCCGTCCGACTGGAGCGCGAACACCGAGAAGGTGCCGCTCCCGTACGTCCCGGCCAGCAGCAGCGGGAGGGTCGGATGCACGACGAGGTGCGCGGGCGATGCGCCGCCGCTCGAGACCGACCCGAGTTCCGTCAGGGTGCCATCGCCGTCGCGGGCGAACGCGACGATCCGCCCGTCCGGCTCCGTCTCGCTGACCGCGTAGACCGCACCGCCACCCGGCGCGACCGCCACCCACGACGGATTTGTCACCTGCGCGGCGACCACCGCATCCAGCACGGACGAGCCGTCGAACCGCGCCGTGAGCACCCCCTCGGCGTGACCATCGACGTGCGGAAGGGTTTCGGTGTACGTGCCGATCAGGAGTTCGCGGGCCATGCGCCCCATCCTGCCAGCGCCGTCCCGCCGATGCCCGGGCGCGCTCGCCCGGTTGCACTTAGGATGTTCCGGTGCGTCTCGTCATTGCCAACTGCTCCGTCGACTATGCCGGCCGGCTGAGCGCGCACCTGCCGCTCGCGACGCGGCTGCTGATGCTGAAGACGGACGGCAGCCTCCTCGTCCACTCCGACGGCGGGTCCTACAAGCCCCTCAACTGGATGAGCCCGCCCTGCACGGTCGCCATCGACGAACCGGACGAGCTGCAGCAGGCGGCCGGCATCCGCGAGGTGTGGCGTGTCACCCAGGCCAAGACGGCGGACATGCTCGTGGTGTCGATCCACGAGATCCTCAGCGACACCTCCCACGACCTCGGGATCGACCCGGGACTGCAGAAGGACGGTGTGGAGGCGCACCTGCAGAAGCTCCTCGCCGAGCAGATCCACCTCCTCGGCGACGGGCACGTGCTCGTGCGCCGCGAGTACATGACCGCTATCGGGCCCGTCGACATCCTGGCCCGGGATGCCGCCGGTGCCGCCGTCGCCGTCGAGTTGAAACGTCGCGGCGACATCGACGGGGTGGAGCAGCTGACCCGCTACCTGGAGCTGATGAACCGCGACCCGCACCTGGCTCCGGTGACCGGGATCTTCGCCGCCCAGGAGATCAAGCCGCAAGCCCGCACTCTGGCCGAGGACCGCGGAATCCGCTGCCTCGTGCTCGACTACGACGCGATGCGCGGGCTCGACGACAGTGAAAGCAGGCTTTTCTGATGGCCGCACCGCGACCGCGCTTCCCGCAGAGCTACGAGAACGCACCCGTGCGGAAGGCGCTCGCCGCCATCGCCGCCGAGCCGTCCCGGGAGAACCTGGATGCGCTGCTCGCGGCGGCGACGAAGGGCGGCCTGGTGGTGGATGTGACCGGCTCGACCCCGCAGGACACCCGGTTGCGCACCATCAGCTCGACCACCGGGGAGGCGGTGCTTCCGCTGTTCACGTCGATGAACGCGCTCCGTTCGGCCGTCGCGCAGACGGCCGAGGGCGAGGGCGCCCGGGTGCAGGCCGTGATCGTTCCCGCTCTGGAGGCGCTGGGCTTCATCCGGACGGCCGACTTCGTCGCGGTCCAGTTCGATCCCGGAGCCGGGCACACGATGGTCGTCGCGCGGTCCCACATCGAGTCCGCCCTCAGCGAGCACTGACCCGCGATTCAGAAACCTGACATACGCTAGGACCGCTATGACCAACCCGACCCCCACCGTCACCCGCACCTGGACGTGTGTTCTGTTCGACCTCGACGGAACCCTCACCGACTCCGCCCCCGGCATCACCTCCTCCCTCGCGCGCATGTTCGCGACCCTCGGAAAGCCGGTCCCCTCCCCTGCCCAGCTGCTCGAGTACGTCGGCCCGCCGCTGCTCGACTCCCTGGAGGCCTTCGGCGGGATGACCGAGACCGCCGCCCGCGAAGCCCTCGCCGTCTACCGGGCGGACTACGCCGAGCACGGAGCGCTCGACTCCGCCGTGTTCCCCGGCATCCGCGGGCTGCTCGAGCGGCTGCACGCCGCCGGGATCCCGCTCGCCCTGGCGACCAGCAAGCCGGAGATCCAGGCCACGCGCATCCTGGAGCACTTCGATCTCGCGAAGTACTTCGACGTCATCACCGGCGCGACGGAGGACGAGAGCCGCAGCGCCAAGGCGGACGTCGTGGAGGAGGCCCTGCGCCGCCTCGGCGCGCGCGGCGTCGACCTCGAGCACACCGTCATGGTGGGCGATCGTCAGTACGACGTGGAGGGCGCTGGCGCTCACGGTCTCCCGACCATCCTCGTCGAGTGGGGCTACGGCTCCCCCGCCGAGGCCGCCGGCGCCATCGCGGTGGTCCACTCGGCCGACCAGCTCAGCTCCCTGCTCCTGGGCTGAGCCGGAAGCGGACATCGGGGGACGCGGTCCCCGCGCTGCGCGAGTAACCTGGGTGGTTGCACAACCGCACCCATACAGCACTAGGAATCACTATGCGCACACGTAATCCGTTCGTTCCCGCCGCCATCGTCGCGGCCCTGACCATCGGCTCGCTCGCGGCCTGCTCCGGCGCCGGCAACACCAACTACGTCTCCTCGCACACACCCGCCTCGTCCTCGTCGGCTACGGCGGGCTCCAGCTCGGGATCGGACGACCAGCAGTCGGAGGAGCTTCCGTCGGACTTCCCGAAGGCCGACGTCCCGCTCGTCGACGGCACCGTCGTGGTCGCCCGCGGCGACAAGGACAACGGCTGGTCGGTGACGGTCCGGCCGTCCGGCAAGACCGGGTTCGCCGACGCTCAGTCGGCGCTGAAGGACAAGGGCTTCACCGAGCAGCCCGGCTCCTCGGACAGCAAGGCCGTCTTCACCAACGACAAGTACACGGTCGCCATCGGCACCCCCGGCGTCTCGGTCACCTACACCGTCACCGCCAACTAGCCTCGCCCGCCCCGGCCCTCCTAGCCGTCGAGTACAGGAAAATTGCGCGTTTTCCGCGCGAAAGCCCGCAGTTTTCCTGTACTCGGCGGCTTTGCGGCCGGGGGCGGGGGTCAGGCGTCGATGATGCGGACGAGCTCGTCGATGAACGCGGTGAAGGTGTCGGCGCGGCGGATGAGCGCCAGGACGGCCTCGCGGTCGGAGAAGACCTCCACGAACTGGTCGAAGACCGTCTGGAACGATGACCGCCCCGCCTCCGAGAACGCGATGAAGGCGATCACGTTGACGCGGGCATCCCCCCAGTCGATCGCGGTGTCGTTGACGACGATCGCGATGGCGGTCCGCCGCGCGCTCATGGTCATCGCATGCGGCACCGCGAGGGAGTCGGTGAACGCGGTGGACGACATCTGTTCGCGCTCCACGGTCTGGTCCACGTACTCCTGATCGATCGCGCCCGTGGCGATCATCCGGTCGCCCAGCGCGCGGATCATCGTGATCGGGTCGCGCGCGTAGAAGTTGCGCAGGAACAGGCTCTCGTCGAAGTACTCCAGCAGCTCGCTCTTGATGCGGGCCCTGTGCCGCTGCCGCCGGATGCGCGAGGCCGCCTGGCGGACGTGCTCCACATCCGTCTCGGTCAGGAACGGCTGCACGATGACCGTGTTCTCGCGGCGCCCGCGCGGGTCGATCGTGGTGAGCACCAGGTCCGCCTCGATCGCCTCCCAGTCGGCGTCGGTCGAGGTGATGACGCTGGTGATGTCGAGCTCGTCGCCGAGCGTGCTCTCCAGCCGGTCGCGCAGCAGGATGTGCATGTCGTAGTAGTTGGGGCAGACGACCGCGCAGGTGACCGCGTCACGCCGGCGGGACTGCTGCTCCAGGTACGCGCCGACATGCATGGCGATGTAGGCGATCTCGTCGTCGTTGACCGCGATCCCTTCGGCCGCCTGCAGCCGGCTGGCGATGTACACGGCCAGCTCGTAGATCATCGGGTACGAACTCTTGATGGACCGCGTGAGCGGGTTGCGCGAGAACGTGTTCTCGTGGGCCCGCGCGACCAGGTTCTGGACGTGGAGGGTCAGCCGCACGATGAAGTTCTCGTCGTGCAGATCGACGAGGTACTCGGCCGACGCCCGGTCCACGATCCCTCGGACCACCTCCAGGTCGGCCGGGCTGACGAACTCCTCGACCGTGTCCTGTCCGGCCCCCGGGGCGATCACCCGGGTCCGCATCAGGATGGCGAGGTACCGCAGCTCGGTCGCATCCAGCGCCGTGCCGAAGTGCTCGTCGATCAGCGCTCCCAGATCGTGAGCGAGGGAGCGGATGGTCTCGCTCGTCTCGGGCTCCTCCACCGAGGGCAGCACCCGGTCCTTCGCCACCCGGTCGAGGGCGACCGCCATGTGCAGCAGCACGTCGTTGATGCCGTACTCGTTGACGAAGAACCCGCGCGCATCCAGCATCGCGACCAGCGCCGACTTGAAGTCGGCGAGCCCCTCCGAGCCGAAGGCCTCCTGGATGCGCGCGACGTCGACCACGCTCTGCCGCATCTCGTCGCGGAACAGCCGGCTGAGCAGCTTCCGCCGCGCGATCTCCGGTCCCAGCAGCTGCACGGTGCCTCCCCGGCGCTCCAGGGACAGCTCGGTTCCCGCGAGCAGCCCGCGCATCCGGGTGAGGTCGGATTCGATCGTGGAGTCGGAGACGAACAGACTCTCCGCCGTCTCGTACACGTCGACCCCGTCCGGCTCGTCGAGCAGCCTCCGCACCAGGAACACCAGACGCTCCTGGGGTGAGCCGGCCGTGCCCGCATCCAAGCTTCCGTCGCCCGCAAGGAAAGCGGCGTAGGCGTCCGGTTTGACGCGGTAGCCGCTCGATCCGGACTCGACGACCTCGCCCAGCGCGGCGGCGTAGCTGCGGATGCTGCGCGTCGTCACTCCGAGGTCGTGTGCGAGTTCGCCTGCCGTCACCCAGGCAGCACGACGCGCCAGGATGTCGAGCATCCTCGTCTGCCTTGCCGAGAGCGCCAAAACCGTGACCACCTTCCATCACGAGTCAACCACCCGACGGGCCGGCCGCCGGGAGTTCCGGCCATGTTTCCGCACCCCCGGAAGAAAGGCTGCTGGAACCGTCGCAGTGTACGGAGAGACCATGTGAGACGTTCCACCCGCTCCACCAGCAACACGCGAAAGGCAAGGATCGATGAGGATCGTGGTCGTCTGCGGCGCCGGTGCGTCCAGCACCTTCGTCGCCGTGAAGCTGCGCAATGCCGCCCGGACGCGCGGTGAGGATGTCGTGGTCGAGCCGGGAAGCGCCAGTCAGCTGGATTCCCTGGCCGGGATCGACGTGATCCTCGTCGGCGGGCACCTCGAAGCCGCGGTCCCCGCGCTCCGCCAGCGCGCGGCAACGACCGGGACGGCGGTCGCCCTCCTCCCCGCGATCTCACCCGTCGCACTCGATGGCGACACCGCGCTGGACCTGGCCCTCAACGCGAAAGCGGCGGCACTATGAGAACCGAACAGGCCACCCGGCCGGCACGGACTGAAGGAGATCGGAACCATGGCTGAACGGATCATCACCGTCGGATCGGCGCACGGGCTGCACGCCCGCCCCGCCAAGCTCTTCGTGGAGGCGGTCAACCGCTCGAGCGCGAAGGTGAAGCTGACGAAGGAGGGCGGCAAGACCGTCGACGCCGGCAGCATCCTCGGCGTGATCTCGCTCGGAATCGACCACGGCGACAAGATCGTGCTCACCACCGACGCACAGGATGGCGAGGCCGTGCTCGACGACCTGGCCGAGATCCTGGCCACGGATCACGACGCCTGATCATGGCCGCTGACGTGAAGGGACCGGGAACCACACTCTCCGGCGCCGGCATCGGCCAGGGCGTCGCGATCGGTGCGGTGCTGCGGATGTCGGCGCCGCTGCCCGAGCCGGCGGACACGGCCAGCACCCGGACCCCGGACGAGGAGAAGGCTCGCGTGCAGCAGGCGGTGGCAGCGGTCGCCGCCGATCTGCGCGAGCGCGCCTCCACGGTCGAGGGCACCGCCGCCGACGTGCTCGAAGCGCAGTCGATGATGGCGGAGGACTCCACCCTCGCCGATGACGTCTCCTCCCGGATCGACGGCGGCAAGACCGCCGAGCGCGCGGTCTTCGAGGGCTTCGCCGTCTTCCGCGACATGCTGAAGGACCTGGGCGGCTACATGGGCGAGCGGGCCGGAGACCTCGACGACGTCTCCCAGCGCGTGGTCGCAGCGCTCGAAGGCAAGCCAGCGCCGGGCGTCCCGCAGTCGGACACCCCCTATGTCCTCGTCGCACACGATCTGGCACCGGCGGACACGGCCCTGCTCGATCTGACCAAGGTGCTCGGGCTCGTGACGAAGGAGGGCGGCCCGACCTCGCACACCGCGATCCTGGCGCGCGAGAAGTCGATCGTCGCGGTCGTCGGCGCCGCGGGCGCGGACGCGCTCGGCGACGGCGACGAGGTCATCGTGGATGCGGCGACCGGCACGGTCACCGTCTCCCCGACCGATGAACAGCGAGCCGACGCGCAGCGCCGCATCGACGAACGCGCTGCCGCGCTCGCCGGAGGCGTTGAGCCCGGCGCGCTCGCCGACGGCACCCCTGTCCCCCTGCTCGCCAACCTCGGATCGGCCGAGGGCGCCGAAGCGGCCATCGCGGCCGGAGCGGAGGGCGTCGGGCTGTTCCGCACCGAATTCCTGTTCCTCGACCAGCGCCTGGCGCCCACCGTCGAGCAGCAGCGC
This sequence comes from Leifsonia sp. T36S-04, assembly GCF_042465655.1. Taxonomy (GTDB): domain Bacteria; phylum Actinomycetota; class Actinomycetes; order Actinomycetales; family Microbacteriaceae; genus Leifsonia. Next base: position 3,246,010 of record NZ_CP146286.1, read on the forward strand.
GAGCAGTACGTGAAGCTGCTGAGCGCGTTCGGCGGCGGCCGCAAGGTCGTGGTGCGCGTGCTCGACGCGGGCGCCGACAAGCCGCTGGAGTTCCTGAACGACGCGCACGAGGACAACCCCGCGCTCGGACTGCGCGGCCTGCGGTCGCTGCGGGCCAACGAGGACATCCTGCGCGAGCAGCTCACGGCCCTCGCCGAGGCGGATGCCCAGACTGACGCCGACCTCTGGGTGATGGCGCCGATGGTCGCCACCATCGAGGAGACCCGGTACTTCACCGAGCTCGGCCGTGAGTACGGCCTCAAGACGGTCGGAGTCATGGTCGAGGTGCCGTCCGCCGCGCTGCTCGCCGACCGCGTGCTCCAGGTGGCCGACTTCGCATCCATCGGCACGAACGACCTGACGCAGTACACCCTCGCGGCAGACCGCCTCCTCGGCTCGGTCGCCGCCTTCCAGGACCCGTGGCATCCTGCCGTCCTCCGCCTGATCGGCGAGGTCGGCGCGGCAGGCGCGGCGCGCGGAAAGCCGGTCGGGATCTGCGGCGAGGCCGCAGCGGATCCTCTGCTCGCCGTGGTGCTCACCGGGCTCGGCGCCACCACGCTCTCGATGTCGCCCGCGGCGCTCGCCGACGTGCGGCTCTCCCTCAAGCGTTACACCCTCGACCAGGCGCGCTCGCTGGCCGAGACCGCCTTGGCCGCCGATGGCGCGGCCGAGGCCCGGGAGGCGGTCCGCGCGGCCGCCGAACGGTTCACCTCCCCTGCACACCAGAACAGAAACGAGACAGCACAATGACATCGGCGACACAGACGTCGACGACACCGTCGGCCCCCAGGAAGTCCGTCGGAGCACGCGTTCACGTGCAACGGTTCGGCACGTTCCTCTCGAACATGGTCATGCCCAACATCGCGGCGTTCATCGCCTGGGGCATCGTCACGGCACTCTTCATCGCGCAGGGCCCGTTCCCCAACAAGGACATCGCGAGCCTCGTCGGCCCGATGATCACGTACCTGCTCCCGTTGCTCCTCGCCAACACCGGCGGTCGCCTCGTCTACGGCGTCCGCGGCGGCGTGGTCGGCACCATCGCAGCGATGGGCGTGATCGTGGGCACCGACATCCCGATGTTCATCGGAGCGATGATCATGGGTCCGCTCGGCGGCTACCTGATGAAGCTCGTCGACCGGATCTGGGAGGGGAAGATCAAGGCGGGCTTCGAGATGCTCGTCAACAACTTCTCGGCCGGTATCCTCGGCTTCCTCCTGGCGATCGGCGCGTTCTTCGGAATCGCACCGCTGGTGCAGGGGCTCAGCAAGGCACTCGAAGCCGGCGTCGACTGGCTCGTCTCGGTGCACCTGCTGCCCCTGGTCAGCATCCTGGTGGAGCCCGGAAAGGTGCTCTTCCTCAACAACGCGATCAACCACGGCGTGTTCACCCCGATCGGGACGCTCGAGTCGCAGCAGGCCGGCAAGTCCATCCTGTTCCTCATCGAGACGAACCCCGGCCCCGGTGCCGGCATCCTGCTCGCGTGGGCGATCTTCGGGCTCGGCGCCGCACGCGCGGCCGCCCCGGGCGCGTTCATCATCCAGTTCTTCGGCGGCATCCACGAGATCTACTTCCCGTACGTGCTGATGAAGCCCATCCTGATCATCGGCGCCATCCTCGGCGGCATGACCGGTGTCGCGGTCAACGTGGCCTTCCAGACGGGCCTGCGAGCGCCGGCGGCACCAGGATCGGTGTTCGCCATCTTCGCCCAAGCGCCGGTCCCCAACATGCTCGGCATCGCGCTGGCGATCATCTCGGCGGCCGCGGTCTCGTTCACCTTCACGGCGATCGTGCTGCGATCGAGCCGCCGGCGCGACCTGCTCGCCGGCAACGCCGGTGATCTGTCCGCCGCGGTCGCGCAGACCGAGGCCAACAAGGGCAAGTCGTCCTCCGTGCTGGAGGGCCTGGTCCAGGAGGCCGAGCACGACACCGGTGACGCCCAGGGCGACGCCACAGATCGGCTGGTGCGCAACATCGTGTTCGCGTGCGACGCTGGCATGGGTTCGAGCGCGATGGGGGCCTCCGTGCTCCGCAACAAGATGAAGAAGGCCGGAGTCGAAGGAGTGACGGTGACCAACCAGGCCATCAGCAACCTCGACGGCACCGCCGACCTGGTCATCACCCAGCAGCAGCTGACCGACCGGGCGAAGGGGCAGTCTCCGGACTCCATCCACGTCTCGGTGGACAACTTCATGAACAGCCCCAAGTACGACGAGGTCGTCGATCTCGTCAAGAAGCAGAACGCCACGGAGGACGCCACCACATGACCGACACCATTCTCGACCGGGCGAACGTCGTGGCCGCGGGCTCCGCGGCCACGCGGGAGGACGCGATCCGGGAGGCGGGTGCGCTGCTCGTCGCGGCCGGCGCCGTCGAACCCGGGTACGTCGACTCGATGCAGGACCGCGAGGACACCGTCTCCACGTTCATGGGGAACGGCCTCGCGATCCCGCACGGCACCAACGAGTCCAAGGACGAGATCAAGCGGTCCGCCCTCTCCTTCATCCGCTACTCCTCGCCGCTCGACTGGGGCGGCGAGGAGGTGCGGTTCGTCGTCGGCATCGCCGGCCAGAACAACGAGCACCTCGAGATCCTGTCGAAGATCGCCATCCTCTTCTCCGAGGAGGACGACGTTCAGAAGCTCCTCGACGCCCCGGACGCGGACGCACTGTTCGCTCTCCTGGGCGACGTGAACGAGTGAGGAGGACGCTGTGAAGGCCGTCCATTTCGGTGCGGGCAACATCGGGCGCGGCTTCGTGGGGCTCCTGCTCCACGAAGCCGGGTACGAGGTCGTGTTCGCGGACGTCAACGCCGAGCTGATCGACGCGCTCGCCGCAGCCGACTCCTACGATGTCCACCTCGTGGGTGAGGAGTCGCAGACGAAGACGGTGACGGGGTTCCGCGCCATCAACAGTGCGACGGACGAGGAGGCGCTGGTCGCCGAGATCGCGACGGCGGATGTGGTCACGACCGCGGTCGGCCCGCGCATCCTCCGATTCGTCGCTCCGGTGATCGCGCGCGGCCTCGCAGCCCGGGCGGAGGACGCCCCGCGGCTCGCGGTCATGGCCTGCGAGAACGCGATCGGCGCCTCCGACCTGCTCGCCGCAGAGCTGATGGACGGTCTGCCCGACGACGACACGCGCGACGAGCTCGCTGCGCGCGCGGTCTTCGCCAACACGGCCGTCGACCGGATCGTCCCGGCGCAGGCACCGGACGCGGGCATCGATGTGACGGTGGAGACCTTCTACGAGTGGGTCGTCGACCGCAGCCCCTTCGGCGGACAGGAGCCCCGGATCCCCGGTGCGCACTTCGTCGACTCCCTGGGCCCGTACATCGAGCGCAAGCTGTTCACGGTCAACACCGGACACGCCACCGTCGCGTACACGGGGTTCCTGCAGGGGGCCACCACGATCAGCGAGGCGATCGCGCTCCCGGCCGTGCGCGAGGCGGCGGAGGCCGCACTGCGTGAGACGTCGGCCGCGCTCTCCGCCAAGCACGGGCTGCCGGAGGAGGAGCTCGCCGCGTACCGCGAGAAGATCCTCGGCCGGTTCGCCAACCCCTACCTGGTCGACGAGGTCACCCGCGTCGGCCGCGAACCGATCCGCAAGCTCGGCCGCAACGACCGCTTCATCGGTCCCGCGTCGGACTACGCGCAGTATGTCGGCGGTGTCCCGAACGCGCTCCTCGCCGCGGTCGGCGCCGCCCTGCGGTTCGACGTGCCGGAGGACAGCCAGAGCGTCGAACTCCAGAAGCTGCTCGACGAGGCGGACGCGGCCGCGATCGTCGAAGAGGTCATGGGAGTGGCCGCCGGCGAGCCCCTCCACGCGCCACTTGTCGATGCGGTCTCCGCCGCCCAGCGCGACCGCACCCACCACCCCCGCTGACCCGCAGCCCGCGAGCACAGGAAAAGCGCGCCGGATTCCCCCGATTCGGCGCGTTTTTCCTGTGCTCGCGGGCTGGGGCTGGGTGTTCGCCGACGGCCGGTGTCGGTGGCCGGAGCCGGTGGTACGTTTCGCTTGTGAGTCGAATCGTGTCGGTGGCACCTGTGCTCCCCGCCCGCAGTTACAGCCAGGGCGAGATCACTGCGGCGCTGCTCGCGATGATCACCTCCGATCCCGCGCGGCAGCAGGTGATGCGCCGCATCCACGCCTCCTCGGGAGTCCAGACGCGCAGCCTGGTCATGCCGCTCGAGCAGTACAGCTCGCTGGCGTCGTTCCAGGAGTCGAACGACTACTTCATCGCGGAGGGGACATCGCTCGCCGAGCGCGCCATGATGGCCGCCCTCGATTCGGCAGGCCTTGCGCCTCGCGATGTCGACTTCCTGCTCTTCACCTCCGTCACCGGCATCGCCGCACCCTCCATCGACGCGCAGCTCGTCGCGCGCCTGGGACTGCGTCCCGACGTGAAGCGCCTGCCGAGCTTCGGCCTGGGTTGCGTCGCCGGCGCAGCCGGGATCGCCCGGGTCAACGACTACCTGGCCGGCCATCCCGACGAAGTCGCCGTCCTGCTGTCGGTCGAGCTGTGCTCGCTGACCGTTCAGGCGCGCGACGACTCCATGGCCAACATCGTCGCGAGCGGCCTGTTCGGCGACGGCGCGGCCGCGGTCGTCATGGTCGGCGAGGCACGCGCCGAGGCTCTCGGGCTCGCCGGCCCCGAGGTCGTCGACACCCGCAGCCGCATCTATCCGGACACGGCCGACGTCATCGGCTGGGACATCGGCGGGACGGGGTTCCGCATCGTCCTCAGCGCCGGTGTGCCGGAGGTCATCGAGCGGAACTTCGCCGGCGACGCCCGCGGCATCCTCGCGGCGCACGGGCTCGAAGTGGAGGACGTGGGCGCCTGGGCCGCACATCCCGGCGGACCGAAGGTGCTGGAGGCGTTCTCGCAGGCCCTCGACCTGCCGGAGGGTGCGCTCGACGCCAGTTGGCGGTCGCTGGCGAACGTCGGCAACCTCTCGTCGGCAGCCGTGCTCCATGTGCTCGCCGAGCAGCTGGACGCGCATGCGGCGGGAACCATCGGCCTGCTGTTCGCGCTCGGGCCCGGAGTGACCAGCGAGCTGGTACTGCTGCGCTGGGTGGACGGCGAGAAGCGGGCGACGCCCGAGCTCCTGTCATGATCCTCTACACCGCCCTCGTGCTCGCGACGGGCCTGGAGCGTATCGCGGAGCTGATCGTGTCCACCCGCAACGCCAAGTGGTCGTTCGCCCGCGGCGGTGTGGAGTTCGGGCGCGGGCACTTCCCCGCCATGGTGGCCTTGCATACGGGACTGCTGCTCGCCTGCCTCGCCGAGGTGTGGTTCGCCGGGCGACCGTTCATCCCCTGGCTCGGCTGGCCCATGCTCGCGCTGGTGCTGGCCAGCCAGGCGCTCCGCTGGTGGTGCATCGCAACGCTCGGCCCGCGGTGGAACACCCGGGTCATCGTGGTCCGCGACCTGCCGCTGGTCACGCGCGGACCGTACCGCTGGTTCACGCACCCGAACTACGTCGCGGTGGTCGTCGAAGGCTTCGCGCTGCCGCTGGTGCACACGGCCTGGATCACCGCGCTCACGTTCACCGTGCTCAATGCGTGGCTGCTGGTCGTCCGGATCCGCTGCGAGAACCGCGCTCTGGCCACGGTCTTCCGGGAGCCGGCTGCCGCATGAATCCGCAGGTCGTGGTCGTGGGCGGCGGACCCATCGGTCTCGCCTGCGCCATCGAGGCCCGCATCGACGGGATGGATGTGGTGCTCGTCGAGCCCCGCGTCGGGGCGATCGACAAGGCGTGCGGCGAGGGGCTGATGCCGGGCGCGCTCGCGGCCTTGCACCGGATCGGGGTGGACCCGGCGGGCCGGCGACTGGACGGCATCGCCTACGTGGATGCGAACTCCCGCGTGGAGCACCGCTTCGCCGACCGTCCGGGCCGCGGGGTGCGGCGGACCGTGCTGCACCAGGCGCTGGCGGACCGCGCCGTCGAGCTCGGCGCGGAGCGCATCCACGCGAAGGTCACGGGCGTGACGCAGCGGGCGGACGGCGTGACGCTGACGCTCGGGGACGGCGTCACACTCGACTCGGCATGGGTGATCGCCGCCGACGGCCTCCACTCGCCGGTCCGCCGCATGGTCGGCCTCGACGGACGCGGCCAGGACGGGGCGCGGAGGCGCTTCGGCCTCAGGAAGCACTTCGCCGTGGAGCCCTGGACGTCGCTCGTGGAGGTCCACTGGTCGGAGGGCGCGGAAGCCTACGTGACGCCCGTCGACGAGTACACGGTCGGCGTCGCAGTGCTCGGCGCGCGCCCGCTGGACATCGACGCCGTCATCGCGTCGATTCCGGAGCTGGCAGGGCGGCTGGACGGGGTCGCCGCCGTCTCCGAACCTCGCGGCGCGGGACCGCTGCTGCAGCGGGCGCGTGCGCGCTCCTCCGGGCGGGTGCTGCTGGCGGGCGACGCCTCCGGTTACGTGGATGCGCTCACGGGCGAGGGGATGCGCGTCGGCTTCGCGCAGGCCCGTGCGGCCGTCGCCGCCGTCCGCGCGGGCAATACGGAGCAGTACGAGCGGGCCTGGCGCGCGACGACCCGGGACTTCCGGATGCTGACGTCCGCCCTGGTGCTGGCGGCGAGGTCGCGCTTCCGGCCTCGGATCGTGCCCGCTGCGGCGCGCCGCCCGGAGCTGTTCGGCTCCGTTGTCGAGCGTCTCTCGCACTGACCCGGTAGCCCGGAAAATGCCTGCATTTCAGGGCTTTTAAGCATGCTTAGCACCTGTGGAATCTCGCCACGGAGGCGTCGGCCGGATTAGTATGTGAGATCGAAGATCGACATCCGATATGCCGAAAGGTGAACCATGGACCGTTCAGCATCCAGTCCTCCCGTCGAGGCCGAGACCGCCGCCGAAGCCCCGGAACCCCGTGCGTCGGAACCCCGTGCGTCGGAACCCCGCGCTCCGGAAGCGGGCGCGTCCGCGCCGCCGCCCGCGAAGAAGCGGATCACCATCACGTTCTATCTGACCGACGCGATGCGGAATCGCGCTCGGGCCGCCTACCGGCAGACGTCGTACAGCGAACGGGATGCAAGCTGGTCGGCGATGATCAACAAGGCTCTGCTCGCCGAGGTGGAGCGCCGCGAGCTGGCGTACAACGGTGGCGAGGTGTTCGTCGGAACGGACGAACCGTTGACCCCCGGTCGTCCGATCGGATTCTGAACTGCGGCGACCGGGCCCCGGCACGGCGAGTTCCCGGCACGCCGGCGGCTGGGATGCCGGCGTGCCGGGAAGCTGTCACCCGCGCTCAGCGGGCCCAGGCGCTCAGCGGGTGTGGTGGCGCGACCGGTTCGCCGCAGCGAAGGCCAGCATCACACCGAGGAGAGCCAGCAATCCACCCAGCGCACCGAGTCCGAGGTCATCGGAACCGGTGGAGGCCAGGGTGGTGGAGGCGAGTGCCGCGGTCGCGACTCCCGTCGCGGCCGACATCCGGCCGGTCGCCAGCACCGATACTCCAACCGTGGAGGCCGGCGTCGTGACGACCGGGTCACCCGTGGACGGCGTACCCGGGGTCGCCGGAGTGGTCGGCGTGGTCGGAGTGGTCGCGGTCGCTCCCGTCGAGGACGCGTCTCCCGCAACCGCCACGGCGTTACCGCCGACGGTCACCGGCGCAGCGATGCCGATGGGCAGGTCGGTCCCGCTCAGCAGCCCGCCGCCGGTCGTGGCCCCCGGGGCGCCGTCGCCGGCGGTCGAGCCGCCGGTCGCCGGAGCGGAGGTCACCGAGTCGGCCGTCGTCGCATCACCCAGGACCGACACGGCGTTACCGCCTGCGGTCACCGGAGCCGCCGCACCGATCGGCGCCTGAACACCCGACAGGATGCCGCCATCCGAACCGGAGCCCGACGTCGACGACGAGCCGGTGCCGGCCGCCGGAGCGGTCGTCGCGGAATCCGACGTCGTGGCGTCACCGAGGACCGAGATCGCGTTGCCGCCGGCGGTCACCGGCAGTGCCGCATCCACGGGAGCCTGGACACCCGAGAGGATGCCGCCGCTCGAGCCCGCACCGCTGGTGGCGGTGGAGCCCCCGCCCGCAGCCGGAGCCGTCGCGGTCGAGCCGCTCGACGACGCGTCACCGAGGACCGACACGGCGTTGCCGCCCGCGGTCACCGGCGCCGCAGCCCCGACCGGAGCCTGGATGTCCGACACCAGTTCGCCGCCGGCGCCCGTCGAACTAGCCGACGAACCCGACGAAGCAGACGAACCCGACGAGTCCGCCGGCGACGCAGCCGTCGAGTTGCTCGAGTTCGCGTCACCGAGCACCGAGATGGCATTGCCGCCCGCCGTCACCGGCACATCCACCGACACCGGCGCCTGAATTCCGGAACCGATGCCGTCGGCGCCGGACGATGTGGCGCTGGACCCCGACCCTGAGCCCGCCGCGGGGGCAGACGCATCGGAACCGGAGCTGCCCGCATCGCCCAGGACGCTGACCGCGTTCCCGGCGACCTGCACCGGCACGCTGACGTCGGCGACGGCCTGGTCGCCGCTCAGGACTCCGCTGACGGAGTCGGGAGCGATGGAGACCGACGGGGCAGCGGGTGCCGCAGGGGCAGCCGCAGCGGAGTCAGTGCTGGACGAGTCGCCCAGGACCGAGATGCCGTTGCCGGCGATCGTCACGGGGACGGTGGCACCGACGACCGCCTGGTCTCCGGTGGCAACGGTGTTGTCGGCCGCGTTGGCCGCGGCCGTTCCGGCGAGCCAGAGGCCGCCGACGCAGAGGGTGAACCACATCCCTCTGGAAACGTACTTGTTCATGATCGAGCCTTTCGAATGAGTGAAGTTCGGCCGGCACAGACGTGCCGGGTCGTGGTCGCGTGCTGCCGCAAGGGCAGCCGGGACCCACTCAGTCGGGGCTGATGTCGTGGTCGGCGACGGGGCCGGAGGGGACGCGATCGTCCGTGGGCCCGCCGCTGAGCCCGCATGCCGCGCGGACGGGAAGAAGCAGGGAGTCGAGGGTCGTGCCGGCAGAGGGCGCAGTTCCGCCCGGCCCGCTCGCGCCGCCCGGGGAACCGGCAGCACCACCGGTCGGCAGTCCCCCGGGGGCCGCGGGCAGCGGGGCCGCGGGTTCGCCGCCGAGAGGACCGGCGGGCGCCGAGGACAGGCCGTCGAGCGCACCCGTCGCGACGGGCCGAAGGCCGCCGCTCACGGCACCCAGCAGCAGCGCCGAAGCGCTGGCGGATGCAGTCAGCTGGGCGGCTCCGAAGCCGGCGCCGGGGTCGTTGGAGACCGCAGAGGCCGGGATGGACACGAACGGCGAGACGGCCGAATCGACCGCGCCTGCCACATCCGCGACCGCTTGATCGAGGGACCCGGCGACGGGCTGCGCGACAGAGGAGACCGGGGCGGCCGGGAGGACGTCTCCGACCAGCGGAACAGCGGCGACCACCCGATCGACCGTGGCCGCGACCGGCGCGACGACGGCGCTGACGGGCGCCTGCTCGGCGACCGCGTCGACCGTCTGGGCGACAGGGGTCACAACGGACGCAACGATCCGCTGCACCGGCGCGGGCAGCACCGGCGCGACGGCTCCGGTGACCGAGCCGACGGTCTCGCCGGCCTCCGCGGTCCCGTTCGAGACGAGGGAGCCGATCACGCCTGACGGCGGGGCGGGCTCAGCGGCACTGGCGGCCGAGCCTCCGGCGAGGAAGCCGAGGACGGTCAGACCGGCGCCGGCGACCAGCGAGGCGACGAGCATGCGCGCAGGGGTGAAGATGCTGCGGTGCGGCTCTTCGGCCGACTCCGGCATACGATCACCCCCTGATCGTTCGAGATGAGGGCGAATGTACTCCGCTGTCTACTAGACAGGAAGGGCGGATTTTTCGGAGCCGCTGCGTGCACGTTCGCTTCCCGAACGATTTCTGCGCGCGGAGAGGGCAGCGATGGCGACCACCACGAGTGCTCCCACGGTCATGGAGGCCCCCACCCAGAGGGGCGACGTGTAGCCCAATCCGGCCGCGATCGTGATCCCGCCGATCCAGGCGCCGAGGGCGTTTCCGAGGTTGAAGGCGGCGATGTTCGCACCTGAGGCGAGCGTCGGCGCCTGTGCGGCGTACGACAGCACGCGGAGCTGGAGTGCGGGAACGGTGGCGAACCCGAAGGCCCCCATCAGCACGAGACCGACGACCGCGCCGACCGGCATTCCGGCGACGAGGGCGAAGCCCGCGAGCACCACGGCGAGCGCACCCAGCAGCCACAGGAGCGTGCGGTCCACCGAACGATCGGCGAGGCGACCGCCGACCCAGTTGCCCGCGAACAGGCCGACTCCGAACACGATGAGGAGCCACGGCACGGCACCGGGGGCGAACCCGGAGACACCCGTCAGCGTGTAGGCGATGTAGGTGAAGGCGCCGAACATCCCACCGAACCCGAGCACGGTCGCCGCGAGCGACAGCCACACCTGTCCTGAGCGGAACGCGGACAACTCCCGCCGCAGGCTGGATCCGGACCGCTCCCCCGCTCCGGAGGGGACCAGGATGGCGACCCCGATCAGGGCGACCACACCGATGGCGGTGATGGCCCAGAAGGTCGCACGCCAGCCGAACGCCTGCCCGAGCAGGGTCCCGAACGGCACTCCGAGCACGTTGGCGGCGGTGAGCCCGGTGAACATGATGGCGATGGCGCGCGCCTGCTTCTCCGGGGCCACGAGGCTCGCCGCGACGACCGACCCGATTCCGAAGAACGCCCCGTGGCATAGGGCGGCGAGCAGGCGCCCGCCCAGCATCACTCCGTAGTCGGGTGCGATCGCGGAGAGCAGATTGCCGGCGATGAACAGCACCATGAGCCCGACGAGGGCCGCCTTCCGCGGGATGCGCGTCGCCGCCGCGGTCAGCCCGAGGGCGCCGACGACCACGGCCAGGGCGTAGCCGGAGATCAGCCACCCGGCGGCGGCCTCGTCGACGTGGAAGTCGGCCGCGACCTCCGGCAGCAGGCCGGCGATGACGAATTCGGTCAGGCCGATGCCGAACCCTCCGAGAGCGAGTGCGATCAGGCCGGCGGGCATGGGTCTCCTTCGTGCAAGGGGGTCGGTGCGCTATCCTGTTAGTTGCAGGCGCGCTATAAATAGTTGCACGTGCAATTAAATGACGCAAGTCAGGAGGCACACACATGGGCATCGGCGACGACGCCGTTCAGGTTCGGGCGCACGGCTGGCGCACCCTTGCCGCCTTGCACGGTTACATCGAGTCCGAGCTGGAGCGCGACCTCAGCCGCAGCGTCCAGCTCTCGGTCGTCGAGTACACGGTGCTCGACTCCCTCGCCCGCCAGGACGGCTGGCACATGCGGATGCAGCAGCTCGCCCGGGCGAGCGCACTCAGCCCGAGTGCCACCACGCGCCTCGTGAACCGGCTCGAAGAGCGCGGGCTGCTCACGCGCATCCTGTGCGCCGACGACCGCCGGGGAATCTACACGGAGCTCACACGCAGCGGTCACGAGCTGCTGGATGCCGCCCGGCCGGTCCACGACGACGCACTGGCACGCGCCCTCGAGGGCGCACGCGAGGTGCCCGAGCTGGCCCCGCTGGTGGAGGCGCTCCCCCAGCTGAGCGCGGCCCAGCCGGTCGCCTCCTGACCGGCTCCTACCGGAGCACCTCGACGAGCGCGATCCACGAGAACAGCACCGTGGTGACGATGGCGAGGATGGTTCCCACGGCCACGAACACCAGACCGGCCGACGACCCGGGAAGCACCAGCAGCAGGACCCCTCCCACCGCGTAGACCGCCGGCGGCGCGGCGAACAGCGCGATGCGTTCCGCCGTGTACTTCGCGAACCCGCTCTGCACACCGTCCCGCTGCACCGCGACGGCCGACCGGGCCACCACCAGAGCGCACAGTGCCGTGCCCACCAGCACTTGGATGCCGAACCCGAACGGCACCTGACCGGGGATGAGGGCGGCGCAGCACAGCGCGACGCCCAGGATCAGGGCCGCGATCGACGCGGCGGCCCGGGCCGCGAGACCCCGGGATTCCGCGATCGTCTTGATGTTCACCGACAGCGCCACGATGAGGAGACCGCCGAGCGCGGCGCCCGCTCCGGCGACGGCGACGTTGAACTCCGACCAGGAGGCGAAGGGCTCCAGCATGCGGCCCAGCGTAGCGGTGCACATCGGCCAGGGCGTATAACGGGGGAATGGCCGACGCGATCACCACCTGGATCGACCTCTACCGGCGCGCGTGGGAGAGCAACGAGCCCGACGACATCCGGGCGCTCTTCACCGAGGACGCCAGCTACCGCACGGAACCGTTCGCCGAGCCGTGGGACGGTCACATTGAGATCGTCGAAGGCTGGCTCGACGCGCAGGATGAGCCCGGCGCCGCCACCTTCGAGTGGCGGCTGATCGGCCAGGACGGACCCGTCTACTTCGTCGAAGGCGTCACCGACTACCGCGACGGCCCGATCTACAGCAACCTGTGGATCGTCCGCCTCGCCGGGGATGGCCGCGCCGACGAGTTCACCGAGTGGTGGATGGAGCAGGAGCCCGACCAGGGCTGACCTCGTGCCGTTCTACGCGAGCTGACCGAGCCACAGTCCCAGGCCGGCCGCTGCGAGCGCCAGTGCGAGCATCCCGATGCCGTTGACCAGCGCCGCGCGGTACCTCCGCTGCTGCGCCAGGCGCACGGTCTCGTAGCTGGCCGTGCTGAAGGTGGTGTACCCGCCGAGGAACCCCGTTCCGAGCACCGCCCGCCACTCGGCAGGCAGCCCGTGCGCCAGGGCCAGTCCGGTCACGAGGCCCAGCAGGAAGGACCCGGTGACGTTGATGATGGTCGTGCCGATCGGGTAGCCCACACGCAGCCACGACCGCAGCGCTCCGTCGAAGACGAGCCGCGCCACCGCGCCCACTCCTCCCGCCGCGGCGACAGCGATGACCAACAGGGCCGTCATGCGCGTCCCCGTGCGGCTCTGCGTCGCGCCACGGCAGACGCGACCGCGATGCCCGCCACCGACGCTGCAGCGCCCACGACGATCGTGGCGCCGGCGTACAGGATGCTGAGCCCGACGCTCTGCGCCGCGATGAGGCCGTCCGTGTCGACCGCCAGCGAGCTGTACGTCGTGTAGCCGCCCAGGATGCCGGTACCGGCGAACAGGCGCAGGTCGCGGCGGGCACCCTCATCCGGTCCGCGCAGCGCGAGCGACTGCAGCAGCCAGCCGAGCACGAACGCCCCGGTGACGTTGATCAGGAAGGTGATCAGCGGCACGCCGGCGATCGGAGGGACCGACAGCGCGAGCAGGTAGCGCACGGCTGTGCCGATCGCACCGCCGACGAAGACGAGGAGGACCGAGCGCGGCCGCAGGTGCAGGGGCGCTCGAGGGCGGTCCGCCGGCACTAGACCGGCGGATCTTCCCACGGGAACCGCTGGGCACCCGGGACGGGGTTGAGGGGTACGACGATCACGGGCCGGTGCTGCCGGTGCGCCAGGTGCACCGCGACCGAGCCGTTGAAGAACTCCCGCACGCTGCCGCGGAGGCCGGCCTCGCGCGTCCCGACCACGATGTAGCGGGCGTCCATGTCGTCCGCCAGTCGCGCCAGCGACCACGCCGGGTCACCGGCCAGCTGCTGGAGCGAGTACGGGATGCCGCGGCCGTCGAGCGCGCTCCGGATCTGCGCCTCCAGCTCCGGGTCGAAGGGCTTGTCCTCCGCGTCCGGCAGGTCCGGGTCGTAGGGCAGCGCGACGACGGTTCCGTCGACGTAGCTGGACACCACGTACCGGTCGGGATCCACGTTGGCACACACGAGGGGAACGTCCAGGTCGTCCGCCAGGCGCGCGGCCTGTTCCAGGACCGCACGGGGCTGACCCGGAACCACAGCGGCGAGGATGCCACCCCGCCGGGCGATCTCGTTGCCGTTCATGCCCCTAGTGTTGCACCATCCATGGGTTCACTCGTGCGGAGCCGTGGGGTACGTTCGGCCATACCAGTGTCTGAGAGGAGCCCGATCCGATGGCCGACACGCCACCGCTTCCCCGGGAGCGACGCCGCACCACCCGCGGACTCCGCCCCCTGCCGGAGCTGACCAAAGACCTCGTCGCCCAGTTGCGGCGCCTGGTCGCCGCCGAGGTGGCCCTGTTCAAAGCCGAGATGACCGCGAAGGCCAAGGCCGCCGGCATCGGTGCGGGCCTGCTGGTCGGGGCCCTCCTCTTCCTCTTCTTCGCGTTCGCCGTGCTGATCGCCGCCGCGGTGCTCGGCTTCGCACTGATCCTGCCCGCGTGGCTGTCCGCGATCATCGTCGGTGTCATCCTGATCGTCATCGCCGTCGTCATCGGCTTGATCGGGCTAAGCAGCCTCAAGAAGGGGCTGCCGCCCGTGCCGGACGACCTCGGGAGCGAGTTGAGCGCCGACGCCAAGGCGTTGAAGGGAGAGCAGCCGTGACCACGGAGACCGTTCCCGCGGTGCGCCGCGAGGGCCAGCGCCCGGCCGGGCGTCCGCCGCTGCCGAAGGGTGCCGGGATCAACTCCCTCAAACTCGACCTCGAGCTGACGCGCGACGAGCTGGCCTCCACGCTCGACGATCTGTTCGCCACGTTCAACATCCGCGTGCAGATCCGGTCGCACCCCGTCTTCTTCACCGGGCTGTTCCTGGCCCTGACCGGCGCCGCCGCCGGAATCGCCACGCTCCTCGTGAGGCGTGGGCGTGCCCGCTGACCAGGGGGGCGTGGGCAGCGACCGCGCCAAGGCGGTGCGGCGGATCGAGGACCACTCCAGCGTCCCCTGGTACCGCCTGCCGTGGGGCTTCATCCTGAAGCGCACCCTGCGCAGCTACTCGACGGACCAGGCGACGGACTTGGCTGCCGGGCTCACCTACTTCGCGGTCCTGTCGCTGTTCCCCGCCCTGCTGGCGCTGGTGAGCATCCTGGGCATCGTCGGGCAGAGCAAGACCGGGATCGACGCGCTGTTCGGGATGGTGAACGACCTGGCTCCGGGCATGACGGATGTGCTCAAGGGCCCGATCGCCGACCTCGCCTCCTCCCCCGCCACCGGGTGGGCGCTTGCGATCGGAATCGTCGGCGCCGTCTGGTCGGCATCGGGATACGTCGGCGCATTCGGGCGCGCGCTCAACCGGATCTACGGGGTGCAGGAAGGCCGCACGTTCATCGCGCTGCGCCCGGTGCAGCTCGGCGTCACGCTGATGGCGCTCGTCCTCATCTCGCTGCTGGCCCTGCTGCTGGTCATCTCAGGTCCGGTGGCCCAGTTCCTGGGCGGACTCATCGGGCTGAGCGACGCGTTCCAGTTCGCCTGGTCGATCATCCGCTGGCCGATCGTGCTCGTGGTGATCGTCGCGCTGGTCGCGGTGCTCTACGCCGCGACGCCGAACGTCAAGCACCCGAAGATCCGCTGGCTGACGCCCGGGTCGATCGCGGCCATCGTCGTGCTCGGAATCGCGTCCGCGCTGTTCGCCTTCTACGTGGGCAACTTCGGAAACTACGACAAGACCTACGGCGCCCTGGCGGGGATCATCGTGTTCCTGCTGTGGATCTGGATCGCGAACAACGCCCTGCTGTTCGGGGCCGAACTCGACTCCGAGACCGAGCGGGCGCGCGAGCTGGTCGCCGGCATCGAGGCGGACGACGTGCTGCGCCTGCCGCTCAAGTCGGACAAGGCACTGCTGAAGGCCCGCGAGGCCCACGCCGGCGACATCCTCGCCGCCCGGGAGATCCGCCGTCAGTACCGCGCTCGAGTGTGAACCTCGGTCGCAGCTAGGCTCGCCGTATGAGCGACGCGCGACCCGGCCACGATCTCCCAGACGGCCGCGGGCGCACCGGGCTGCACCGGACGGGGCGTGAGCTCACCGGCAACCCGGACGTGCGCATCCGGGACGTGGAGGTCACCTCCGACGGCTGGCACGTCCTGCGCCGCACCACCTTCGACTACCGAGGCCGGGGCGGCCAGTGGACGACGCAGACGCGCGAGACGTACGACCGGGGCAACGGCGCGGCCGTGCTGCTCTACGACCCGGTCGGTCGCACGCTGCTCCTCTCGCGTCAGTTCCGTTTCCCGGCCTACGTGAACGGGCACCCCGACGGCATGCTCGTCGAGGCGGCAGCAGGACTGCTCGACGGAGACGGCCCGGAGGAGGCCATCCGGCGGGAGGCCTCCGAAGAGCTGGGAGTGACGATCGGAGAGCTCACGCACCTATTCGACCTGTACATGAGCCCCGGCTCCATCACCGAGCGGGTGCACTTCTACGCGGCTCGCTACTCACCTGCCGAGGTGACCGGAGGCGGCGGGCTCGCCGAAGAGGGCGAGGAGATCGAGCCGGTGGTCGTTCCCTATGACGAGGCCCTGGCGTGGGTCGCGGACGGCCGGATAGCGGACGGCAAGACCGTCATCCTCGTGCAGTGGGCGGCGCTCACGCTGTTCGGCTGAGCGCGCGACCGGTCAGCCGTAGCGGAGGGTCGGACCGTTCGACTTCAGGAAATCGATGTGCAGGTGGTTGCACGTGTCGTCGAACGGCTTGAAGTGCGACAGGTCCATCGACGAGCGGCACCCGACCTGACCGAGACCGGTGCCGTCCGGCACCAGCGGGTCGAGGATGCGGATGAGCTCCACCGACTTCGCGTCGCCGCCGGTGAGGGGCGAGCCGTTGAGAAGGTAGAAGTCGACCGCGTGGCCGCCACCGTCCGCGTAGTGCGCGGAGTCGGTGCCGGCGCCCTCGATCTGGCCGGTGCAGCGGCGGTTGATGTCGCTGACACCCACCTGGTTGAAGTTGTCGAGCGCGATCGAGATGGCCTGGAGGACGCGGTAGTCGACACCACAGCTCGCGACGGCGTGTCCTTCGGCGAGGTCTGCGATCTCACCGAGGTGGTTCGGAGTCGATCCGACCAGACGGCCGGACGCGACCGCGCCCATGATCTGGACCGCGAGCGCCTGCACGGTCGGCGAAACGGTGGAGTTGGTGGTCGAGTCGAGCGCCTGCGGGCTCTCCTGGATGGCGAGGCCGTCACGGGCCACGACCTGCGTGACGCCGCCGCCGGTCAGCGTCTGGACGGCGAGCGCGGTGCGCGCGGCTCCCACGGTCGATCCCTCGCCCGACGTGGCGTAGGCGGGGAGCGCTGCGGTGCCGAAGAACGCGGCGAGCGCGATCATGACGACCGCGTGCACGCCCCAGTGCCGGCGCTCGGGGCGGGCCGGCTGGGGGCTGCGCGGGGCGCGTGCCGGGCGGGCTGCGCGCTCGGCGCGAGCTGCCGTGCTACGGGCCGCCTTGCCGCGTGCGGCGCGGGTCGGCCTGACAACGATGCGCTCCCGGGTCCGCGGGCGGCTGCGCTCTGCCTCGAGGGCGGCGCGACGGCTCGGGAACGGCTGCGTGGCAGTCAGCTCGGAGGGCGTCGTGAACGCGGTGACCGGGTCGTCCGAGAGGTCCGGCTGCTGTTCCACATCCACCACGACGGGTGCCCTGAGAGTCCGGCGAGGCCGCACTGAAGGAGTGGAATGTGGCAAGCTGCTGGGTCTTCCTAGGGGGGTCGGACGGGGGCGTCGCACCGATGAGGCGCGAAACACGTACCGACCATTTCTACCCGATATCGCCTGGATGTTCCATCAATGCAGACGAATAGATCCCGGTTGGGGGGCACATCCCACGCGTTCGGGTCACGCAGGAGCCCCCCCTCCGGGACCGGGACGGGAGCAGACTCCGTCCTCTCAGAACCTAGGCGTCGCGGGCCTGCGAGGGGCTGTGGGGTACGGCTGATACGACGCGCTTCCCAGGCTTCGGTCAGGGGATGTCGACGGCCAGTTCGACACGCCCGGCGCTCGCGCGGAGAGAGACCTCGCCTCGTTCTGAGAGTTGTCGCAGACCGATTCCCGAGCGGGACGCCTCCAGCGTTCCCCCTGACTCGATCACCACCTCCACGCCACCGGTCGCGGCGGGCCGGAGCTCGATCGCGACCGGCGACCCGTCGCCGTGGCGCACCGCGTTCGCCAGCCCCTCCGACATGGCGTCGACCGCGGCGGAGGCACGAGCCGGATCGGCCAGGCGATCCCACACCCCGTCCGCGATCCTGGCGCGGAGATCGATGGCGGACGACCAGCTCTCGATCAGCGCACGCACCTCGTCCGCAGCGTGCGCGTCGTCGTGCTCGGTGCGCAACGCGTCCCGGGCACGGCCCACCACCTCGGCGACGCGAACCGCGGTCGTCGCAGAGCCTTCGGCAGGCGTCGCCGTCAACATCAGCGCACCGGCGATCAGCTCGGACTGCACCCCGGCGTGCAGAAGCCGGGCGAGGGATGCGCGCTCGCGCTCGTAGTCCTGGCGGATCCGCATCGCCGTCTGGACGTTCGCCCGCAGCGCCTCCTCGAGCTCTGCCTGGTCCTGTCGTACGCGAGCGGACAGGGACGCGACGAACGCGATGCCGAGCGCGATCACCGGGAAGGTGATCGCTTCGAACCACGCCGGCGACGATTCTGCGCCGACCGCGGAGAGTCCGATAGCGCTCGCCGCGGCCAGGAGAAGGCCGGCGGGCACGTAGAGAACCAGGAGGGTCAGGATGCGGAGCACGCCGTCGCGCGGAAGCGGCACGACCGCGACGAGTGCGACGGCCGTCAACAGCACGGCCGCCCCGAACAGCATCGGCAGCAGGCCGTCCACGCCGAACATGCTGACCGCGAACGGCAGGACGAGCGCCATGAACACCGCCGTCGTGGTGACCGGCGGCGCCGCCCGTGTTCCCGCGAGCACCGAAGAGGTCCACTCCCACCGGCCGAGGGGCTCGGAGTCGGGAGGCCGCACGACAGGTTCGTCCTCGTACACCCGGTGGCTCGCCGGTCGCACCACGTCTTCGGCGAGTGCGCGAAGGACGCGTGCGCCCTCCAGCGGCTCGAGGCGGTCCACGGCGGCGAGCATCGCCGCCTCCTCCAGCGCCGCCACCACGTCGTCGACCGCGGCGCTGCGCAGTCTCGCGAGCCGCTCCCTCGCACACTCCACGTCGATCTCCGACGCCCGCTGTGCCGCTCGCAGCCGACGGAACACTCCGCGGTGCTCCCGCACCAGGTCCACACCGACGGCGATGAGCGAGAACGAGACGAGCAGGACGACCGCGTTGGTCGCCATCCGCGCGAACAGCTGACCGGGAGCGACCGGGATGTGCAGCAGTCCCCCCGCCTCCAGGAACAACAGCGGACGCACCCCGCCGACCACGGCGAAGATGGTGAAGACCGCGATCGCGCGACCGCGTACCTGGATCACGCGCAGCACGGCGACGCCCACGAGGAGCAGTCCGCCGAGGATCGCGTGCTGGAGGGCGGCGACGGCGACGACCGCTGCCGGACCGCCGGTCACGTACTGCAGACCGGACATGACCGTGAACGCGAACGGCAGGGTGATGAGCCACGTCCACCACGTGATGGCCGAGGGTCCGTAGACGCGGGCGATCGAACGACGGAGGGACTGCATGGGTCAGAGCCCGGTGGCAGGATCGCCGAACGTGGCGGTGTACAAGGTCGCGACGGCCACGCGTGGTGCTATCCGCTCGCCGCCGGCCAGGCCGAGGGAAGCGAAGACACGCTCGACGCTCTTCTCGACGGCGCGCACGGTCACATTCCGGCGGCGGGCGATCTCCGAGTTGGAGAGGCCTGCCGCGAGCAGCCGGGTGGTCTCCAGTTGTGCGGCGGTCAGGCCGAGCAGCCGCGACCGCACGTCACCGGCGGGATGCTCGCGGTGGATGGGGCGGTCTGCGAGTGCCGCCTCCGCCGCATCCACCAGGTCTTCGACCGTCGCCACCGCCGCCTTGTTGACGAAGGAGGCGTTCGCGACCGTGCCCCGCGCCTGAGCGGCGGCGGCCTCACGGGAGAGGTTGCTGAGGAACATCACCGCGACGTGCGGGGCGCGTTGCCTCAGGATGGTGGCGAGCTCGACGCCGTTGGGGCGCCGGCCGAGATCGATGTCCGTGACCAGGAGGTCCGGATCGACCTCCTGGGCGAGACGCAACGCCTCGGTCGCGGAATCGGCTGCGGACGCATCGAAGCCGCGCTGCGCGAACGCATCCACGACGAGCGAACGCATCAGGGCGTGGTCCTCCACCACCAGCACCCTGCGCCGCCACGTCTCCACCGCCACCCGCACAGGATAACGCGGGCGGGGTCCCCGATCGGCCGTCCGGTCACCCCAGTTGTGGGCCGGTCCCCCGGGGCTCCGCCGCTCCCGCGGTCGCCGGACATCCGTTCCGTAGACTGGCTCCGAAGACCCGACGACAGGGAGGATGCGCATGGAATCGAGGTGGGCCCGTCTCTCCCGCGGCATGCTCGCCTCGGGAGCCGCCATCTTCGTCGCTGCGCTCTTCCACGTCGCCGGGGGCGGAGCTGCCCCCGGGCCGCTGGCGCTCGGACTCAGCATGGCGTTCGCGACGCTCGCATCGGTGGCGCTCACCGGCCGCCGCCTGTCGCTCTGGCGGCTGGTGCTCGCGGTGGGGCTCAGTCAGTTCCTCTTCCACCTGCTGTTCTCGCTCGGTGGCGGGCCCGGTGGAGGCACCGTGCAGTTCACCACTCCAGGAGGGACGGCGCACCTGCACCCCGGCGCGCACCTCACGATGACGATGGGCGCGATGCCCACGGCTCACACGTCGGCTCTCAGCCCCGCCATGTGGCTGACCCACGCCACGGCTGTGCTGGTCACCGTCATCGTCCTGCGGTTCGGCGAGCGGGCGTTCTGGGGTCTCTTCGAGACCGCGCGGCTGCGCATCGCGCGCGCGGTGGAGCGTCTGGCCGTCGTGCCGGTCATGGTCGGGCCGTCGCTCGCGACTTCCACGACGGGCGAGCCCGCCCGACTGCGCGACCTGGGACTCCCGCTCGCCCGGCTTCGGCATCGCGGCCCGCCTGCGCTCGCCTGCGCGTTCTGACGGCGGTCCGGGAGCCCGGACGTCGGTGTGGACGCGCGCACGCGCTCATCGACGATCCGATTCAGAAGGACCCCATGAAGAAGACCACGTTCGCCGCGTCCATCGCAGCGACCTCCACCGCCCTTGTCCTCCTCGCCTCGCCGCTCGCGGCGAGCGCCCACGTCCACGTCGACCCGGGCAGTGCGACTCCCGGCAGCTACACGAACCTCACCTTCAAGGTGCCGACCGAGTCGGCCACTGCGGGCACGATCAAGCTCGTCGTGGACCTGCCCACCGCGACCCCCTTCACGTCGGTCAGCTACCTCCCGCTCGCGGGGTGGACGACCACCGTCGACACGGAGAAGCTCGCCAAGCCCGTCAAGACGGACGACGGCACCATCACCGAGGCGCCGGTCCGGGTGACCTGGACGGCCGAGAGCGGGGTGGAGATCGCACCGGGACAGTTCCAGCAGTTCACGGTGTCGGCGGGAGCCGTCCCTGACACGGGATCGGTCGCGCTGCCGACACACCAGTACTACTCCGACGGCACGGTCGTGAACTGGGACCAGCCGACACCCGCCTCGGGCAAGGAACCGGAGCACCCCGCGCCGACGCTCTACATCGACGAGCCCGCGCCCTCCGGGGAGGGCGCCCCGGCGCTGGTGGCCACGTCGACGCCGAAGCCGGAGGCGGCGACGGCCGGGACGACCGCGACCGTCGTCTCCCTCGCGGTCGGAGTCGGCGGCCTGGCGCTCGGCGCGATCGCCCTCGTGGTGGCGGTGTTCGCGCTCACCCGGGTGAGCCGCACCCGCGAGCGTAAGGTGCAGGGATGACGAACCGCCTGCTCGCCGCGGCCGCCGGCGTCGCCGCGGCCGTCGTCCTCGCACTCGCGCCCGTCGCCTCCGCAGACGCTCACGACTACCTCGTCGGCAGCGATCCGTCGGCCGATTCCACCGTCACCACCGCACTCGACTCGGTGACGCTCACCTTCAACGACCGCGTGCTGGACCTGTCCGGCAACGGCTCCACCAACCTGCTGACGGTCACGGGTCCGGACTCGGCGACCCGCCACTTCGAGACCGGATGCGCGACCATCGCCGACACGAAGCTCAGCGCTCCGGTCGCTCTCGGTGCCGCGGGGAGGTACACCGTCACGTACCAGATCGTCTCTGCGGACGGTCATACCGTGTCGTCGTCGTACGCCTTCACCTACCAGCCGCCGGCCGGAACGGCAGCGGCGGCCGGGTCCAAGGGGACGCCGTGCGGTGCCACGGCGAGTCCCGGGGCAACGTCCACTGCCAGCCCGACGGGGTCGGCACCGGCTGCGGGCGCGCCTGCGACGGCCACCGCATCCACTCCCCAGCCCACGGCTGCGGCCTCGAGCGGCACGGACCTCGGCCTGGTGATCGGCATCGCCATCGCGATCGTTCTGCTGGCGGTCATCGGCGTGGTCATCGTGCTGCTCACCGCCCGGCGGAAGCCGCCGACCGCTGCGGATGTGCCAGAGCCGGAGGAGCCGCCCGCGGGATAGGGCTTCCGGCGCCCGGATCGCAGGCGTAGCGTTCGCCCATGGCCAGACAGAGTAGCGACCACGACACTGCCGACTTCCCGGACATCGTCCCGGAGGAGCAGATGGATCCGGACATCGTGCCGGCGCCGCAGCCCGCGCCCGACGCCGTCGACGACGGCGACGAGGAGGACGGTCGTCTCTAGTCGGGTCCTCTAGTCGGTGGGGTCGGACTCGCCGGACTCGGCGAGCCGGCCCTCATCGGGGTCGTGGGCCGTCAGGTCCGCGCTCGTGTACTGGCGTTCGCCCGGCTCGAGGTCTTCGCGCTCATCGTCGCCGTTGGCCCGTGGATCCGACATGTGTCCTCCATGATCGCTGGATGCTGTCCTGTGCGGTGAACGGTACGCCCGGCCGCGCGTCCGGCCAGCCGACACCCATCGGAGGTTGAGCAGTCGTCCAGTCTCGTACGGCAGGGTATGCCCGTGGAGATCGTGGTGGACGTCGTGCTCGTGGTGCTCGGCATCCTCGCGGTGGCGGCCGGGTGGAGCAAGGGCGCCATCCGTTCCGCGGGGACGCTCATCGGTCTCGGACTCGGACTCTGGCTCGGTCTCACCATCGCTCCGATCATCGTCGGCTGGTTCGCCTCGGCCGGGTTCAGCGGCGTCACTCAGCGCTCTGTCGTCGCCGGCATCGTCATCCTGGTGTGCGCCGGAGTGGTGTACGCCCTCGCGGGCGCTCTCGCCGGGATCATCGGCAAGCTCCTGCGTCGCGGTCCCGTCCGGTGGCTGGACTCGCTCGTTGGTGCGGTCCTGGGCCTTCTCACCTGGGCGGTCGTCGTCTGGCTCCTCGCCGGATTCGCGATGGCGACCAGCCTGGCGACGGTGGTGCAGGCGGCGAACTCCTCGCGCGTCGTCGCCACGTTGGACGGCATCGCGCCGCTGCCCTCCTCCACGGTTCTCGGCGCCGTCGACGACGCGCTGGCCGGGGCCGGCCTGCCCAAGGTCTTCCAGGGCGGCGAGACGATCCGCGCCATCCCGGAGCCCGACCCCTCCGTCCCGGCCGCGGTCGCGCAGTCCGAGCAGTCGGTGGTCACGGTCCTCGCGTCCAAGCCCGCATGCGGTGTCGACTCGGAAGGCACGGGATGGGTGCTGCAGCGCGGGCGCGTCGTCACCAACGCCCACGTGGTCGCGGGCGCATCCTCGGTCGTCGTCCGGGAAGCGGGCAGCACGAACGTGGAGCGCGCGACGCTCGTCGCCTTCGATCCGTCGCGCGACCTCGCCGTGCTCGACGTGACCGACCTCGCCGCGCCCGCCCTGGACATCGGCCCTGACCTCACCGCCGGCGCCTCCGCGTATGCGGTCGGCTACCCGGGGGACGGGCCGTTCACGGTCTCCCCGCAGCGCGTCCGTGACCGCCTGATCGCGCGGGGAACGGACATCTACCAGAGCGGTAGCGTGAACCGCGACATCTACTCCCTGCGCGGTGTCGTGCGCCCCGGCAACTCGGGTGGGCCGCTCCTCGACACGAGCGGCCACGTCGCGGGAGTGGTCTTCGCCCGGAGCGCCACCGACCCCGACACCGGGTACGCACTGACCCTGGCCGAACTCCGTCCGGTGCTGTCATCGGTCGGCTCCGCGCCGATCAGCTCCGGCGCCTGCTCGGCCGGCTGACCACGCAGTGCACCGCTCGCAGGATGGCTCCGGCCATGGTTGGCTGGAGCCATGAAGGCTGTGACCTACTCCGCGACCGGTGACTCCGACGTTCTGACCCTCGGCGAGCGCGAGGAGCCGCACGCCGGCCCCGGCGAGGTGCGCGTGCGCATCCACGTCTCCGGCGTCAACCCGACCGACTGGAAGGCGCGGCGCGGCAGCGGCTCGAAGGAGCTGCCGCGCCCGCAGGTGCCGAACCAGGATGGCGCCGGCGTCGTCGACGAGGTGGGCGACGGCGTGACGGCGTTCTCGGTCGGCGATCGGGTCTGGGTGTGGGATGCCGCCTACCAGCGCCCGGACGGCACCGCGCAGGAGGTGGTGGTGCTCCCCCAGAAGCTCGTGGTTCCGCTGCCCGACGGTGTGGGTTTCGACGAGGGCGCGTCGTTCGGCATCCCGGCGCTCACGGCGCACCGCGCGCTCACCTCGTACGAGTACGCCCCTGCCGAACTGGCGCCCGGGTCGCTGGACGGCCGCACCGTGCTGGTTGCCGGAGGCGCAGGTGCAGTGGGCCACGCGGCCATCCAGCTGGCGGTGTGGGCGGGTGCGACGGTGATCGCGACCGTCAGCAGCCACGACAAGGCGGAACTCGCCCGGGCCGCGGGCGCGCACCACGTCGTGAACTACACCGATCCGGACACCGCCCAGGCGATCGGCGCTCTCGCGCCGCGCGGAGTGGACATCGTCGTGGAGGTCAACGTGATCGCCAACGCCGCGCTCGACGTGAAGGTCACCGGCGTCAACGCCACGATCGCCAGCTACGCCGACACCCCCGACGCCGACTCGGTCACGATCCCGGTGCGTCCGAGCATGTCGAAGAACCTGCGCTGGCAGTTCGTGCTCACTTACACCGTCGCATCGGAGACGAAGGAGGCCGCGGTCCGCGCGGTGTCCGCAGCGGCGGCGGACGGTGCCCTCGGCGTGGGAGCGGAGCACGGGCTCCCGATCACCCGGTTCCCGCTCGAGCAGACCGCGGCGGCCCACGACGCCGTCGAGAACGGCGCCGTGGGCAAAGTGCTCATCGACGTAGTCTGAGCGCCTGCACCACGAGGGCGGCGACAGCGGCGATGGCGATAGCGGCCGCGTAGCCGAGTGCGGTCGGCAGCAGGCCGACGACACCGATCAGCTCACCGGCGACGAGGGCCGGTAGTCCATACGCCAGGTAACTGACCAGGAAGATCGCCGCGAAGAGCTCTGCGCGCTGATCGTTCGGCGCCAGCGGCGCCAGGGTGCGCAGCATCGCCGAGAACCCCGCGCCGAAGCCGGCGCCTGCGATCGTCGCCCCCGCGAACAGCAGGGGCAGGATGGCCCCGCCGATTCCGACCGCCGCCACCGCGACGCCGACCACGATCGCCGCCATGGACCAGACCACGGTGATCCGGGCCGGGGCGCGGGTCAGCAGCAGACCGGCGACCGCGCCCACCGCGGGAGGCACCGCCACTATCGCGCCGTTCAGGAGGCCGCTGTCGAGGTGGAACACGCCGTGCAGGATGGACGGCGACAGTCCGATGAAGAGGCCGGCCAGCATCCACGTCGCGATGAAGAGCGGGATCGCCCCGGCGAACTCGCGTCGCGCGGCGGTCGGGATGAGCAGCCGCGGGATGAGGGACCGCGCAGCTCCCGGGCGACGAACGACCGTCTCCGGTGAGGCCACGATCACCAGGATCCCTGCAGCGAACAGCACGGCGAGGGCCACGAAGACCAACGTCGTCGGCTGCGGGACGAACTGGACGGCGAGACCCGTCAGGAAGGCGCCGATCGCGATGCCGCCGACGGGGGCCGTGCTGCCGATGGTCGCGCCGAGCTTCTTGTGCTTCTCGGGCGCCAGTTCGACCAGCGCGGCGGTGAAGGTGCTCATCGCTGCACCGGTCGCCACCCCCTGCACGGAACGGGCGCCGATGATCCAGGCGATGTCCGGCGCGAAGAGGAAGACCAGCATCGCGACGACCTGCAGCGCGAGTGCGCCGAGGAGGACGGGCCGGCGCCCGATGTGGTCGGAGAGGGAGCCGGCGATCAGCAGGGTGATGAGCAGCGTCAGCGCGTAGATGGCGAAAGCGACCGTGAGCAGCCAGGGCTGGAAGCCCCACTCCTGCTGGTACAGCACGAAGAGCGGACTGGGTGCACCCACGGCCAGCGCGACCGCGACGAAGGCGAGGGCGGTGCCGGCGAAGGCGGCCATCGGCGGGAGCCGGAACGAACGGGTGCGTCGCGCGGACGGAACGGGCCGCACGGCGAGCATGCCGCCGGTGGCGGTCTCTTCGGCTGTAGTCATGTCGACTCCTTAAAGCAAACCGGGTTGCTTTTGCGACTATAGAGCGGGGATTGATAGAAAGCAACAGGATTTGCTTTAAGCTATTCCCATGGACACCACGACCACCCCGTCCAAACGCACGGGCGGACGCAGCGCGGCGGTCATCCACAATGTGCGGACGGCCGTCGAAGAGCTCGTCGAAGAGAAGGGTCAGGATCGGGTCACCGTTCCGATGATCGCCGAGCGAGCTGGTGTGAACCCGACCAGCATCTACCGGCGCTGGGGCGACCTCCCCACGCTCATCAACGACATCGCGACCTACCAGCTCGACCCGGAGCGACCGCTGCCCGAGAGCGGCGACCTCCGGAGCGATCTCACGGCCTGGGCAGGCGAACTTGTCGAGCACTACCGCAACCCCGTCAACGCCGCCCTGCTGCGCGGCGGGGCGTCGGCCGCGGGAGAGCGGCAGTCGAACTGCCTGCGGAACCGCCGGATCGAAGCGAACGTGCTGCTGGAGCGCTACCCGGATGCGACGATCACGGCCGACGACATCCTCGACGTCGTCGTCGCCCCGATCGTCTACCGGGTGATCTTCCTGCCGTGGACGCTGGAGGACACCACCGCCGAACACCTGGTCGCCCGCCTGTTCAGCTGATCCCCCCGTCAGCCGGTAGTGTCGGGAGGCGATGCACCAGGAACGGACCAGTGAGGAACGCGCCGCGGCCCGCTCCGGCTGGGCCGTCGGGATCGCGACAGCACTGTATGGGATCTCCTTCGGTGCCCTGGCGACAGCGTCCGGCCTGGACGTCTGGCAGACCTGCGTCCTCAGCTTGGTGATGTTCAGCGGCGGCTCGCAGTTCGCCCTGATCGGCGTGCTCGCGTCCGGCGGCGTGGCGGCCGGCGGCACCGCCATTGCGAGCGCGGCCCTCCTCGGCGTGCGCAACTCCTTCTACGCCCTGCGCCTCTCCCGGCTCATCGGTCCGGGCTTCTGGCGTCGCTCGGCAGCGGTCCAGCTGACCATCGACGAGTCGACCGCGGTCGCCGTCGCCCAGAAGGAGCCGAAGGCGCAGCGCATCGGCTTCTGGGTCACCGGGCTCGTGGTCTACGTCGGCTGGAACCTGATGACCCTGGCCGGCGCGCTCCTCGGGAACCTCATCGGCGACGTCAAGGCGTACGGACTGGATGCGGCGGCGGCCGCGGCCTTCCTCGGGCTGCTCTGGCCACGGCTGAAGGCGCGCCAGACCCAGGCGGTCGCCGTCGCGGGAGGCTTCGTGGCGACCCTGCTCACGCCCTTCCTCATGCCCGGACTCCCTGTGCTGGCGGCGGCGGCCGTAGCCGTCGTGCTCGGTGTCCTGAACGTGTTCGGCCGTCGCGACGATCCGCCGCATCCCGAGGCGATCCCCATGGAGCGGGAGGTGGAACCGTGACCACGTGGCACGTCATCCTGCTGGGCTCCATCGCCGTGCTCGCCCTGAAGGCCGTCGGCTGGTTGGTCCCGCCCAAGGCCCTCGACCATCCCACCGTCGCGCGCGTGAGCGACCTGCTCACCGCCGCACTGCTCGCCGCCCTGATCTGCGTGCAGACCCTCGGTGCCGGCCAGTCTCTGCAACTCGACGCACGCCTGCCCGCGGTCGCGATCGCCGCCGGCCTCTACGCCTTGCGGGTCCCGTTCATCGTCGTGGTCCCGGCGGCCGCAGCGGTGGCGGCGCTCATCCGGCTATTCACCTGAACCGGCGCCGCAGATGTCGGCGGCGTCGCATACCGTGACGCCGTGAGCGCATCCTGGCACCCGGTGGCGAATGCGCAGCCCACCGAGTGGCTGCTCCGCCAGGGAGCGCTCGGATCGCCGTACGGCGTCATCCGGAGGTTCGCGTTCGGCGACCCGAATCGGCCCGACATCTGGTTCCGCGCGGTCACGTGGGCGCCCACCTCGGAGGGGCGCGAGCTGATCGGATGGTGCCGCACGCTCGAGGCGGCGGCCTCCGCCGCGTGGGACCACCGCTGCGCCGCGGAGTCGTGGCGCCACCACATGGCGGCCCGGCGAACCGACGCCGCGACCATGGCGGCACAACGCCCTGCCGCGCCCGAACTGGTCCGCTTCTACCGGGCCGCGCTCCGCAGGAACGCGCGCACCCGCGCCTGACGCCGTGGGGACGGAGCCTGCACCCACCGCATATCCGTGCTGTCCCGGATGCCGCAAGTAATGCGTGCGTTCTAGCCTGATGCTGTCTCGGCCAGGGGGAACCGATCCCGTCGGGGGACGGATCGGGAAAGGGCCGGAGCGCTCAGCGCTCCGGCCCTTTCGTTGTTCACACGAGGGTGCGAACGGGAGTTACTTGGTCAGCGGCTCCAGGGTCGGGTCGTTGGCGTATGCCTCGGCCGCGTTCTCCTTGGTGACGATGACCGGCTTCAGCAGGTAGGCCGGGACGACCTTCTTGCCGTTGTCGTACGACTTGTCGTCGTTCGTGGCCGGCTTCTTGCCCGCCTGCAGGTCCTGGACCATCGCGATGGCCTGCTTGACCAGGTTGCGGGTGTCCTTGTTGATGGTCGAGTACTGCTCGCCCGCCATGATGGACTTGACCGACTCGGCCTCGGAGTCCTGACCGGTGACGGTCGGGACCGGCTTGCCTGCACCCTTCACCGAGGTGATGATGGCGCGGGCCAGGGTGTCGTTCGGCGACAGGACGCCGTCGAGCTCGGTGGAGCCGTAGTTGGCGGCGAGCAGGTTGTCCATGCGGGTCTGCGCGTTCGCCGGCAGCCAGCCCTGGGTGGCGGTCTGCTTGATGTCGGTCTGGCCCGAGACGACCTTCAGGGTGCCGTCATCGATCTTCGGCTTGAGGACCTTCATCGCACCGTTGAAGAAGACGGCCGAGTTGGCGTCGTCCGGCGAGCCGGAGAAGAGCTCGATGTTGAAGTTCTTCTTGTCCGGGAACTTGGCCTTCATGCCGTCGAGCAGGGCCTGACCCTGCAGCTCGCCGACCTTCTCGTTGTCGTACGCGACGTAGTAGTCGACGTCGTTCGTGTTGAGGATGAGGCGGTCGTACGCGATGACGGTCGCGCCGGCGTCGTGCGCGGCCTTGGCCTGCGCAGCGAGCTGGCCACCGTCGACCGCGCCGATGATGACGACCTTGGCGCCGTTGGTGATCATCGACTGGATCTGCGACTGCTGGTCCGCGACGGCGCCCGAGGCACCCGCGTACTGCACGTCGGGCTTGAAGCCGGCCGACTTGAGGCCGTCGGTGAACAGGCCACCGGCGAGAACCCAGTTCTCCGACGTCTTGGTCGGGAGGGCGACACCGATGGTGGAGTCCTTGGCGAAGCCGGACGCGGAGCTGCTGTCCGAACCGGAGCGGCTCGACGAGCAGCCGGTCAGGGCGAGCGCGGCGGCAGCTGCGACAGCCACTGTCGCGAGTGCGATTTTGCGCATTGCGTTTCTCTTTCTCTGTGTGTGATTGGTGCTGGGGGAAGTGAAGCTCAGGTATTCAGGAGGTCAGCGAGCGGGAGCTGTCCTCGGCGGAGTCGCCGGTCGGGACGACCGCGGGCTGGTCTGCGCCGGCGGCGTCCGCCTGCTGCGTCTTGTCGCGGTTGAACATCCTGCCGATCAACGACGGGCCGCCGCGGCGCTTCGAGTACACATCGACGCCGACCGCGATCAGCAGCACGAGGCCCTTGATGATCTGGACCTTGTCGCTGGTGACGCCGAGGAGCTGGAGGCCGTTGTTCAGGACCGCGATGACCAGACCACCGATGATGGAGCCGGCCACGGTTCCGATACCGCCCGAGACCGCGGCGCCACCGATGAACACAGCGGCGATCGCGTCGAGCTCCCAGCCGAGGCCGTCCTGCGGGCCGGAGGAGACGGAGCGGGCGACGGCGATCATGCCGGCCAGCGCGGCCAGCACCGACATGTTCATCATGACGAAGAAGTTGATCCGCTTGATCTTGACGCCCGACAGCTCCGCAGCGTGCCAGTTGCCGCCGACCGCGTAGATGTGGCGACCGAAGATCGTGCTCCGGGTGATGAACGAGTACAGGATGATCAGCACGCCGAGGATGACGCCGGCGACGGGGAACGAGGTGCCGACCCGGCCGCTGCCGAACAGCACTGCCGCGTAGATGACGACGGCGTCGAGGATGATCACCTTGAAGACGCTGACCCACAGAGGCGCCTTCTCGGAGCCCATCTTCGTCTGCTTGCGACGGGTGCGGACCTCGGCCAGCGCGATCACGACGGCGATGATGAGGCCGAGCAGCAGGGTGGAGTTGTTGAACCCGGTGTTGGGACCCCACTCCGGAAGGAAGCCGCCGCCGATGAAGGTGAAGCCGTCCGGGACCGGGATGGTGTTGGCGTTACCGATCAGCTGGTTGAGGCCGCGGAAGATGAGCATGCCGGCCAGGGTCACGATGAACGCCGGGACTCCGACGTAGGCGACCCACCAGCCCTGCCAGGCGCCGATCGCGACACCGACGACGAGGCCCAGGATGATCGCGAGCGGCCACGGCACGTGTCCCTCGGTCATCGCCTTGGCGACCACGATTCCCACTAGGGCGGCGACCGAGCCGACCGACAGGTCGATGTGGCCCGCGATGATGACCATCACCATGCCGATGGCCAGGATCAGGACGTAGACGTTCTGATTGACCAGGTTGATGAGGTTCACCGGCTCGAGCGTCTTGCCGCCGGTCAGCACCTCGAACAGCAGGATGATGATGACGAGGGCGCCGAGGATGCCGAACTGCCGGCCGGTGGACTGGCCGCCGCCGAACATCTTGCCGAGGTCGCGGAGACCGCCGGACTTCTTCTTCTCGGGAATCTGTGTGGTCATGGCTATCGGGCGATCCTCTTCTTGGCGGATGTCATGCTTTTCAGGAGCGTCTCGGGGGTCGCTTCCGCGATCGGAAGCTCGTCGGTGATCTGACCCTCGAAGATCGTGTAGATGCGGTCGGAGATGCCGAGCAGCTCGGGCAGCTCGGAGGAGATGACGATGACGCCCTTCCCCTGTGCCGCGAGAGCCTGGATGATGCCGTAGATCTCGAACTTGGCACCGACGTCGATGCCACGGGTGGGCTCGTCCAGGATGAGGATGTCCGGGTCGGTGAACATCCACCGGGCCAGGACGACCTTCTGCTGGTTGCCGCCGGAGAGCGTCGAGACGCCGCGGTCGACATCGGGCGTCCGGATGCGGAGCAGCTTGCGGTACTCGTCGGCGACCGCGTACTCCTGCAGGTCGTCGACGACGCCGCGCGTGGCGATCTTCGACAGCTTGGCGGCCACGACGGACTGCTTGATGTCGTCGAGCAGGTTGAGGCCGAGCACCTTGCGGTCCTCGCTCACGTAGGCCATGCCGTTGTCGATGGCCTCGGAGACGTTGCGGACCTGGATCTCCTTGCCGTCCTTGTAGATCTCCCCGGAGACCCAGTTGCCGTAGGAGCGCCCGAAGACGCTCATCGCGAGCTCGGTGCGGCCGGCGCCCATGAGGCCGGCGAACCCGACGATCTCACCGCGGCGGACGTAGAAGCTGGAGTTCTTGACGACCAGCCGGTCCGGCACCTGCGGGTGCTGGACGACCCAGTCGCGCACCTCGAAGAACTTCTCGCCGATGTCCGGCGTGCGCTCCGGGAAGCGGCTCTCGAGCGTACGGCCGACCATGCCGCGGATGATGCGGTCCTCGTCGACGCCGTCCGACTTGACGTTGAGCGTCTCGATCGCGTGACCGTCGCGGATGATCGTGATCTCGTCGGCCACCTGCTCGATCTCGTTGAGCTTGTGGCTGATGATGATCGAGCTGACGCCCTTGCCCTTCAGCCCGACGATGAGGTCGAGGAGGTGCGCCGACTCCGCCTCGTTGAGAGCAGCCGTCGGCTCGTCGAGGATGAGCAGCTTGACCTGCTTGTTGAGCGCCTTCGCGATCTCGACCAGCTGCTGCTTGCCGACGCCGATGTTCTTGATCTGGGTGTCCGGGTCGTCTGCGAGGCCGACGCGCGCGAGCAGCTCGACCGCACGGGTCTTCGCCTCGTTCCAGTCGATGACGCCGAACCGGCCCGGCTCGTTGCCGAGGAAGATGTTCTCGGTGATCGACAGCTCGGGGATCAGCGCGAGCTCCTGGTGGATGATCACGATGCCCTGCTGCTCGCTGGACTTGATGTCCTTGAAGCGCATCACGTCACCCTGGTAGACGATGTCTCCGGAGTAGGTGCCGTACGGGTAGACGCCCGAGAGGACCTTCATCAGGGTGGACTTCCCCGCGCCGTTCTCGCCGCAGATCGCGTGGATCTCGTCAGCGTGCACGGTGAGGGAGACATCCTCCAGCGCTTTGACCCCAGGGAACTCCTTGGTGATCGCGCGCATCTCGAGGATGACTGCGTTCGACGGCATCGTCGCTCCTTGCGGGCTCGGGAATGTATGTGCCTAAGTAGTAAACGCTATTGCCCGCATTGCCGTCAAATAGTGAAGACAACGATGCGATAACAGTCAGTCGTTACCCGCGAGTGCACCCTTGATGACGATCGCCGCCGCGCCGAGGGACTCCGCCCGGTCGCCGAGGGACGACACGCGCACCGTGGTGGTTCCGGCGATGATCGGCAGCGCGTTGTGCTGGATCCCGCGCCGGATCGGGTCGAGGAGGGCATCCCCCAGCCCGACCAGCGGACCGCCGATCAGGACGAGCTCCGGGTTGATGACGTTCGCGATGTTGCCGATCGCCTGGCCGATCGCCGTGCCCGCATCGCTGACCACCCGCAGGACGGCCGGGTCCTGGGCGAGGCCCCGGCGCAGGATGTCTGCGGTGGAGGAGGCGCGCCCGGCTCCCCGCCCCAGCGACTCCAGCATCACGCTCGTGGAGGCGACGGTCTCGAGGCAGCCGCGGTTGCCGCAGCGGCAGATCACGCCGTGCTCGGCGACGGGGGTGTGGCCGAGTTCGCCCGTGATACCGAGGAACCCGTAGTAGGGCTGGCCGTTCAGGATGAGACCCGCGCCGATCCCGGTGCCGATCTTGACGAAGATGAGGTTGCGCTCCCCGCGGTTGGCGCCCCAGGTCACCTCGGCGAGCGCGCCGAGGTTCGCGTCGTTGTCCACGACGACCGGGAAACCGAACACGTCCTCGAGCTCGCGGCGGGTGATACCCACCCATTCCGGGAGGATGGCGCCCTGCAGCACGGTGCCGGTCCGCCGGTCGATGGGGCCGGGGATGCCGACGCCCACGGCGAGCACGGACTCCCGGTCATGGCCGCCGTCCACCAGCATCCGGTCGAGGAGGGCGGACGCCTCCCCCACCGCCCCGAGCACGTCGTAGCCGGGCTCGAGGGCGACCTGCTCCTCGGCGAGGACGTCGTACCCGAGGGTCGTCAGCACGATACGGACGTGGCGCCGGCCGAAGTCGACGCCGACCGCGATGTCGCCGGTGTCGGTGAGCTGCACCAGCAGCGCGCGGCGCCCGCTCGAGGTCACCGGACTGGTCGCGACGACGCCCTTGGCCGCCATGTCGCGGACGATGTTGGACACGGTGGCGGTGGACAGGCCGGTCCCGCGCGCCAGCTCAGCCTGGGTGGACGGTCCGTTGGCCAGGAGGAACTCGACGAGTCGTTCCTGGTTCAGATGCCTCAGTGCGCCCTGCGACCCGGGATTGCGTGCGCCACGAGGGATCAGCCCCTGAGTGGCGGTCATGACGACAAGCGTGAATGATCAGCGTGTTGGAGTCAAGCTGTGAACGCAATCGTCCACCCCGTGATCGGGTGACAGCACGACGAACGCCCCTCCGGCTGGGATGATGAAGGCATGCCCATCCTGAACAAGGACATGCAGGTCTGCATCTCGCTGGCCGGCCGTCCCAGCAACATCGGCACCCGGTTCCACAACTTCTTGTACGACGAGCTCGGGCTGAACTTCGTCTACAAGGCGTTCACCACCGACGACCTCGAGGGTGCCGTACGCGGCATCCGTGCCCTCGGGATCCGCGGATGCTCGGTCTCCATGCCGTTCAAGGAGGCGATCATCCCCCTGGTCGACAATCTGGAGCCGTCCGCCGTCGCGATCGAGTCGGTCAACACGGTCGTCAACGAAGACGGCTTCCTGACGGCATCCAACACCGACTACGAGGCCGTGGCCCAGCTGCTTGCCGAGCACGAGGCCGACCCGGCGCAGCGCGTGCTGCTGCGCGGATCCGGCGGGATGGCGAAGGCCGTCGTCGCCGCCTTCCGCGGCGCCGGGTTCGACGACCTCACCGTCCTCGCACGCAACTCCGAGGCCGGGCCTGCCCTCGCCGAGCGCTACGACTACCGGTGGGTGGCCGAGGAGCCGGAGCCTGACTTCGACATGATCGTCAACGTCACACCGCTCGGGATGCGCGGCGACTCGGAGAAGGTCCTCGCGTTCAGCGAGCGCCATATCGAGCGTGCCTCCACCGTCTTCGATGTCGTGGCGTTCCCCTCCGAGACGCCGCTGATCATCGCGGCGCGGGCCGGCGGCACCGCGGTCATCTCGGGCGCCGAGGTGATCGCGCTGCAGGCGGCACGGCAGTTCGAGCGCTACACCGGAGTCGCCCTGACGCCGGAGCAGGTCGCGCGGGCATCGGAGTTCTCGCGCGCCGAGTGATCCGGCCGGTGGGGCGGCCGCACGGTGGTGCGCACACCCGCATCCGGAGAGTAGCGTGAGCGCACGCACGTGAGGGAGCGTGCGCTGAGGAGTGTACGTATGGGCATCGGAAGCGGCATCTTCATCTTCGTCGTCGGCCTCATCCTCGCCTTCGCGCTGCAGGTGCAGGTGAGCTGGATCGACCTCAAGACGACCGGATACATCCTGATGGGTGCCGGTCTCGTCGTGTTCGTGATCTCGCTGATCTTCGCTCTGCGCCGCCGCCCACGGACCTCCGTTCAGCGTGACGTCATCGACCCGGCGACGGGCGAGCGTGTACAGCGCCGGACAGATGAGTACTGACGCGCCCGCCTACAATGGCCGGGTGTCAGACGACGTCCTCGCGCTCGAGAACCAGGTGTGCTTCGGTCTCGCCGTCGCCGCCCGCAGTGTGATCGCTCTGTATCGTCCGGTGCTGGAACCGCTGTCCCTCACCCACCCGCAGTATCTGGTGATGCTGGCGCTGTGGGAGCAGGAGCCGCGTTCGGTCAAGAACCTGAGCGATGCGCTCGCCCTGGAACCCGCGACGTTGTCCCCGCTGCTGAAGCGGCTGGAGGCGACGGGCTACGTCGAGCGCCGGCGGAACGCGGCCGACGAACGCGCGCTCGAGGTGCGGCTGACCGAGCGTGGCCGTGCCCTCCGCGAGGAGGCGAAGACCATCCCTCCGCGCATCGTGGAACGGCTGGGTCTTCCGGCGTCGGACCTGGCGAACCTGCGCGAGAGCCTGCTCGCCATCATCGCCGCCGCCGGCCGCACCGACTGATGGACTGGAGCCTGACCCGGGGGCACGGTCTACTCTGACGTCGGAGGACGACATGCGTATCAGCGAACTGGCCGACCAGGCCGGCGTGACGGTCAAGGCCGTCCGTTACTACGAGCGGCTCGGCCTGGTCTCCCCCGCCCGGCTCGGCAACGGCTATCGCGAGTACGGCGACGACCACGTCCGCCTGGTCCGCGAGATCCGGGAGCTTGCCGCCACCGGCATCCCGCCCGGCAAGGCCCGGCCGTTCATCGACTGCCTCGGGTCCGGGCACGCGCACAGCGACGAGTGCCCGGCGTCCCGCGACGCCTACCGTGAAGGACTGGCCGAGCTGGATGCGACGATCGCCCAGCTGGAACGCAGGCGCGAACTGCTCACCCGACGTCTCAACGGAGCCGAGCACCGCATTCCGGAGGCAGCGCTCGGTTGCGGGTGCACCGTCCCGTCGGTCTGACGTCCGCCGGAGATCATCCCGTGGGATGACCCCCACCCGACCTCCGGTCGATGCCCGCGCGCGCTCGCGACGGTTGACTCGATGGTGTCGGCTTCGAGCATTGGGCTCGGGGCCCTGACCCGAGGGGGAGACCGATGACAGCACTGGGCCACGGACTGCGAACCGCACCGACGCCCGGGTTGCCGTCGGCACCGGCGCGGCGGCGGGCGCGGGGGCTGCTCGCCGCCGCCGCCGGGAACGCCTACCTGCGGTTCGCTGCGGCACTCCTGCTCGTCGCCGTCGGCCTCACGGTGCTCGCGTTCGGCATCGGGATGGTGCTCAACGTCACCGTGCCGCTCGTGTTCAGCGACGAGCTCCGCGCGATCAAGGCGCTCCTGCCGCAAGTCGGCTGACCGCTGGCCGCTGGCGCGCTGCGCCCCTAGAGTCTCGGCATGGGACGACTGATCTTCGCCGCGATCACCTCGGTCGACGGCTACACGGTGGATGCGTCCGGCTCGTTCGACTGGGCCGCCCCGGACGCCGAGGTCCACGCCTTCGTCAACGACCTCGAACGCGAGGTGGGCACGTACCTCTACGGACGGCGCATGTACGAGACGATGCGCGTCTGGCAGGACTTCCCCGGCGCGGAGGACGATCCGGTGACAGCCGACTACGCCGCGATCTGGCGCGACGCCGACAAAGTCGTGTACTCATCCAGCTTGACGGCTGTGTCGACGCCGCGGACGCGGGTCGAGCCGCGCTTCGACCCCGGGCAGGTGCGCGACCTCATCGCGAGCAGCGACCGGGACGTGTCGATCGGCGGTCCGACCGTCGCCGCGGCCGCCTTCGACGCGGGCCTGGTGGACGAGGTGCGGCTGATCGCGGTACCGGTCGCGGTCGGTGGAGGAACCCCCGCCTTCCCGCAGGGCCGGCGGCAGAACCTGGAGTTGCTCGACGAGCGACGGTTCGCCGGCGGAACCGTGGCGCTGCACTATGCCGTGACCCGCTGAGCCCACCCGCTGCACCTCAGGCGGCGTCCCACCACCGGAGCACCCGCAGCGCACGCAGCGTGATCCACTGACTCGGGAAACCCTCCATCTCGAACTCGACGATCACCGAACCCTCGTGCAGGTTCTCGAGCACCCAGCGCCCGTCGGCGTCCGCCTTGCCGCGCACCAGTTCGATCGCCTCCGCCAGCCGGGGATCCCGCCGGTCCTGCAGGCGGAAGTGCTCCAGGCCGCGGAGCACGTCGTGGTACCACCGCACCGGGTAGGACAGCATCGTCATGCGCGGGTCGGGGATGGAGCCGTCCGAGCGGCGACGGAACAGCCCGCGGTCGAGGAGGTACTCCTCACCCGCCGCAGCCACCTCGGCGACCCGCGGATCCGAGCCTCCCGCGCGCTCCCACGCCCTCAATCCCTCCACCGCGCAGATCGTCGAATGGTAGGAGGACACCCGCGCGCCGTACTCGGCCCAGCAATTCCAGCCGCCGTCGGACAACCGTGATTCGACCAGTGTCCGGGCGATGGGATCGCCGCCCTGGCCGAAGTACGCGGCGATCGTCAGCGTCACCCCATTGATGCACGGTTCGGTCTCGCCGTCGAAGTACGGTTCGCCGGCGTGCTCCCAGCGAACATTTTCGCGCACGCGTTCGACGGCCAGCTGCGCCTCCGGGCTCTCCGGATCGATGCCGAAGTCGACCAGCTGCTGCAGGGTGAAGTGCGTTGCGCTCCACGCATCGAAGCCGTCGCGCTCGGGGGGAATCCATCCCGGCCGGTAGGTTCCGCCGTCCCAGAGCCCGTCCTCCGCCTGCTCCGCCAGCAGGGTCGCTCCCCAGCCCTCGCGCGGAATCCTGGCCCGCTCGGCCGCGATCTGGTCGGGAGGCGCATCCCTCAGATCGGCAAGAACCTGCCAGCGGATCGCGGGGTCGGAATCGAGAAGCCAGTCGACGACATTCATGGCCGACACGGTAGACCAGGCCGCCGACACGGCACACCCACGCGTAGGGGTACCCCCCGACAGAGGGTGATGTCAATCGCTGTACCCGCTTCTCCACGGGTCTTCAGTAGGCCGCACATCCAACCGGACACATCCATCGAAAGGAAACGTCAGTCATGACCATGTCAGACGACCAGTCCGCGGACACACCGATCTTCGACAGCAGACGCGATGCGTTCGAGCCCGAAGCCGGCCTGCCCGAGACCGTGCTGCCGGACAGCACCACAGGGGCCACCGGGGGAACCGCAACAGGCGGAAGTAGCCAGGGCGGAGTCAAGGACGAAGCGGGCCGCGTCGCCGGGTCTGCCGCCGACGCCGGGAAGGCCGTCGCAGGAACCGCCAAGGAGCAGGTCCAGAACGTGGCCGCCGAGGCGAAGTTCCAGGCGAAGGACCTGTACCACCAGACCACGCGGGAGCTGCGCGACCAAGCGGCCCAGCAGCAGGAGCGGGTGGCCAGCGGCCTCCACTCCGTGGGCGACGAACTGCAGCAGATGGCCTCCTCCTCAGAGCAGGGCGGCCTCGCAACCGACCTGGTCCGCCAGGCTGCCGACCGGACGCACTCCATCGCCGGCTGGCTCGACCAGCGCGACCCGGGTTCGCTCCTCAACGAGGTGAAGTCGTATGCACGACGGAACCCCGGCACATTCATTGCGGCGGCCGCCATCGCCGGCGCACTCGCGGGTCGCCTGACCCGCGCGCTCGCCAGCGGCGGGGACGACTCGGGCAGCAGCTCCAGCAGCACTCCAGCCGCTGACACCGCCGTCAGCACCCCGAGCGCCAGCAGCGCCCCGAGCGCCAGCAGCACCCCGAGCTACACCGCGACCGGCACCACCGGAGTCGGCGGCACCGTCAGCGGAGCCGGAACCGGCATCGTCGACGACCCGTACGGCGACGACGTGAACGAGCTGCCCGAGCTTCCCGGAGCCGGCTACACCGGGGGCCGGCTATGACCGATCAGCCCACCACCCCGTCGGAGGAGCGCGCCGCGAACACCTCGCTCGGCGAACTGCTCGGGGAGGTCAGTCGTGACCTCTCCACCCTGATCCGCCAGGAGATGGAGCTCGCGAAGGCCGAGATCAAGCAGACCGTCACGCGCGCCGGTAAGGGCGCCGGACTGCTGGGCGGCGCGGGTTACGCGGGCCTCATGGCCGTGTTCTTCCTGTCGGTCGCCCTCTGGTGGGCGCTCGGCTACCTGGTCGGCAACGCCTGGTCCGCGGTGATCGTCGCCATCATCTGGGGCGTCGTCGCACTGATCCTGTACCTGCGCGGTCGCAAGCAGCTCGAGACCGTCAAGGGTGCCCCCCAGACCGTGGAGACGGTCAAAGAATTCCCCGAAACACTGAAGCGAAACGAGGAGAACCGATGAGCGACGACCCCGACGCGATCCGCGCCGAAATCGAGGCCACGCGCCGCAACCTGAGCGGCGACGTCGATGCACTGGCCGACAAGGTCACGCCCAGCAAGATCGCCGAGCGTCAGACCCGCAAGGTCAAGGGCGCCTTCCACTCGCTTAGCGAGCGGGTGATGGGATCGGCCGACGACCTCTCCAGCTCTGCGGGTGGAGCGGTGTCGGATGCCGGCTCCGCCGTCGCCGACGCCGGCCGAACCGTCGTGAACAAGGCACAGGGCAACCCGCTCGCGGTGGGCCTCATCGCCTTCGGCGTCGGCGCGCTCGTCGCCTCCCTCATTCCGGCTAGCAACAAGGAGAAGGAGCTCGCGGCATCCGCGAAGGATGCAGCTCAGCCCCTTCTGCAGGAGGCTGCCGACGCCGGCAAGCAGATCGCCGGCAACCTGAAGGAGCCGGCCCAGGAGGCGGTCCAGTCGGTGAAGGAGACAGCACAGGAGGGGGTCGACACCGTCAAGGCGGAGGCCGCCGACCGTGCCGGTGACGTGGCCGATGACGCCAGGGAGTCGGGTCAGCGACTCCAGTCCCAATAGCTGAGCGCCAGGGCCGCCGTCAGGCGGCCGTGCCGACCACGCGATTGCCACCGGCGTTCTTCGCCGAGTACATCGCGTGGTCGGCTTCGCGGATGAGCCGGTCGGGGTTCCAGCCCGGGTCCTCGGTTCGTGCGAGCGACATGCCGATGCTCGCGCTGATCGGGAACCCCGGCGGAAGATCCTGGAAAGGCTTTTCGATCGAGCGGCGGATGCGGTCAGCGACATCCGCTGCCGCCGCCGGCTCGGGCACCTCGCACACGACGACGAATTCGTCTCCGCCGTAGCGGGCCACGAGATCGTCGGCGCGCACAGCGACCTGGAGACGCTCGCCGACTTCGCGGAGCAGGAGATCGCCGACGTGGTGTCCGAGGCTGTCGTTCACCCGCTTGAAGCCGTCGAGGTCGATGAACAGCGTCGCCACCAGCGCCGGGTTCGCGACGCCGTACTCCAGGAGCTGATTCTCCAGGCGCCGCCGGTTCGGCAGGCCGGTCGTCTCGTCGTGCATGGCAGCGTGCTCGAGCTTTCGCTGCAGCCGCAAGGTGGTGATCGCCTGCGCGGCCTGACCGGCGAGCGCGTCGGCCAGCGGGGCGGCCTCGGAGTCGAACTGGCGCGGGTGGAGGAAGAACGCGACGAAGACGCCGTAGAGAACGTCGTCGTGCTGGATGGGCGCGGCGAGCACCGCATCCACCCCCGCAGCACGCATGGCATCGCCGAGAACGGGAGTCACCGCGTCGGCGGCGTCGCTGCCGCTGACCGTGAGCACGTGGTGGAGGCCGACGGCACGGGTCACCAGTGCGCCACCCTCTGTCACTGACTGCAATGGGTTGGTCCCTGACGCGTGCACGAAGGAGCCGAGCTCGTCGAGCAGGAAGACACCGGCCTGTTCCGCCTGATATGCCTGGGTCACCGTCGTGGCCAGGATGTCCACCAACTCCTGCTCGGTGGTGGCGGCGGAGAAGGCGATCGACGAGTCGATGATGAGTTGGAGCCGCTTCCGCGTGCGCTCCTGGAGCACTTGCGACCGCATCAGCGCCTGCTCGTGCTCGGCTCGCTCGGTGGCATCGACGAGCGCGAGCCGCCGCCCGCCGTCGATCTCGCGCGAGTCGACCAGGACGGCGCGCGACGTGCCGTCGACGTTCACCAGTCGCACGAGTCCGTCCGATCGGCCGCCGATCGCCGGTATCCGCTGACGCAGGGAGGCGAAGGGCCGCCCGCTCAACTCTGCACGGCTGAGCCCGGTCCACTCTTCGAAGAGATGGTTGGCGTCGACGACGAGGCCGTCGGAATCCAACTCGACGAGGGCGCAGGGCAGGTCGTCCGCTTCGCTGGGGCGCACCGCTCGTCTCCTTCAGGTCTGGGCCGCCTACGGGCGGCTGACGGGTCAAATTTAGCGCACGAACGAACGCATCCACTCTTCGAAATCGTCTGGGGGGCTCGGGCGGGCGATGAAGTAGCCCTGGGCACGATCGCAGCCGGCCGATTTCGCCCGCTCCAGTTGCTCCTGGGTCTCGATCCCCTCGGCGACGACGCGCATCCCGCCCTTCTTGGCGAGCGCGACCGCCTCGCCTACGCCGTCCCAGTCACCCGCGGCGATGAGGCTGCGGTCGATCTTCAGCTCCCGGGCGTGGACGGCCGCTGCACGCTCGATCGAAGAATGCCCGGACCCGAAGTCGTCGATGGACACGGTGACCCCCCACTGCTGGATGACTTCCAGCCGCCCGACGACCGTCCCGTAATCGGTGATCCGTTCAGCCTCGGTGACCTCGACGATGAGGTCGGCAGGGGGAAGGCCGGTCTCCGAGAGCTGGCGCTCCAGTTCGTCGAAGAAGAGGTCGGTCTCCAGCTGCAGCGGCGAGACGTTGACCGCGACCGAGAGGTCGAAGCCGCGCGTCCGCCAGTCCCGTCCGATGCGGCAGCACTCCCGCAGCACGAACAACCCCAATTCATGGATGAGGCCGCTCGCCTCGGCGAGCGCCACGAATTCGTCCGGCGGGATGACGCCGAGAGTCGGGTGCGTCCAGCGGGCCAGTCCCTCGACGCCGACGATGTCCGCGGTTTCCAGATCCACCTGCGGTTGAACGTGCACCTCGAGTTGGTGCTCGGAGATCGCTCGGGAGAGCTCCCGCACATCCACGCCTGACGTCGTCACGGCACCACCCTTTTCAGCTGTCTCCGCGATACTCCCCGGGCGTACGGCGTCTGTCAACGGGGTCGGAAATCCTCGCGGGGGAATTCGGCATCGAAATCGCCGGTCGGATCCTCCTGCCGCAGCGTCGCTCCGATGCTCGGACCGGAGCCGACCGGCGAGAAGGCGACGCGGTCGCCCCGGGTGCTCGACTGGTACGTCTTCATGCGCCCGTCCACCGGCAGGTCAATCTCGGCCGGAGGATGCCCGTCAGCGAACGGCACCGCACGCTGAGTGGTCGTGCCGTCCTCCTCCACGAACTCCGCCAGACGGAAGGTCAGTGCGCCGCGATCGAACGAGACCCGGACGAGGAGGTACGTGCGCAGGGCGTCGTCGTCCAGCCCTGCGAGCTCGGTCACCAGCGCACCCAGCTCGGGCGTGGTCCCGAGCCGCGCGGCGGCGTCGCGCAAGTCCGCCGCCCACGCGCGGACGTGCGGCGCGAGGTCGTCGATCGCCTGCTCGTACGATCGCGGTGAGGTGCCCTGGAGGCCGTACTCGCCCCACTCGGCGACGTACCGATCACGCTCGTCGTCGTGCTCGACCGCGACCGCCACCCGGGGCGACGCGGCTCGGGATGCCCGCCACGCGGCGAACTCGTCGTCCGAGAAGAGCGCGCGCAACTGCCGCACCGCATCCTCGTCGTCCGGTCCCGCCGCCCAGGCGAGGATCGCCCGCTCGAAGAACGCATTGTCGTCCACTGTCGTCTCCCTTTGACGTCCCCAGCATCGCAGGCCTGGCCGACGGCCGTGAAGAGGAACCCATACGTTCCCCATAGGCGGCTCCCAGCCCACGTAAGAATCCACCAAGAATGCGGCTGCATCGTGGATGACATGGGACAGACAGCGAGCATGACGGTGCCGGTGCGGCGCGTCCGGGTCCGCGCCGGCCACCCGCACTCAGGTTCGCGCGTCGTGCGGGCGGCTCTCGCGCTCGGAGTCGTCGGCGTGCTCGCGATGTGGTGGCTCAGCGTCCCCGCAGGCTTCGGCGCGACACCCGCGAACGCCCTGACCTCTCTGGGCGAGCTCAGCGGAATGGTCGGCGGTTTCCTCATCTGCGTTCAGGTGCTCCTCATCGCCCGCGTCCCGTGGTTCGAGAACGCCGTCGGCTTGGACAAGCTGGTCTCCTGGCACCGCTCGCTCGGCGCTTCCGTCCTCTTCCTGATCGTGGTGCACGTGCTGTTCCTCGTCTTCGGTGGCGAACTCGCCGACAAGAATCCGCCCTGGGACGAATTCGTCTCGATCCTCCAGTCGTACCCCGACATGATCACCGCTCTCGTCGGCACCATCGCGTTCCTCGCGGTCGGGATCAGCAGTGCGCGACTCATCCGCGCCAAGCTGTCCTACGAGGTCTGGTACTGGTTGCACCTGACGACCTACGTGTCGATCTTCCTGACCTTCCTCCACCAGCTCAGC
Organism: Leifsonia sp. T36S-04; assembly: GCF_042465655.1. Lineage (GTDB taxonomy): Bacteria > Actinomycetota > Actinomycetes > Actinomycetales > Microbacteriaceae > Leifsonia. The sequence continues at coordinate 3,289,670 of NZ_CP146286.1, forward strand.
GGGGGTGCGCACTTCGTCGCCGACCCGTGGAACCGGGTGATCTGGATCACCCTCTACCTGGGAACCGCCGCGGCCGTGCTGACCTGGCGACTCATCCTGCCGACCCTCGATGCCTGGCGGGGACGGATGCGCGTGGTCACCGTGGTGCCGGAAGGCGAGGGCCTGAACAGCGTGTGGCTCACGGGCCCGCGGGTCGACCGGATGGGAGTGAAGGCCGGCAACTTCCTGCTCTTCCGCTTCCTCGCCTGGGGTCACCTGGGCACCGCGCACCCCTACTCGGTCTCTGCCGTCCCGGCGAACGGGTACCTACGTATCACCGTCGGTGCCCTCGGAGACCACTCCAGCCGCCTGCCGTCGCTCCGGCCCGGCTCGCTGGTCTTCGCCGACGGACCGTTCGGCCGCTTCACCGCCGACCGCGCCAGCCGCCCGCGCGTGCTCCTGGTTGCCGGCGGCGCGGGCATCGGGCCGATCCGCGCACTGGCCGAGGATCTCGTCCGCCGCGGCGCGCAGCCCGTCGTGCTCTATCGAGCCCGCTCCGCGCGGCACCTGGCGCTGCTGGGCGAGCTGCAGAACATGCCGGGGGTGACCGTGATCCCGTTGGTCGGCCGCCGAGCCGAACTGGGTTACGACCCGCTCGCCGCGGAGTCGCTGCGCCACCTCATCCCGGACCTGCACGACTGGGAGGCCTTCATCTGCGGCCCGGAAGGGATGGGCGAGCGCGTCGAAGCCTCCCTTCGTGCGCTCCGGATGCCCAAACGCTTCATCCACCGAGAAGAACTGAGCATGTCATGAACAGCAGATCCTGGCGGGGAACCGTCCTCTTCACCGTCATCCTGGTCACGATGGGCGCGACGGTCGGCCTGAAACTGTACGGAAGCGCGAGCGAGGTCTCGGCAGCCTCCACGTCCGTCCACTCGACGGCGACCAACGGAACGACCGGGACGAGCGGGACGACGGACTCGGCTGCAGGCACAGGCTCGTCGAGCGCCGGCTCGACCACCACCGCGACACCGACGCCGTCCTCATCCGCCTCGGCCCCCGCCGCCGCGCCCGCCACGACCACCGTGACCGGTTCGGCCATCGACACGCGGTATGGCGCGGTGCAGGTGAAGGTCACCTTCTCGGGCACCACGATCACTGCGATCGACACCGTCCAGTACCCGAACCGCAGCGGCCGCGATGTCGAGATCAACGACCAGGCGCTGCCGATCCTGCAGCAGGAGGCACTCGCCTCCCAGTCCGCGAACATCGACACGGTCTCGGGGGCGACGTACACGTCCGAGGGCTACATCCAGTCGCTCCAGTCGGCGATCGACCAGCGATGAGGTTCCTCGAGACCGTCATGGGCATCCCGATGTCGATCGACATCCGGGACGAAGTGGATGCTGCACCCGCCGCCGAACGCGCCTTTTCGGTGCTCCGCGAGGCCGACCAGCGCTTCAGCCGCTATCTTCCCGACAGCGAGGTGAGCCGGGCCAACGCGTCAGGCGGTCGCGGCATCGAACACAGCGCCGACTTCCGGGAGGTGGTCGCGATCGGCGAGGCCGCTGCTCGCTCTTCGGGGGGCGCCTTCCGCATCCGCTGCGCCGACGGCACCTGGGATCTGGACGGTGTGGTGAAGGGATGGGCGGCCGCGCGCGCTGCCGTCGTGCTGACGTCGGCCGGCCTGCGTGACTTCTGCCTCAACGCCGGGGGTGATGTCGCGGTCTCGGGCAGCCCCGGCGAAGGCCGGCCCTGGAGCGTCGGTATCCGCTCCCCGAATGATCCCGAAGCGATGCTGGCCGTCCTGGCCGTCACGGACGGCGCCGTCGCGACCTCCGGGGCATACGAGCGGGGCGAGCACATCGTCGACGGCCGCGACGGCTCCACCCCCCGCTCGCTGCTGAGCGCCACGGTCGTCGCGGACGACCTGACCACGGCCGACGTGCTGGCGACCGCGGTCTTCGCGCTGGGAGCGGACGGCATCCCCTGGGCCCTGGCGTCGGGCGCACGCGGGGTCCTGGCTCTCGACGCTTCCGGCCGGCTCCTCGGCGGGGGGCGGCTGGCGTTCGCGCAACCGGCGCCCGCCGCATGAGCGCGCTGCCCGGGGACCCGGTGGGAGCCGGCTCCTATACTGCGGAGGTGAGCGAAAAGCCGCGCGTCCTGATCGCCGAGGACGACAGCCGGCTCGCCGGCATGCTCGACACCCTCCTCCGTTCGGAGGGGTTCGAGGTCGAGCTGGCCCGTGACGGTCAGCGTGCCCTCCACCTCGGCCTCACCGGCGGTTACGACGTCGTGGTGCTCGACCGCGGCCTGCCTGCGATCGAGGGCCTGGATGTGCTGCGCCGGCTGCGCGACAGCGGCGTCACCACACCCATCCTCGTGCTGTCCGCGCTCGGAACCGCCCCCGACCGGGTCGACGGGCTGAATGCGGGCGCCGAGGACTACCTGGCGAAACCGTTCGACATCGACGAACTGGTGGCCCGGGTGCGGGCCCTGACCCGCCGGGCGGCCTCGGTCGTCCCGACGGTTCGCTTCCCGGGCGGACGGCTCGATACGGGCAGCCGGACGGTGACGCTCGACGATGGCGGCAGGACGGTCCTGTCCGAGCGGGAGTCCGCACTCCTGGAACTCCTCGCCCGGCGGCCCGGCCTGGTGTTCTCGCGCGCTGTCCTCCTCGAGGAGGTGTTCGCCGCCGCCGACGATCCGGGAGTGGTCGACACGTACGTGCATCACCTGCGTCGCAAGTTCGGCCGGTCGCTCATCGAGACCGTCCGGGGAGTCGGCTACCGCCTGGGGTCGCTCTCGTGAGCCACGGCGACGAGCGGGAACTGCGCTCGGCCTCCCTTCGGCTGGCGGCCCAATTCGCGCTCATCATCGTGGGCCTGTTCATCGCGCTGGGCGTCGTCGTGTACACCGTGGTCTCCGCCGGACAGGCGGAGGCGGCCAAACGGGCTCTCGCAGATGCGTCGATGGTCGACTCGGTGCACGACGCGCCCCGCAACCTCCTCGTGACCGTCGTCGACCCGCACGGCCGGGAGGAGTCTCCCGGCATGCCCGCCGGGCTCCCCGATGAGGACGCCCTGGATCAGGTCACGGAGCACGGCGGCTCGGTCTCCGGCGTCGTGGAGGCCGGAGGGCAGCGCTACCTCACCGTGACGGATGTGCGCCGCGGCAAGGTGGTCCAGGTCGCCTACGGACTGGGCGAGCAGCAGGAGGAACTGAGCCGGCTGGTCATCGCGCTCGTGGCCTCGGGGCTCATCGCGACGATCGCCGCGGCGGCGATCGGCCTGGTGCTCGCCCGCCGGTCGATCCGGCCACTCGCCGACGCGCTCGCCCTGCAGCGCCGGTTCGTGGCGGACGCGGGACACGAGCTCCGGACGCCGCTGACCCTCCTGAGCACGCGCGCCCAGCTGCTCCGCCGTCGCGTCAGCTCCGGCGCGGTCGGGGCGACGGACGAGGAGGTCCGCTCCGGTCTCGACGAGATCGTCGACGACAGCCGCGCGCTCACGGAGATCGTGCAGGACCTGCTGACCGCTGCCGACCCCCGGCAGACCGCCGAAGCGGAGGGGGTCGATCTCGGCGAGCTGACCGGTGCGGTCGTCCGGTCGGCGGAGGGCCGCGCCGCGGAGCGCGGCCTGCGGATCGATCTGCGGGCCCCGTCCGGCGCGCTGGTCACGGGCGCCCCGGTCTCCCTGCGCAGGATGGTCGTCGCCCTGCTCGACAACGCGCTCGACCATGCCCGGAGTGTCGTGCGGCTCACGGTGGCCACCTCCCGTGACCGCGTCATCCTGACCGTCGACGACGACGGCCCCGGCTTCTCGGCGGGTGTCGACGCGCGTGCGTTCGAGCGCTTCGCCACCGCCCGGGATGCGCAACCCGGCGACGAACGCGCCCGTCACTACGGGCTCGGGCTCGCCCTGGTCTCGGAGGTGGTGGGGCGTCACTCCGGGACGGTGGATGCGGCCAACCGTCCCGAAGGAGGCGCGGTGGTCACCGTCCGGCTCCCCCGGCGCGCATGAACGACGCCCTCCCGGGCCGGTTCAGCGGGAAACGTCGTCCCGGAGCACCTGCACCGGCGCGACGATGACGGTCTCCAGCCGGCTGACCACCACCAGGTAGTCGGCCGTCCAGATGATGCGGACGGCGGTCGCCACGTCGTGCATGTCGGTGGATGCGCCCTGGCGCTCGAGCACCGCTCCCGCAAGGCGGCTCACCATCGTCGGATCCGACGGCACCGGCTCGGGCAGGGGACCGGACGCGACGAGCTGTGCGGCCAGCTCCCGGTACCAGCTCTCGAGTGCGTCGAGCGCTGCCGTGAGTGCCTCACGCGCCTCGGCCGTGTGGAAGTCGACCGGCGGCTGCCCCTGCCACAGTTCCGCGACCGCGTCGCTCGCCTGTCGCACCCCCGCGACCCCGGTCACGGACGCAGAGACCTCGGCGAGCGGACGATGCTTGGCCCCGCGCTCCGCCAGGTAGGTGCGGAAGGCGTCGTCGAGCCGGCGGGACGCGGCGGCCGCGCGCGTCTCCTGCGCCCGCAGTTGCGCACCGTAGGACGCCTCCGCGTCGCGCTCCCCCACGCCGTAGGTGACCGCCGCCTGGAGGTAGCTGACGCTCTCGCGGTACGCATCCGAGAGCGCCCGGCGCAGCGAGGTCGCCGCACCCCTCGGCCAGAACAGCGCGCCCACCACCAGGCTGACGGCGCAACCGAGGGCGATGTCCTCGATCCGGATCAGCCCGACCGTCCATCCTGTCGGCGCGATGATGTTGAAGAGGAGGACGAGCACGACGGTGAAGGCCGCCTGCCCCGCGGCGAACGAGATGACGGCCGGTGCCGCGCCGGCGATGAGGACGGCCACCGGCAGCACGATCCACAGGACCACCGGGTTCGCTCCGATGACGAAGAGGACGGCGGCGCCGAGCACGACACCGACCACGGTCCCGAGCACGCCGCGCAGCACCGTCTGCCCGGTGCTGAGGGCGTTCGACCTGAGCACCGAGAGCGTTCCGAGGACCACCCAGAACGAATGCTCGACTCCGGTGAGGTTGGCGAGCAGAACGGCCAGCCCGAGGGCGATCGCCCCGCGGATGCTGTTGCGGAGCCACACCGAGTTCCAGCCGACGTAGCCGCTCGCGCGTTCCGCCGCAGCCGCCACGGGTCCGCTCAGGCCGCCCGGCTGCCGGCCGAGCACCCGCTGCCCCCACGAGCGGCGTTCCGCGCGAGCGGTCAGCGAGATGTTGGTTCCGACCGTCGCGATGGCGTACGAGAGTTCTTGCGCGCGGAAGCCCGGATCCAGCGTCGTGGTCAGGTCCGCGATGACGGTCTCCCCTGCATCCGGAGTGATCGGCTGGGTCAGCATCGCCACCTCGACGTCCGCGCGGGCGTTCGCGAGACGCTGCAGCGCAGCATCCAGAGCGGAGGTGTCGCCGCCGTGCTGCGCCAGCACGAGCGCGCCCTCGTCGAGCACGTCGGCCCCGGCGCTCTTCACCGTCCAGGCGGCCGCGTGGGTCGGAGAGGACACAACGGAGGGCTTCGTCGCGTACCGCTCGAACTGGGCCATCACCGAATCGAGCCAGGTCAGTTCGTCGACCAGGCGGACGATCGTGCGCGCCGGCGTGCTCAATCCCGTCGGCCGGTTCGGTGCCGCGAGGAACGCCTCGTGCAGTGCCGTCACGTCGGCCGTCGCCTCGGCGATGGTGCGGTCGCGCTCGGCCAGGAGGCCGGGATCCGTGTCGCCGCGCAGATACGCGGTGTCGGATCGCAGCCGGGCGGCGAGCGCGCGGATCGCGTCGATCGCGGGTCGGCGCAGGGGCTCGCGCGCGGGCGCCGGCCACAGAACCGTCACCGCGACGATGCTGACGACCGCCGCGATCCCCCAGCCGAGCAGCCGTGGCCCGATGGATGCGACGGTCCCCGGAAGCGTGACCGGAAGGATGAACGCCAACAGCAGCGACGTGCTGGCAGACGCACTCACCGAGCTGACCGACCCGGCGAACAGCACGAGCAGCGCGACGACCGCCATCGCCACCGCCGACAGCCAGACCGGATGCGACGCGAGTGTTCCGAGACAGATGAGCACGGCACCCACCACGGCCACCGTCGCGAGCGCCTGCACCCGCTCACGCAGCGGGCCGCCGAAGTCGACGAACAGCAGCATCGCGAACGACCCGAACGCCGAGAAGATGGCCACGTCCGGGTTCCGGATGACACCGCTGGCCAGGGCGAACAGCAGGGGCATGACGATCGCCGTGCGACCCGCCCGTCGGAGCGCGCCGTACCCCGGATCGTGCCTGCTCAACCACTGCCCAACCCGCACGCGGCCTCCCATTCACGCACACCCTAGCCGCCCCTCTTCACGGCGGGGACAGCATCTTCACGGCGACCCGACACGCCGGCCGATTGTCGGCCTACGCTGGTGCCACGCACAGCCTCGGAAAGAGGAGCAGCCGATGAACGTCGAAGAGCGCCATCTCCGTCTCGATCACGACGCCATCCACAGCGCCGCCGACCTCTACCAGGCCGGCAAGGACGCCCGGTCTGCTCTCCCGCGAAGCCGCCAGGGCGAGTACCTGCCGGCAGCGGATCGCGACCCCGTCGGCGTCCTGAAGCGGCAGCACCTGCACCGGGTCGCAGAGCTCATCCCGCTTCGGCTCGAGCGGATGACCGCGAACCCGTTCGCGTTCTACCGCGGGTCGGCAGCGATCCAGGCGGCCGATCTCGCGGGCGAGCCGCGGACCGGCATCGACGTGACGATCTGCGGTGACGCTCACATCGCCAACTTCGGAATCTTCGCCTCGCCCGAGCGCAGTCTCGTCTTCGATCTCAATGACTTCGACGAGTCGGCCTACGGGCCGTGGGAGTGGGACGTGAAGCGCTTCGTCGTGAGCGTCGTGCTGGCGGCCCGCCAGCGCGGGTTCCGCGAGGCGAAGGTCAGAGTCGTCGCGCTCGAGGCCGCCTCCGCCTACCGCGTCGGCATCCGGCAGATGGTGCGGCTCGGCGTCCTGGAGCGGTATTACATCCGCGCCGACGTGAGAAGTGTCCGGCGCGCCCTCAGCTCTCAGCAGGTCCTCGACCGTGCGATCGAAGCGGCGTCCCGAAGGACGTCCGATCGAGTCGTACGCAAGATCACACAACGCGGGGAGGATGGCGCCGTGACCATCATCGAGAACCCGCCGCGGCAGGCCCATGTGCCCGAGACGACCGAGCAGAACGTGCTCGGGATCCTTCGCGCCTACCTCAGCACTGTTCCGACGGACATCGCGGTCCTGCTGTCGCAGTACGTGGCGACGGATGCGGCGCGCCGCGTCGTCGGCGTCGGCAGCGTGGGAACGCGCTGCTACATCATCGTCCTCACCGGGCCGGCGGGAGAGCCGCTGGTGCTGCAGGTGAAGGAGGCGAACGAGTCCGTCGCAGTCGAGTTCGGCGGCGCCCCGGCGAGACGCTCGCCCATGCTCGACGCCCACCCCCACGCCGACGAGCACGGCCACCGCGTCGTCGGTAACCAGCGGGTGCTGCAGGCAGTCAGCGATCCGTTCCTGGGACACGCGACGACGGACGGGCATGCGTTCTACATCCGGCAGTTCCGCGACCACAACGTCTCGATCGACACGGAAACGCTCGACTTCCGCCCGTTCGCCGATTACGTCGACGCATGCGGCACCGTGCTCGCTCGCGCCCACGCGCAGTCTCCCGACGCGCCGTTCATAGCGGGGTACCTCGGAAACGGCACGACGTTCGATGCCGCCATGGTGAAGTGGGCCTTCGACTACGCCGAGCAGGCCCGCTCGGATTACCTCACGGTCCGCCAGGCGGTCGCGGACGGGACGTTCTCCACAGCGGTCGCGAATTGAGGCGCGACCTTATTGAGCTCGGCCGGGAGATCAGCTCACGGAGCGGATGTATGACGGACCGCTTCCCCGCGTTCGCCGACGGAAGACAGTGGCAGGCACCCGCTCGAGCGAGCCAGCGAGAGTCTCCAACGCCGGGCCGCGACGAGCGGGGAGGCCGTCACTCCTCCGCCGACAGGAGCCCCTCGTACACGGCCTTCCTGAGCACTTCTGCGCGCAGGATCGCCTCCACCGCATCGGAGCCGGCCGCCGTCGAAGCGGCCGACACGGCATCCCGAACCGGCCGGGTCGCGCCGACAGCGACCGCCTGAGGGTGCACGTACGACTGGCGGGCGACCGTGAGGGTGTCACCGAGGAGCTGCGCCGCCGCGTGGAACGGCGCCAGGTCGTCCCGGATCCGCTTCCCCGCGACCTCGAAGCGGGCACCGCCCGCCACCGCCGCGGCTGCGACCGTCGCGCCCCACGTGCGGAACGTCTTCGCGCTGGAGGCTGCGCCCGAGTGCGTGTGGATGTACGAGTTGACCGTGACGCTGTCGATCCGTCGCGGCGACGGCAGCTCCGCCGTGGAGAACAGCGCGGCGTCGTCATCCTCGTCGCGCTCCAGCCGACGGCGGATCACCCGGGAGACCAGCGCATCCCGCACCGTCACGTGGTGCGAGATGTGCTCCTTCCCGACGAAGTCGAAGACGAGGGCATCGCCGTCGATACGCACGTGCTTACGGGCGAGCGTGGTCAGACCGAACGTGTGATTGTCGCGTGCGTAGCGCGTCGACCCCACCCGGAACAGCCCCTGATCGAGCAGGCGCACTGCTGCCGCGGTGAGCGGGAGGGCGGGCCCGGTCACCCCGTCCTCCGGCAGGAGGTCGGCGTCCACTTGCTCGCGCAGCTGCGGAAGCGTCTGCGCGAAGTCCATCAGCGAGCCGAACTTATGCCCTGCGGCCCGGGCGACCGCCTCAGGTGAGTAGCGATATTGCGTGCGGCCCCGTGCATCCACCCCGGTGGCCTGCAGTGCAGCGTCGCCGGTGGACGCCGCCCACACATGCGTCCATGCCGGCGGAATGCGGAGAGCTGCGAGCCGCGCCAAGGTGGCCGCGTCACGCACCTCGTCGCCCTGATCGTCGACCCACACGGCGGGCCGCGCGCTCAACCGGTGGAGGCCGGATGGGCGCACCACATGCCGCGCTGTCGGGTGGACGCCGGATTCCATACGGCTCACTCTGCACGATCTGCGGACATCCGGCACGGCCTACGGAAAAAGGCCGGACGACTTTCGTCGATCCGACCTTTTTTCGTTCGTGCGCGAGGGGGGACTTGAACCCCCACGCCCTTGCGGGCACTGGCACCTGAAGCCAGCGCGTCTGCCAATTCCGCCACTCGCGCGAACCCAGGAACTCTAACACGGCGCTCGGACGCATCACCAATCGCGGCATCCTCCGGACGGCTGATCTTCACCGGATAGCCAGTGGGTTTCCCAGGGTTCCGACTAACATGCATGTAGTCATCGGACCGGGAGCGGGAGACTGTGGGCATTCTGGACAACTTCGAGCGAGGGCTCGAGCGCGCGGTCAATGGCGCGTTCGCGAAGACCTTCCGCTCCGGGCTCCAGCCGGTCGAGCTCTCCAGCGGCCTGCGCAAGGAGATGGACACGAAGGCGGCCGTCGTCGCGCGGGATCGCGTCCTGGCGCCCAACCGGTTCGTGCTGCGCATGGCCCACGACGACTACGAGCGGATGCGCGCGATGGGCGCCGCTCTCACCGACGAGCTCGTCGACTTCGTGCAGAAGCACGCGGCAGCACAGCACTACCAGTTCGCCGGCGGCATCTCGATCGACCTCGAAGAGGACACCGACCTGAGCGTCGGGATGCTGCAGGTCGATTCCGAGAACGTCAAGGGCGATGTCGCCTGGACCCCTGTGCTCGACGTCGACGGCCGGCACTACCCGCTGGCCCACTCGCGCACCGTGGTCGGCCGTGGCGCCGAGGCCGACATCACCGTGGACGACACCGGCATCTCCCGCAAGCACGTTCTGATCACCTGGGACGGACACCGCGCCCAGGTCGAAGACCTCGGTTCCACGAACGGCACGAAACTCAACGGCCAGCCGCTGAAGAAGGCCATCCTCGAACCGGAGTCGGTCATCACCCTCGGGCGCACGCGCATCGTGTTCCGCGTGCTGCCGCAGGCGGCCGCCGCGCCGCGGGGGCGAGTGGATGACGCCACGCGCCGCCACGATGCCGGCGGCTTCTGGAGCCCCACGTGAACCCCAGCGAGCTGACCCTGCTGGTGCTGCGGTTCGGCTTCCTCCTCCTGCTCTGGCTGTTCGTCTTCGGGATCGTGTACGCGCTGCGCACCGACCTGTTCGGCCAGCGCGTCCGCAAGCTGCCGGAATCGCAGGCGGCGAGCGCCCCTTCTCCCTTCCCCGCCTCCCCCGCGGCGAGCGCCCCCGCTCCCGTTCCCGCCGGAGTCGCACCCGCAGGCTCGACCGAGCCGGTGATGAAGCCCGCACCGGTCTCGTCGCTGCCCTCCGGCGCCAATCGAGCCGGCGGACACACGAACGCGAGCGTGCAGACCGCCCGTCGTCTCGTCATCACCTCCGGGCAACGCGCCGGCACCGAACTGCCGCTCGGCCGCGATCCGATCACCATCGGCCGCTCCAGCGAGTCGAACCTCGTCATCCGCGACGACTACACCTCCACCCACCACGCCCGCCTGCTCCTCTGGAACGACGAGTGGATGATCCAGGATCTCGACTCCACGAACGGCACGTTCCTCGACGGCCGCCGCGTGACGGTCCCGACCCAGGTCCCGCTCGACACGCCGATCAAGATCGGCACGACCACGTTCGAGCTGCGGCGGTAACCGGTGGCGGCGAACAAGGCGGCGGCCGTCTCCCATATCGGGAAGATCCGGTCGAACAACCAGGACTCGGGCTACGCCGGTCGTGAGCTGTTCGTCGTCGCCGACGGCATGGGAGGCCACGCGGGCGGCGACGTCGCCTCTGCGATCGCCGTCACCCGCATCCGCGAGGCCGATCGCGAGTACGAGTCCGCCGGCGAGGCGGAGTTCGCGCTCCAGTCGGCACTCATCGCCGCCAACTCCCTGCTGGCGGAGACCGTGTTCGAGCATCCCGAGCTCACCGGCATGGGCACCACCGTCAGCGCCATGGTCCGCGTCGCCGACCAGATGGCGTTCGCCCACATCGGCGACTCGCGCATCTACCTGTTCCGCGACGGCGAGCTCAAGCAGGTCTCGACCGACCACACCTTCGTGCAGCGACTCGTCGACAGCGGTCGCATCACCGAGGAGGAGGCGATGGTCCACCCCCGACGCTCCGTGCTGATGCGCGTGCTGGGCGATGTGGATGCCTCCCCCGAGATCGACACGTGGACGCTCGACACGCGGCCCGGCGACCGGTGGCTGATCTGCTCCGACGGTCTCAGCGGCGTGGTGAAGCACGACGACATGCTCGCCGCGCTCGCCTCCAAGGACGGCCCCCGGCAGGTGGCGGAGCGCCTGCTCAAGCAGAGCCTCGACGCCGGAGCCCCGGACAATGTCACCGCAGTCGTGCTCGACATCGCGGACACCTCGCGCGGCGACGTCGTGAAGGAACCGGTGACGGTCGGCTCCGCGGCCTCGCCGCTGCAGTTCGGCATGGAGCCCAAGCCGACCACCCGCGCGGCGCGCCTCCCCGGCCTGCGCCTGCACCCCATCCGGCCGGCGACCGGTCCCACGCACTTCGAGCCGCAATCCGAGGACTACCTCGACGAACTCATCGAAGAGGACGCCCGGCGTGTGCGCCGACGCCGGATCACCTGGACCGTGGGCCTGGTCGCACTGGTCGTCGCGATCGTGCTGGCGATCGCCCTCGGCTACCAGTGGACGCAGTCCCGCTACTTCGTCGGAGCGTCGCCGACCGGAAAGGTCGCCATCTACCAGGGCGTCCAGCAGGGAATCGGGCCGATCAGCCTGTCGCACCTGTATCAGGAGTCGAACGTCACGGTCGACGACCTCCCCGCATACGACCGGCAGCAGGTCGAGCAGACCATCAACGCCGACGATCTCCAGGCCGCCAAGACGATCGTGGAACAACTGAGCGATGCCCGCGGACAATAGGACCGCCGCGCGCGAGCAGGCCAGACCGCCCCGGACCGCCACCGGTCCGGTGAAGCGGCTGCGCCTGCCCCAGAAGTTGCGCAACCGCGAGCTCTTCCTGCTCGTCATCGCCTGCGCCATCAATGCTTCGGCAGTGGTGCTCGTGCAGCTCGGCGCGCTCGGTCATGTCGACCTCACGCTGGTCTACCTCGGCGCCGGCTTGTCGGCGCTCGTGATCGGGATGCACATCGCGCTGCGGTTCGTCGCGCCGCAGGCCGATCCCTTCCTGCTGCCGATCGCCACGGTCCTCACCGGGATCGGCATCGCCGAGATCTACCGCATCGACATCCACTACAAGGATGCCGGGTGGGACAGCGCGGGCGTCAAGCAGATCGCGTGGGCCGCGATCGCCATCGTCGCCGCGATCCTCGTGGTGAGTTTCATCCGCAACCACCGCATCCTGCAGCGCTACACCTATCTCTTCGGATTCGCGGCCGTCGTCCTGCTGCTGCTGCCGATCCTCCCGGGCATCGGCAAGGAGATCAACGGCGCCCGCGTGTGGATCGGGATCGGACCGTTCAGCTTCCAGCCGGGCGAGATCGCCAAGCTGTGCCTGGCGATCTTCTTCGCCGGCTACCTGGTGCAGACCCGGGATTCGTTGTCCGTCGTCGGCAAGAAGTTCCTCGGCATCCGGTTCCCGCGCGCACGCGACCTCGGCCCGATCCTCATCGTGTGGCTGACGTCCATGGCGGTCATCGTGTTCCAGCGCGACCTCGGCACCGGTCTCCTCATCTTCGGTCTCTTCCTCGTGATGCTGTACGTCGCGACCTCGCGCATCAGCTGGGTGATCCTCGGGCTGCTGCTCGTCGTGGGCGGCGCCGTGATCGCGAGCCAGGTCCTCCCCTACGTCCACGACCGGTTCGCGAACTGGCTGACGCCATTCACGCCGGGCCGCTACGGCGCAGAACTGGGCGGCAGCTACCAGCTCGTGCAGGGCCTCTTCGGCCTGGCGCAAGGCGGCTTGATCGGGACAGGGCTCGGCCAGGGCCAGCCGTGGATCACTCCGATCTCGCAGAGCGACTACATCATCGCGAGCCTCGGAGAGGAGCTCGGCCTGGCCGGCCTCTTCGCCATCCTCGCCCTCTACATCGTGTTCGTCTCGCGTGGCCTGCGCATCGGCTTCGCGGGCCAGGACGACTTCGGCAAGCTGCTCGCTGTCGGGCTCTCCTTCACCGTCGCCCTGCAGTGCTTCATCGTGATCGGCGGCGTGACGAGGGTGATCCCACTCACGGGCCTCACCACGCCGTTCCTCGCCGCGGGCGGATCGTCGCTCGTCGCGAACTGGATCATCGTTGCGCTGCTCCTGCGACTGTCCGACACCGTCCGCAATCAACCCCGGCTGGTGGTGAGCTGACATGAACCGCGAGATCAAGCGCGTGAGCGTGATCGTGCTCGGGATGTTCCTGGCGCTTCTCGTCTCGACGACGATCCTCCAGGTGTTCCAGGCGGACACGCTGAACGCGGATGCGCGCAACACCCGCGCCCTCAACAACAGCTACTCGGCGCAGCGCGGGGCGATCCTGGTCGCGGGTCAGCCCGTCGCCCAGTCCGTTCCGTCCGACGACGTCTACAAGTGGCAGCGGGTCTACAGCAACGGTCCGCTGTATTCGGCCGTCACCGGGTTCTTCCCCATCAACGGCGAGCCCACGGGACTCGAGGGGGCGCTCAACGCCAAGCTCAGTGGCTCCGCCAACTCGCAGTTCTTCGATCGCGTCAACGCCATCCTGACCGGCAAGAACCCTCAGGGCGCGACGGTGGAGACGACGATCGACCCGGTCGCCCAGCAGGCGGCGTGGGATGCGTTGGGCGACAAGCAGGGCGCCGTCGTCCTGCTCGAACCCAAGACCGGCAAGATCCTCGCGATGGTCTCGAAGCCGACCTACGACCCCAACACCCTCGCCTCACACGACGGCAAGGCCGTCGACGCGGCCTACAGCCAGCTGCTCGCCGCCTCTGGCGACCCGCTGATCAACCGGACCATCGGCGGCAACCTGAACCCGCCCGGCTCGACCTTCAAACCTGTCATGAGCGCGTCCGCATTCGGCACCGGTCAGTACACGAAGGACAGCCAGCTCCCCAACCCGGCGTCGCTCCCGCTTCCGGGCTCCGGCACGATCGTGAAGAACGACTCGCTCACCACGTGCGGTCCCGGTGAGACCGTCTCGATCGCGACCGCGCAGATCCTCTCGTGCAACATCCCGTTCGCCGAACTGGGGATGCAGCTGAAGCCCGAGGTCATCAAGGGCCAGGCGGACAAGTTCGGGTTCAACCAGCCGCTGAGCATCCCGATCCCGGTCGAGAAGAGCGTCTACCCGCTCTACGTCGACGATGCGGAGCGCGCGCTCGGCTCGTTCGGGCAGATGGATGACCGTGCGACTCCGCTGCAGATGGCCATGGTCTCGGCTGCGATCGCGAACGGCGGCAGCCTGATGACCCCGAACCTCGTGGACTCCATCCGGTCGGCCGACCTGCAGACCGAGGAGAGCTTCCAGGCAAAGGAGTTCTCGCGTCCGCTGAGCCAGGAGAACGCCGACACCATCAAGCAGATGATGGTCGACGGCGTCGATCACGGCGTGGCGAGCAATGCAAGAATAGGTGGGGTTCAGGTCGGCGGTAAGACGGGTACGGCGCAGAACGGCGAGGGTGACCCGTACACGCTGTGGTTCACCGGTTTCGCACCGGCGAACGACCCGAGGTTCGCTGTGGCAGTTGTTGTCGAAAATGGCGGTGGTCAGGGTCAGAGCGGCACGGGTAACTCCATCGCTGCTCCGATCGCGAGGAAAGTACTAGAGGCGGTGCTGAATAAATGAGACCCACAGCAGGGCTCACCTTCGGGGGACGCTACGAGCTGCAGTCCCGGATCGCTATCGGCGGGATGGGCGAGGTGTGGCAGGCCACTGACCTCGTCATCGGCCGCACGGTCGCCATCAAGATCCTCAAGGACGAATACCTCGGCGACCCCGGCTTCCTCGAGCGCTTCCGGGCGGAGGCGCGTCACGCCGCCCTGGTCAATCACGAGGGCATCGCCAACGTCTACGACTACGGCGAGGAGGACGGCAGCGCCTTCCTCGTCATGGAGCTGGTCCCCGGCGAGGCTCTGTCGAGCATCCTGGAGCGGGAGCACGTGCTCAGCACGGACCGGACGCTCGACATCGTCGCGCAGACGGCCGCCGCCCTCCACGCGGCGCACGCAGCTGGCCTGGTCCACCGCGACATCAAGCCGGGAAACCTGCTCATCACGCCGGACGGCCGGGTCAAGATCACCGACTTCGGCATCGCCCGGATCGCCGACCAGGTGCCCCTCACGGCCACCGGCCAGGTGATGGGCACGGTCCAGTACCTCTCTCCGGAGCAGGCGTCCGGCCACCCGGCGTCGCCGACCACGGACATCTACTCGCTCGGCATCGTGGCTTACGAGTGCCTCGCCGGCCGCCGTCCTTTCACGGGCGAGTCGCAGGTCGCGATCGCTATGGCGCAGATCAACGAGGCACCGCCTGAGCTTCCTGCCACGGTCGCCGAGCCGGTCCGCAACCTGGTCTTCGCGTGCATCGCGAAGAACCCCGCCGACCGTCCGGCCTCCGCCGCCCACCTCGCACGCGCTGCGCAGGCGCTGCGGCGCGGAGACGTGCGAGCAGCAGCAGCCTCCGTCCCGGCCATCCTCGGGCTCGCCGCCGCCACGGATGCGGCAACGGTGCTCATGCAGTCCCCGGCCCCGGCGCCCACGCAGGCCACCACCCTCCTGCCCGCGACCGCTGTCGCGTCCGTCGTCGACGAGGAGGCGGCGCCCGTCGAGGAGCGCAAGCGCAGCCGGTGGACCTGGCCGCTGATCGCCTTGATCGCCCTGCTCGCGCTGGTGCTGATCGGCACGATCATCACCCTGGTCGCACAGCCGAAGCCCGCGCCGACGACTCCCCCGGCGACCACGCCGACCAGCCAGCCGTCGTCACCGTCCCCTAAGCCGACCCCGACCAGCAACACGGTTCAGATCACCGAGAGCGACTTCCTCGGCCTCACCGCCGATCAGGCACGCGACAAGCTGCAGCAGCAGGGCATGGTCGCCGACGTCTCCCAGGGCAATGCGGCGACGACGCAGGCCCAGGCGAACAAGGTGTACTCGGTGAACCCGACCGGCCCGGTGCCGAAGGGCTCCACCATCGCGGTGAAGGTCTACGGCCCCGTCGCGCCCATCACGACACCGACCGACACGGTCTCGGCGACGCCGCCCTCGGGTCAGGGCGCGCCGAACTCGCAGATCACCGTGAACTTCGGCTCGGCCACCTGCCCCGCCGGGCAGAACCTGGTCGGCCGCCGCCTGTACATCAACGGCCAGCCGCAGACGCCCGTGAACGACACGAAGATGGTGTGGTCCCCGAGCGCTGCCGCCACGTACCAGCTGACCTACACGATCTTCTGCGGAGAGTCCGTGGAGTCCGGTCAGTCGCCGGCTCTCGCGTACGAGGTCACGTCGTCCACCGCACCCCCCGCGGGTGGCGGCGCAGGTGGCGGCGCCGGCGGAAACGGCAAGTGAGTCCGGTCGCGGCTGCCGGGGATATCTCCAGCCGCGCCCCGCTACACTAACCGGAGTCAGCACCCCAGAAGGAGTCCGCATTGAGCCCAGATAGCCGCCTGCTCGCAGGCCGATATCAGGTGGGCGAACTCATCGGCCGGGGCGGAATGTCGGACGTCCACCGTGGCACCGACAGCCGGCTGGGACGCACGGTCGCGATCAAGCTGCTGAAGCCGTCTCTGGCGACCGACCCCGCTTTCCGCACGCGTTTCCGCCAGGAGGCGCAGGCTGCCGCGCGCATGACGCACCCGACGATCGTCCGCGTCTTCGATGCCGGCGAAGAGACGATCCGCGAGCCCAACGGCCACGAGGCACAGCTTCCCTTCATCGTGATGGAGCACGTCGACGGGGTCCTCCTGAAGGACCTCATCGCCAAGGGGCCCCTCGACGTCCAGGAGGCCGTGCGCATCACCGAGGGCATCCTCACGGCGCTCGAATACTCCCACCGCGCGGGGGTCGTGCACCGCGACATCAAGCCCGGCAACGTGATGATCACCAAGACCGGGCAGGTCAAGGTGATGGACTTCGGCATCGCCCGCGCGATCAGCGACTCGTCCGCGACCGTCGCCCAGACCACCGCGGTGCTCGGAACCGCCAGCTACTTCTCGCCCGAGCAGGCGAAGGGCGAGTCCGTCGACGCCCGCACCGACCTCTATTCGACCGGTGTCGTGCTGTTCGAGATGCTCACCGGGCGCCCGCCGTTCCGGGGCGACACCCCGGTCGCGATCGCCTACCAGCACGTCAGCGAGACGGCGGTCGCCCCCAGCACGATCAACCCCAAGATCTCTCCGGCGATGGATGTGGTGGTCGCGCGCGCGCTGACCAAGGACCGTTTCGAGCGGTACCAGACCGTCGCGGAGTTCCGTGCCGACCTCGAAGAGGCCGCCGCGGGCCGTGTCCCGAAGCGGAAGCACGAGGACGAGCTCGCCGAGACGCTGTTCGGCGCTCCGCCGACCTCGGTGTCCGGCCCGGAGGCAGCGTTCCGTCAGCTGGCCGAGGACCAGACGATGACGCGTACGCAGCGACGTCCTCCGGTGATCTGGATCTGGGCGGGCATCGCCATCATGGCCGTCGTCATCGTCGCCGTCCTCGCCTGGGTGCTGCGGCTGGCCCCGAGCACCACGCTGCCGGAGACCTCCCGCAAGGTACCGAATCTCTCCGGGCAGGTGTTCGAGAAGGCGACCGCCCAGCTCGACGAGATGAAGCTCAAGTGGGTGCAGACCACCGAGTCGAGCCCGACCTACTCACAGGGGCAGGTCATCCGCACCGATCCCGGTGCGGGGGTCGTGGTCGCCACGGGCGACACCATCACCGTCTACGTGTCGACGGGCAAGAAGACCGTCTCCGTTCCGGATGTGCACAACATGACCGTGGATGCCGCCACCCAATCCCTGCAGCAGGCGGGATTCACGATCGGGCCGACGACACTGGAGAACTCCCCCAGCGTGCCCGCCAACGTGGTGATCTCCACGGACCCGGCGGCGAACGCGTCTGCCCACGAGGGCGACGCGATCGGGCTGCACGTCTCCAGCGGCAAAGTCACGCTGACGGATCTCACCGGGCAGACCATCCAGGCGGCGACGGGCATCCTGTCTCAGCTCGGTCTGACCGCCAACCCCAAGCCGGACCCCACCTGCCCGCAGGACAAGGGCGCGACCATGGTGCACACGCAGTCAGTGTCGCCAGGGGATGTGCCGCAGGGCACGACGGTGGATCTGACCTACTGCTCGGGCTGAGTCGTCAGCCCAGCTTCACCAACGGGTTGAGCGACCGGGAGGCCTCGGCCGCGCCGGCGAGACCGGCGACCTCGAGCCAGTTGCCTAGCATCCGGTACCCGCCTTCG
The DNA here is from genome assembly GCF_042465655.1 of Leifsonia sp. T36S-04. Lineage (GTDB taxonomy): Bacteria > Actinomycetota > Actinomycetes > Actinomycetales > Microbacteriaceae > Leifsonia. The sequence continues at coordinate 3,308,059 of NZ_CP146286.1, forward strand.
GTGAGCACGGACTCGGGGTGGAACTGCACTCCGTAGATCGGCGCCTCTCGGTGCTGCAGCGCCATGATCACGCCACCCGGAGTGCGCGCGGTCACGAGGAGGTCGTCCGGCAGTGTCCCGTCGACGACGGCCAGCGAGTGGTAGCGGGTCGCGGTGAACGGCTGGGGCACCCCCTCGAACAGCGGGCTGTCGTCGTGACCGACCTGCGACGTCTTGCCGTGCATGAGCTCCTCGGCATTCGTGACCACGCCGCCGAACGCCTCGGCGATCGCCTGATGTCCGAGGCACACCCCGAGGAGCGGTTGCCCGGTCATCAGCGCCTGCTCGACAACGGCGATGGAGACGCCCGCATCCACCGGCTTACCCGGCCCCGGAGAGACGAGCACTGCGTCGAACTCTGCGAGTTTCACGGGCAGTTCCTCGGTCGTGAGGTCGTCGTTACGCACAACCTCGGTCTGTGCGCCGAGCTCCTGGAGGTAGCCGTTCAGCGTGTAGACGAAGCTGTCGTAGTTGTCGATGACGAGTACGCGGGTCACGGCCCCACGGTACCTTCCTGCGGACCGAGGAGCGAATCCACCCAGGGGAAGACCCAGGTCACGAGGGCGAACAGCACGGCCACGACGAGCACAAGCACGATGAGCAGGCGCACCCACCACGGCCCCGGCAGGACCCTCCAGAGAGCTCCGTACATGATCAGCCTCCCTGCCCGACCGCGGCGGCGATCTCACTCGGAACGTCCTGCGGCGGGGCGAACGCCTGGTACACGCTGTACGCGATCAGTCGCTCACCGGCGTGGAACGGCGGGTTGCACGTGGTGATCGTCATGAACCGCTCGACCGGGGTCGCCGCCGGCTGCCGCGGGACGGGAAGGAGGACGCCAACGGCCGACGGCTGCACGTACTCGAAGTTGCGGAACGTGTAGGTGTACCAGCCGTCCTGCGTCTGCACGTAGAACCGATCCCCGATGCGCAGCTTCGACAGGTCGATGAAGGTGTTGCCCCATCCGGAGTCGTGCCCGGCCACAGCGAAGTTGCCCACCTGGCCGGGCAACTGGGTGTCGAGGTAGTGACCGACTCCCGCCGTGTAGCTGTTCAGCACCCGGTCGGTGTCGACCGTCTGCCGGATGACGCGCTTCCAGTCGGCGCCGAGTCGCGGCACATAGAGGACAGCGAACGGCTGGTAGGGCGCGGGCTTCGCGAGCACCGGCGGGGCCACCTGTGCGGTCGCCGTATCGGGAGCCGGCTTCGGCGCCTTCATGGCGTCGTTCACCCACTTCTGGCTCTGCTGGGCGGCGGCAGACGTCTGCTGGCCGGCGAGAACGAGGCTGTTCCACCACACCTGCCAGCCGAGGAATAAGAGGACGAGGACGCCCGCAGTGATCAGCAGCTCACCGAGGACGCCGACCACCGTCAGACCACGCTGCGGCCGGCCGTGCTTCTCCACGGGAGTGTCCTCTGCGGTCATGTGCCGAATTCTAGAGAGGGTCACTGTGAATGAGCACGAAGCACTCAGCCGCTCCCCATACGGGGGCTCAGGAATCACCGGGGCTTCCCCGCTAGACTGTGGTGCTATGGCACGCAGCAATTCGAAGACGAAACCCGAGCGGCCCGCCCGCGCCCAGCGCACGGCGGCCGCGTCCGGAGAGGATGCGCCGAACCCGGTGTGGTTCAAGCCGGTCATGTTCGGGTTCATGCTGCTCGGCCTGATCTGGATCATCGTCTTCTACGTGAGCCAGAACCAGTATCCGATCCCCGCTCTCGGCGCGTGGAACATCCTCGTCGGCTTCGGCATCGCGTTCATCGGCTTCCTGATGACCACCCGCTGGCGGTAGACCGCACGCACTTCGTGCTTCCGAGCCCGGGACGGCAGACGCCGTTCCGGGCTTCGTGTTTTCCACAGCTGTCCACAGGGCACCTGTGAGCAGTTGCTTCTCGTTCGGTAGCGGTTTCCCCAGTGTTAATAAGCCTGTGGAGAGTTACAGCCGTGTAATTACCCACAGTGTTAATAAGCCTGTGGATAACTTATCCACGCATTGTGGGCGAATGCTGGCGAACTACACGAAGAAGTGGATGAGGCTCAACGCGACGAAGATGACGCAGAGCAGAACGAGCAGCGGCAGTTGCCAGCGCCGACGCTGCGGCGTGCGGGTCTCGACGTAGATGAGCCCCACCAGGAGCCCTCCGACCAGGCCACCGACATGCGCCTGCCACGCGATGTTGAACCCGGGAAGGAACCCGATGCCCAGGTTCAGCGCCAACAGGACCAGCATCTGCGTCCCGCTGCCGCCCAGACGGCGCTCGATGATGAAGAAAGCGCCGAAGAGGCCGAAGATGGCACCCGATGCGCCCACGACGGGCACGACCGGCGAGGCGAGCAGGAGCACGCCGACCGAGCCGGCGAACCCGCTGACCAGGAACAGGGCCAGGTAGCGCGCGCGTCCCAGCACCGGTTCCAGGGCCATCCCGAACACCCACAGCGTGTACATGTTCAGTGCCAAGTGGATGATGTTGGCGTGGGCGAAGATGCTCGTGAACATCCGCCACGGCTCGAACGCGCCCGACAGGGCGGCGGGGTACGAGTACGCGCCGGCGTAGCGCAGGGCATTCGTCACCTGGAGGCCCAGCAGGTCACCGATCGTCTGAATGATGAACACCACCACGCAGAGGGCGATGATGGAGTACGTGACGACCGGTGCACCCGATCCGGTCAGCCGCGTCAGCCACGCCGGCTTGGTGCGGGGATGCGACGACGCCTGCTTCGCCATGCACTCCGGGCAGACCACTCCCACGGCGCCGGGGGTCTGACACTCACCGCAGATGGTGCGCCCGCAGCGCTGACAGAGCACATAACTCTGGCGATCAGGGTGCCGGTAGCAGTAGTTCGAGCGTGCGTCGACGGGCTGAGTCATGTCGTGCGCTCGCCCGTCGTCTCTCAGACCTGCTCGATGTCGATCGACTCGATGACGACGTCGTCGAGCGGACGGTCGCGCGCGTCAGTCGGGACTTCGGCCAGCTTGTCGACGATCTTGCGCGAAGCGTCGTCGGCGACCTCGCCGAAGATGGAGTGCTTGCCCTGCAGCCAGGTGGTCGGAGCCACCGTGATGAAGAACTGCGAACCGTTGGTGCCGCGTCCACCCTGGATCCCGGCGTTCGCCATCGCGAGGATGTACGGCTGGGTGAAGTCGAGCTCGGGGTTGATCTCGTCGTCGAACTGGTAGCCGGGACCGCCGACGCCCTGACCGAGCGGGTCGCCGCTCTGGATCATGAAGCCGGGGATGATGCGGTGGAAGATGACGCCGTCGTAGAGGGGCGCCGTCGACTTCTCACCGGTGCCGGGATGCGTCCACTCGATCTCGCCCGTCGCCAGGCCCACGAAGTTCCGCACCGTCTTCGGAGCGTGATTGCCGAAGAGGTTGACCTTGATGTCTCCATAGTTAGTGTGGAGCGTGGCGACAGCGGTGTGCTTAGACATGCCACCAATTCTTGCACAGGGCGTATACACGGCTTGGGCGGGCACGAGACCTCTCGGGCCATCCCCAGCCCTTTCAGTGGCAAGATGGAGTCAGTCGCCACCCCGACTCGACGGAGGAACAGATGAGCCTGACACGGAAGCGCACGAAGGAGCTCAAGCGACTGCGCAGCGGAGCCGAGGACCTGTGGACCCAGCAGCAGGAGGTGCTGGCCAACGCCAACGCCCTTGCAGCGGAGGCTCGCAAGCAGGCGGCCTACTACACGCGTGAAGAGATCGCGCCCCGAGTGCGCGACGGGTACGACCAGTACGTGCGTCCCGCCGCCGACACGGCGAAGGCGACCGCTGGGCGCTACGCCGGCCAGGCACGCGAGCGCGTCGTGCGCGACGTCATCCCGGCCGTCGGAACCGCAGTCGGTACGGCCCTCTCGGTCGTCGATCACGCTCGTTCGGCTCGCGCAGCCGCTCTTGCCGGCGAGTTCAAGAAGGCCGGCAAAGAGTTCACGAAGAAGTCGAGCGCGGTGACCAAGAAGTCGGGTCCGGGCGCCGGAACCGTCATCGTCGTCGGTCTGGGCATCATCGCTGCGGTCGGCCTGATCTACGCCGTCTGGCAGACGTTCCGCGCCGACGACGAGCTGTGGGTCGCCGACGAGGAGCCCACGACTCCTCCCGCTGCGCCGCAGCCGTAGCAGACCCCAGGGTGTTTTCGGGGGTTTCCCCGATGGTGAGGATGCGCGCCTGCTGAGAACGTGGAGAGCATGAACACTCTCTACCGTCCCATCCACGGCCGCATCCTCGCCGGCGTGTGCGCAGGCCTCGCTCTCCGTTTCGGACTGCGGCCCTGGACCGTGCGCGTCCTCTTCCTGCTGTCCTGCCTGCTCCCCGGTCCGCAGTTCATCGCCTACATCGCGATGTGGATCCTCGTGCCCGGCGAGCAGCGCCGCGCCACTGCGGCCTAGTCCGCGCTGCGGAGCCCGGCCATCGCGAGAGCGATGTCGACGAGCTCGACCCGGCGGTTCGGGATGCTCTCCAGCGAGAACCAGGCGGCCTCGTCCGTCGTCCCATCGCGCTCGTTCGTGAGGGCTCCGCCCGTGACTGTGGCGCGGTACACGATGCGGAGCGCGTGCAGCGGACCCGCATCCGGCACGAACCGGTGCTCGGCCGGAATCACCTTGGAGTCGATTCCGAGCAACTCACCCGCTTCCGCCGAGTACCCGGTCTCCTCCGCGATCTCACGGACGACAGCGTCGACCGGGTCCTCCCCTGGGTCGATGCCGCCTCCCGGTAGCGTCCACCCGGATCGCCCGCTCTCGTTCCAGTGCGCGAGCAGGATGCGGTCGCCCTCCGTGATCACGCCGTAGGCCGCCACTCTGATATCCACCGCATCACCCTACTGCCGATGTCCGAGGTCGGGGGCAAACTAGTGGTGATGCCCGAACTCCCGGAAGTCACCGCTCTTGCCGCCGACCTCGATGGCCGGTTGAAGGGTCGTGTCATCGACCGCATGAGCATCGCTGCGTTCTCTGCGTTGAAGACCTTCGATCCGCCCGTCGACGCGTTGCACGGCCTGACGATTGGCGGGGTGAGTCGTCACGGCAAGTTTCTCGACATCGCCGCGGGCGAGCTGCATATCGTCATTCATCTGGCCCGTGCAGGATGGATCCGTTGGCGGAATGCGGCCCCTCCCCCGGCGACAGGACGGCTCGGCAAGGGTCCGCTGGCCGCCCGGCTGGTGCTGGACGACGGCTCCGGACTCGACATCACGGAGGCCGGGACGAAGAAGAGCCTGGCCATCTACGTCGTGCATGACCCGTCCGAGGTTCCGGGAATCGCCAGGTTGGGACCGGACCCGCTCGATCCGTCGTTCACCGAGGACGTCTTCGCGGCCATCCTCGGGGACCAGGGCCGGGCGCAGATCAAGGGCGTCCTCCGCAACCAGTCCCTGATCGCTGGCATCGGCAACGCGTATTCGGATGAGATCCTCCACGTAGCCAAAATGTCGCCGTACAAACCGGCGAACATGGCGGCCGACGACGTGGCACGCCTCTATGTCGCGCTTCAGTCCACGTTGCGCGAGGCGCTGGCGCGCGCCGATGGCCTGGCCGCATCCGAGCTCAAGAGCGAGAAGAAGTCCAACCTCCGCGTGCACGGTCGCACCGGCGAGGCATGCCCCGTCTGCGGCGACACGATCCGTCAGGTCATCTTCCACGACTCGACGTTCCAGTACTGCCCCACCTGCCAGACGGGCGGCAAGCCCCTCGCCGACCGCGTCCTCTCCCGGCTCCTCAAGTAGACGGTAGGCCCGGAGAACGAGGTTCAGCAGGCGCAGTCGATGGCGCCGGCGGGCGCGGTGAGCAGGTCCAGCTCGCGGTGCACTCGCCCCGCGTCGTCGACGACGGGGTGTCCCTCACGCGCCCAGTACTCGACTCCCCCGATCATCTCGCGTACCTCGTACCCGAGGAGGCTGAAGGCGAGCGCCGCGCGGGTGGATCCATTGCATCCCGGGCCCCAGCAGTACACGACGACGGGCATGTCAGCGGGAATGAGCGTCGTCGCGCGCTCGGCGATCTCGGCGGTCGGGAGGTGGATCGCACCCTCGATGCGACCTTGCCGCCAAGCCGCCTCTCCCCTGCTGTCGACCAGAACGAAACGCTCTGCCGCATCCATCGCCGCTTTCACATCGGACGGGTCGGTCTCGAACCGGAGCTTGGCCGCGAAATGATCCGTGGCTTCAGAAGTGATCGTCGTCATGATTCGAGGCTACGGAAAGACGCCGATCGGGTGAACCGACGATTCACGGCATCCGACCGATTCGACCGTCGATCTCGTGGAAGAATCGCGGCATGACCGTCACTTCTCCATTCGTCGCCGACAGCGTCGATCGCCTCCTCCTGGCCGAGCTGCAGCGCGACGGCCGGCAGACGATCGCGGAACTCGCACGCACGGTCCACATGTCCAACAGCGCTGTGGCCGAACGCGTCCGGCGCCTGGAGGAGGCAGGAGTGATCGCGGGATACCGGGCCGTGATCGACCCCGACCGGCTCGGCTACGGCATCCTCGCGTTCCTGCGCCTCCGCTACCCGAGCAGTCAGTACGGTCCGCTGCACGACCTGCTGGCCGGTATTCCGGAGGTGGTGGAGGCGCACCATGTCACAGGGGACGACTGCTTCATCCTGAAGGTCGTGGCCACGTCGATGCGTCACCTCGAGGAGATCAGCGGCCAGGTCGGAACGCTCGGCAGTGTCACGACGAGCGTCTCGTACTCGAGCCCGTTCCCGGCCCGGCCGATCGTCGCGCCGGGCTCGTGAAGAACTGTGGGAGGGATACGTGGGAGGAAACTGTGGAGCCTAGGAGATTCGAACTCCTGACATCCTGCTTGCAAAGCAGGCGCTCTACCAACTGAGCTAAGGCCCCGAATGAAGCCGCGTTCACAATGAACACCGTTCACACATGAACACAGAGTGGGGATACGAGGACTTGAACCTCGGACCTCTTCGTTATCAGCGAAGCGCTCTAACCGCCTGAGCTATATCCCCGAATGGGCAGATACGAGACTACCCGATCTGCCCGACCATTGCGAAATCGGTCAGTTGTTCGTGAACCCGACGAGCAGGCCGCCTGTTATCTTCACCGATAGGTTGTACAGCAGTGCAAACACGGCACCCAGCGCGGTCACCACGACGATGTCGAGGATGGCGACGATAAGCGAGAAGCCCATCACCTGACCGAGGCCCAGGATCGATCGCAGGTCGCTGCCGCCGGCTCCGGAGATGTCCTTGAACAGGCTGTTGATCTGGTCGAAGATACCTGTCCGGTCGAGCACCGTCCACACCAGGAAGGTGCCGACTACCGCGATGATCGCGAGGCAGATGCCCGCCAGGAACGAGAGCTTCACTGTCGACCAGAAGTCGATGTAGACCAGCTTCAGCCGCACCTGCTTTGCGGAGGCGGGTCGACGGGTCGACTTCTTGGCGAGTTTGTCGGCGACGCTACTGCTCATCTACGGTTTCTTCCTTCCCGACCGCCTCAGCATCCTCCGCGGGAATGGAGGACTCGAGGTCGCGTTCGGTATTCTTCGCCAGAGCGATGATCTTGTCGGACTCGGCAAAACGTGCAAAGACGACACCCATGGTGTCGCGGCCCTTGGCGGGTACCTCGGCCACGGCAGAGCGTACCACCTTGCCGCTGGCAAGAACCACAAGGACCTCGTCCTCCTCGCCGACGATGAGCGCGCCCACCAGGTCGCCGCGGTCGTCGCTCAACTTGGCCACCTTGATGCCCAGACCGCCACGGTTCTGCAGGCGGTACTGGTCGGCGGCGGTGCGCTTCGCGTAGCCGCCCTCGGTGACGACAAACACGTAGCCTTCGTCCGAAACGACCGACGCATCCAGCAGGCGGTCCTCACCACGGAAGTGCATTCCGATGACGCCGGAGGTCGATCGGCCCATCGGACGCAGCGCTTCGTCGGAGGCTGTGAAGCGGATGGACATGCCCTTCCGCGAGACGAGCAGCAGGTCGGAGTCCTCCTCGACCAGCAGTGCGGAGACGAGTTCGTCGCCTTCCCGCAGCTTGATCGCGATGATGCCGCCGGTGCGGTTCGTGTCGTACTCGGACAGTGCCGTCTTCTTGATCAGACCGTCGCGGGTGGCGAGCACCAGGTACTTCGCCACCTCGTAGTCGCGGATGTCGAGGATCTCAGCGATCTCCTCATCCGGCTGCAGGGCGAGCAGGTTGGCGACGTGCTGGCCCTTGGCGTCACGGCCGGCCTCCTGCACCTCATACGTCTTGGCGCGGTACACGCGACCCTGGTTGGTGAAGAAGAGGAGCCAGTGGTGCGTGGTGGTGACGAAGAAGTGGTCGACCACATCCTCACCGCGGAGCTGCGCTCCCTTCACACCCTTGCCGCCTCGGTGCTGGCTGCGGTAGTTGTCGCTCCGGGTCCGCTTGATGTAGCCGCCGCGGGTGACGGTGACGACCATCTCCTCTTCGGGGATCAGGTCTTCGACGCTCATGTCGCCGTCGTAACCGAACATGATCTCGGTGCGACGATCGTCTCCGAACCGGTCGACGATCTCGGTGAGCTCTTCGCTCACGATCGACCGCTGACGTTCGGGGTCATCGAGGATCGCGTGGAACTCCGCGATCTGCTTCTCGATCGCTGCGGCCTCCTCGATGATCTTCTGACGCTCGAGAGCGGCCAGGCGACGCAGCTGCATCGCGAGGATGGCGTCCGCCTGCACGTCATCGACCTCGAGCAGGCCCTTCAGGCCTTCCCGGGCGTCGTCGACCGTGGGCGACCGGCGGATCAGCGCGATGACCTCGTCGAGCGCGTCGAGCGCCTTGAGGTAGCCGCGCAGGATGTGCGCGCGCTCCTCCGCCTTGCGGAGGCGGAAGCGGGTGCGGCGGACGATCACTTCGATCTGGTGGTCGACCCACGCCGTGATGAACCCATCGAGCGACAGCGTGCGGGGCACGTTGTCGACGATGGCGAGCATGTTCGCGCCGAAGTTCTCCTGCAGCTGAGTGTGCTTGTACAGGTTGTTGAGGACGACCTTGGCGACCGCATCCCGCTTCAGCACGATCACGAGGCGCTGACCGGTGCGGCCGGAGGTCTCATCCCGGATGTCGGCTATGCCGCCGATGCGTCCGTCCTTGACCAGATCGGCGATCTTGATCGCCAGGTTGTCCGGGTTCACCTGGTAGGGAAGCTCGGTGACCACGAGGCAGACCCGGCCCTGGATCTCCTCGATGGTGACGACCGCGCGCATGGTGATCGAGCCGCGGCCCGTGCGGTAGGCGTCGTGGATGCCCTTCGTTCCCAGGATCTGGGCGCCGGTCGGGAAGTCAGGTCCCTTGATGCGCTTGATGAGCTCTTCGAGGAGTTCCTCGCGCGGTGCGTCCGGGTTCTGCAGGTGCCACAGGGCGCCGGCGGCGACTTCGCGCAGGTTGTGCGGCGGGATGTTCGTCGCCATTCCGACGGCGATACCGACGGAGCCGTTGACGAGCAGGTTCGGGAACCGGCTGGGGAGAACAGCGGGCTCCTGGGTACGCCCGTCGTAGTTGTCCTGGAAATCGACGGTCTCCTCGTCGATGTCACGGACCATCTCCAGCGCGAGCGGCGCCATCTTCGTCTCGGTGTATCGCGGGGCGGCGGCACCGTCGTTTCCGGGCGACCCGAAGTTGCCCTGGCCCAGGGCCAGCGGGTAGCGGAGGCTCCACGGCTGGACGAGACGCACCAGCGCGTCGTAGATCGCCGTGTCTCCGTGCGGGTGGAACTGGCCCATCACGTCGCCGACCACGCGCGCGCACTTGGAGAACGCCTTATCGGGCCGGTATCCGCCGTCGAACATCGCGTAGATCACACGGCGGTGGACCGGCTTCAGTCCGTCGCGCACCTCGGGCAGCGCACGGCCGATGATGACCGACATGGCGTAGTCGAGGTACGACCGCTGCATCTCCGACTGGAGGTCGACCTGGTCGATCCTCCCGTGGATGCCGAAGCCGGCGCCATCGCCCGACACGTTCTCTTCGTCCGTCACAGTCTTCTCTTCCTCGTAGTCCTGAGCAGTTCATCGGCGCCGAAGCGTCAGATGTCGAGGAACCGCACGTCCTTGGCGTTCTTCTGGATGAACGAGCGTCGTGATTCGACATCCTCGCCCATCAGGGTGGCGAAGACCTCGTCCGCCACCGCCGCATCGTCCAGCGTCACCTGGAGCAGGGTCCGCGTCTCGGGGTTCATCGTGGTCTCCCACAGCTCCGAGTAGTCCATCTCGCCGAGACCCTTGTAGCGCTGCACTCCGTTGTCCTTCGGGATGCGCTTGCCGGCCGCGATTCCTTCGGCCATCAAGGCGTCGCGCTCCCGGTCGGAGTACACGTACTCGTGCTCGGCGTTCGACCACTTGAGCCGGTAGAGCGGCGGCTGCGCGAGGTACACGTAACCGAGTTCGATCATCGGGCGCATGTACCGGAAGAGCAGGGTCAGCAGCAGCGTCGTGATGTGCTGGCCATCGACGTCGGCGTCGGCCATGAGCACGATCTTGTGGTACCGCGCCTTGTCCGGGTTGAAGTCCTCCCCGATCCCGGCACCGAACGCCGTGATCATCGCCTGGACCTCGTTGTTGCCGAGCGCGCGGTCGAGGCGCGCCTTCTCGACGTTCAGGATCTTGCCGCGGAGAGGCAGGATCGCCTGCGTCTCGGGATTGCGGCCCTGCACGGCGGAGCCGCCGGCCGAGTCGCCCTCGACGATGAAGATCTCGGAGACCGTCGGGTCCTTCGACTGGCAGTCCTTGAGCTTGCCGGGCATCCCGCCGCTCTCGAGCAGGCCCTTGCGACGCGCGGTCTCGCGCGCCTTGCGGGCAGCGAGGCGCGCGGTCGCCGCCTGGAGCGCCTTGCGGATGATGTCCCTGGCCTGGTTCGGATTGCGGTCGAACCAGTCGCCGAGCTGGTCACCGACCACCTTCTGCACGAACGCCTTCGCCTCGGTGTTCCCGAGCTTGGTCTTGGTCTGGCCTTCGAACTGGGGCTCTGCCAGCTTCACGGAGATGACCGCGGTCAGACCCTCGCGCACGTCGTCACCGCTGAGGTTGTCATCCTTCTCTTTCAGGATGCCCTTCTCGCGCGCATACCTGTTGACCAGGGTCGTCAGCGCGGCGCGGAAGCCCTCTTCGTGGGTGCCGCCCTCGTGCGTGTTGATCGTGTTGGCGTAGGTGAAGACGCTCTCGTTGTAGCCGGTGGTCCACTGCATCGCGACCTCGAGCGCGATCTTGCGGTCGTTGCCCTCGGATTCGAACGAGATGATCTCGTCGTGGACGACCTCCGCCTTCTTCGTGGAGTTGAGGTAGTGGACGTAGTCCGTCAGTCCGCGCTCGTACAGGAACACGTCGTTCCGAGGAGCGAACTCATCGTCGTCGACCTCGCCCTCGACGGGCTCGATCGCGGGCGGACGCTCGTCCGTCAACGCGATCTGCAGTCCCTTATTAAGGAACGCCATCTGCTGGAACCTGGTGCGAAGCGTCTCGTAATCGAACTCGACGGTCTCGAACGTCACCGGGCTCGGCCAGAACGTGATCGTCACGCCGGTCTCGTCCGACGCCTCTCCCTTTTCGAGGGGAGCCTGGGGAACGCCGTCGCGGTAGCTCTGCCGCCACACGTGACCCTGGCGGCGCACCTCGACGTCGAGCCGTGCAGAGAGCGCGTTGACGACCGAGCTCCCGACGCCGTGCAGGCCGCCGGAGACCGCGTAGCCGCCACCGCCGAACTTGCCGCCGGCGTGCAGGATCGTGAGAACGACCTCGACGGTCGACTTCTTCTCGACCGGGTGCTCGTCGACAGGGATGCCGCGACCGTTGTCGACGACACGCACCGCGCCGTCGGCGAGGATGGTCACCTCGATGTTGTCGGCATAGCCGGCGAGCGCCTCATCGACGGAGTTGTCGACGATCTCGTACACCAGGTGGTGCAGACCACGGGGACCGGTCGAACCGATGTACATTCCGGGTCGCTTGCGAACGGCTTCCAGACCTTCGAGGACCTGGATCTCATTCGCGCCGTATTCGTGCTCTTCCCGGGCTGCGTTCGGTTCCATCGTCATATGAATTGGGCTCCTGACCGCACTTAATCGTGACAGTCCATCCTACCAAGAGCCAGCGTTCGAAATGCCGGAAAACGGCCGTCTGACGCATTTTCTGCGCGCTGGCGACCTCTTTTGTGCCCTCAGCCGTAAGTATCGCGCGGGCCACGCCCTGGAATCGACCTGGGGCCCCTTTTCCACGAGGGGGAGTCCGGCCCCTGGAAACGGATCGACTCGATGCCTGCCTCCGGGAACTGCTCCGCGATGCGCTTCAGGAGCTCCGTACGCATCATCCGGAGCTGCGTCGCCCAGGCGGTGGAGTCGCAGCGGATGACGAGAACGCCGTCCGTTATCTGGTCCGGGATGGCGTGCTTGGCGGTCTCCTCGCCGGCCAGCTCCCGCCACTGCTCGAGGAGATCGGACTGGGCCAATGCCGACGTCCAGCCCAGCTGGGTCGCCAGGGCATCCATCACATCCCCGACACCGTGAGGGTCGCGTCCGCTGCCGAAGGGCTTGCTGAGGGGATCTCCGTCGCGCCCGGTCACTGCGCGCTTCCGCCGCGCGGGCGTTCCTGTAAAGAGGGTCTTGAGGCGCAGGTAGACGGCCGATGCCTCACTCGTCCGGTCAGACACCGGTTGCCTCCACGATCGCGCCGGCCTCGATCCGCACGGTGTGCGCTGTCAGCTCGTCGGGAACGTCATCGAACACCGCCGCCGTGATGAGCACCTGCTCGTAACCGGCTACGGCGGTTGCCAGCATCCGCCTCCGCGCCTGATCGAGTTCGGCGAACACATCGTCGAGGATGAGGACGGGATCACCGGTCGTCGACTCGCGCCGGAGCAGCTCGGCCGACGCCAGCTTGAGGGCGAGTGCGAACGACCACGACTCACCATGGCTGGCATACCCCTTCGCCGGCAGGCCGTTGAGCTCGAACAGCACGTCGTCCCGGTGCGGGCCGACAAGCGTGAGCCCGCGGTCCAGCTCCTTGCGCCGGACGTTCGTCAGTGCGCGACGGAACGCCTCGGCCGTGGCGACACCGGATGTACCGGTTACGTCATCGTCTGCACTGCTCTCGTCGTCGTCGTCGATGCGGGCACCATGGATGGTCAGTTGCGGGATGAGTCTCGGATGATGATCGTCGCCCGCAACGGACCGGTAGGCGGCGACCAGCGGATCGCTCAGCCGCGCGACCAGCTCGAGTCGTGCATCCATCAGCTCCGAACCCAGCTGTACGAGGCGCTCATCCCAGATGTCGAGAGTGCCGAGCTGGTCCTCCCGGACACGCGAGGCGCGGGCCGACTTCAGCAACGTGTTGCGTTGCTTGACCACCCGTTCATAGTCGGCGATGACAGCAGAGAAGCGCGGGTTGCGCTGGATGAGCAGCTGGTCGAGGAACCGCCGGCGGATGCCCGGTTCGCCGCGGACGAGCGCGAGGTCTTCCGGGGCGAACAGGACGCTGGAGAAGTACCTGGGCAGCTCGCGCGGCTTGATCGCGGAGCGATTCACCTGAGCCCGGTTGGGGGAACTGCGGTTCAGCTGCATCTCGACGAGCAGCTCGCGACCGTCGTTCTGGATGCGGGCCCGCACGATCGCGGCGTCTGCATCCTTCCGGATCATCGCCTGGTCGCTCGACACCCGATGGGATCCGAGAGTACTCAGGTAACCGAGCGACTCCACGAGGTTGGTCTTCCCCTGACCGTTGCGGCCGACGAAAAGATTCGCGCCGGCCGCAAACGGGACTTCCGCCGTGCGGTAATTGCGGAAGTCGGTCAGAGAAAGATGTGTGACACGCAAAGAATCGCTAGTCCACGGCCTTCACGGCGTGGCCGCCGAACTGGTTGCGGAGTGCGGCGACCGCCTTCATCGCAGGAGAATCCTCCTGGCGCGAGACGAACCGCGCGAAGATGGACGCGCTGATCGTCGGCACGGGGACGGCGTTGTTGAGCGCCTCCTCGACCGTCCAACGGCCCTCACCGGAGTCCTGCACGTACCCTTCGATGTGCTCGAACTCGGGGTCCTGCTCCAGGGCGCGGACCAGCAGGTCGAGCAGCCAGGATCGGACGACCGTCCCGCGCTGCCAGGCTTTGAAGGTTCCGGTGACGTCCTTGATGATGTCCTTGCGCGTGTCGAGCAGCTCGTAGCCCTCGGCGTACGCCTGCATGAGCGCGTACTCGATGCCGTTGTGCACCATCTTGGCGTAGTGGCCGGCGCCGACCTCACCGACGTGGACGAAGCCCTCGTCCCGCGGGCCTTCCGGACGCAGGGCGTCGAAGACGGGCATCACCCGCTGGACCTGGTCCGCGGATCCGCCGACCATCAGGCCGTAGCCGTTCTCGAGACCCCAGATCCCGCCGGAGACTCCGACATCCATGAAGTCGACGCCGCGGGGTGCGAGCAGCTCGGCGTGAGCGAAGTCCTCCGTGAACTTGGAGTTGCCGCCGTCGATGACCAGGTCGCCCTTCTCGAGCAGGGGCTCGAGCTCACGGATGACCGAGTCGGTGATCTGGCCGGCGGGGACCATCACCCAGACCGTGCGAGGCGCGGGAAGCGCCGCGACCAGGTCGGCCACGGTCGCGACGTCCGAGACCTCCGGGTTCGTGTCGTAACCGGTGACGTCGATGCCGTTCTTCTCGAGCCGGGCACGCATGTTGTTGCCCATGCGTCCGAGACCGATGAGGCCGATGTGCATGATTGTCCTTCTCTTCTCTTGCTTGCCGTGGCCGGGCGCTAGCGCAGCAGCAGGTTCGGCTGGAGCAGGTACTTGTACGAGTCCGCGCCTGCCTGATCCTTGGACGTCTGGCTCGTGATGAGCACAGGGCCCGGCTTGTTGGGGTTCTCGGTCTTCGTGAACGAGATGCGCACGAATTCCGAGTGCACCGCGCCGAGACCATCGAGCAGGAACTGCGGCTTCAATGAAACCACCGTCTCCTGGCCAGTGAGAAGAGCGTCGATGCTCTCGGATGCCTGCGCCTGCTCGGAACCGATCGCTTCCAGCGTCAGCCCGTCGGCGGTGAAGGTGTAGCGGAGCGCGGCCTCGCGCTCGAGAACGAGAGCGACACGGCGGGTCGCCTCGATGAGCTCAGCGGTGTTGATGACCGCGTAGTTGTCGACCTGCTCGGGGAAGAGCCGGCGTACGGGCGGGAAATTGCCTTTGATCAGCAGAGACGTGACCGTCTTACGGTCCGCGGTGAACGCGATCAGCTCGCGGTCGTCGCGGTTGGTGATCGAGATCGAGACGTTGCCGCTGTGACCGAAGGTCTTGCCGATCTCGGTCAGTGTGCGTGCGGGCACGAGCGCGGTGACCGGTTCGCCGGAGGTGGTGCCGTTGTCCCAGTCGATCTCTCGCACCGCGACCCGGTAGCGGTCCGTTGCGACGAGGCCCAGCGTGTTGTTCCCGACCTCGAGCTGCACGCCGGTGATGACCGGGGTGACGTCGTCCCGCGAGGCGGCGACGCCCACCTGCGAGACGGCCTGCGCGAATTCGTCTGCCGGAACGAGCCCGGCCTCACCGCTGACCTGCGGAATGCTCGGGTATTCCTCGACGGGCATGGACAGCAGCGTGAAGTTGGCGGATCCGGCACGGACCACGATCTTGCTGTCCTCGGTCGAGAACCGCACGGGCGCGTTCGGAAGCTTGGACGCGATCTCGGCCAGCAGCCGGCCAGAGACCAGTACGCGACCCGGCTCCTCGACGTCGGCCGAGATCTCGGTCTGCGCCGAGACTTCGTAGTCGAACGATGACAACTGGAGACCGTTCTCCGTGGTTTCGATCAGCACACCACTCAGGATGGGCAGGGTCGTCCGCTGCGGGAGCAGCTTCACCGCGAAGGAGACGGCCTCGCTGAACACATCCCGATTGGCTTGGAACTTCACGAAGTCACCTCTGTCGGCTCACGGATAACGGACGTGTCAAATCCTAGCCCCTGGCCTGAGCCGTGAAAGCGGCGAGCGCTCGACCGCTTCAGGTTGTCGTCTGCCCTCTATGAGAAGAGTTAAGAAGTAATCGTGTTAACCGCTGTGGAAACTGTGGATAACTCGGGCTGGACCAGGCAGTCACAGGGAACTACACCTTCGTGACTTGTTGATGGCCTGAGGAATCGCCCTGTTCACTGGGATGCGGCACCACACCCGTCCCCGGACTGTTTTCACAGGACCGTGCCCGTCGTCCCCATTAAGGCTGTAGTTCTCCGGAACCTTTCCACAAGTTATCCACAAGTGTTAATAACGCCTTGTCCCCACTCTGGGGATGGATATGTGGATAAGTTCTGCGCTAGCGATGCGCCTGGCTACTTGCCGTAGCGGTGGTTCTGCTTGATCCGGCTGGTCAGCTCTGTGACCTGGTTGTAGATCGAGCGACGCTCCTTCATGAGCTCGCTGATCTTCTTGTTGGCGTACATCACCGTGGTGTGGTCCCGGCCGCCGAAAAGCTGTCCGATCTTCGGGAGCGACAGGTTCGTCAGCTCACGGCAGAGGTACATAGCGATCTGCCGCGCGGTCGCCACGGCCTGCGAACGGCTGGAACCGTAGAGGTCGTCGACGGTGAGCTTGAAGTACTCGGCCGTGTTCGTGATGATGTCGGTCGGCGCGATCACGTTGTCGTCGTCGAGCGTGATCAGGTCCTTCAGGACCGTCTGGACGAGCGGCATGTCGACCGGGGTGCGGTTCAGGCTGGCGAAGGCTGTGACGCGGATCAGCGTCCCCTCGAGCTCGCGGATGTTGCTCGAGACCTTGGACGCCATGAATTCGAGGATGTCGTCGGGGACCTGGATCTTCTCGCTCTGCGCTTTCTTGCGCAGGATGGCGATTCGGGTCTCGAGGTCGGGGACCTGGACGTCCGTGATGAGGCCCCACTCGAAGCGCGACCGCATGCGGTCCTCGAAGCCGACCAAGAGCTTGGGAGGCAGGTCGGACGTGATGACCACCTGCTTGTTGTGGTCGTGCAGCGTGTTGAAGGTATGGAAGAACGCCTCCTGCGTCTCCACCGCCCGCTGCAGGAACTGGATGTCGTCGATCAGAAGGATGTCGATGTTTCGGTAGCGCGCCTGGAACGAGGAGCCGCGGTTGTTGGCGATTGAGTTGATGAAGTCGTTGGTGAACTCTTCGGACGAGACGTACCGGACCCGGATGCCGGGATAGAGACTCATCGCGTAGTGACCGATGGCGTGGAGCAGGTGGGTCTTGCCGAGGCCCGAGTCGCCGTAGATGAACAGCGGGTTGTAGGCCTTCGCGGGTGCTTCGGCAACGGCGACAGCGGCGGCGTGAGCGAAACGGTTGGACTGCCCGATGACGAAATTGTCGAAGCTGTACTTGGAGTTGAGGCGGGTATCTCCTCCGCGCGGAGGAGCCGTGATCTCGGTCGGGGAGCTCACGGGTGCGCTCACCGCCTGCGCCTGCGCCTGGCCCTGATCGATGTAGGCCGAGGGCATGTCGGGCTCGCCGGTCGGACCGGCCATCGACTCCTGCTGGATCTCGGGGTTGACGACGATCGCGAAAGTGTTGACGGAAAGGGCTTCGTCCAGCCCACCGATGGCGTTGAGGAGGGGAAGCCGGCTGCGCTGCTCGATCATCCCCCGGGTGAATTCGTTCGGCACCTCCAGATAGAAGGTGCCGGCCATGATGCCTTTGGGCTCGACGAGGCTGAGGAACCCGTACAACTGCGGGGTGATCCGGTCGTCCGTCTCGAGCTTGCCGAGCACGTCCTGCCATGCCGCAGCAATGGGCTCTTCGCTGCCTGCCATCGTTCCCCGTCTTCGTCTGTGTTGCGGATGCCGTCGGCCCGACCCAGGGACGAGTCGACCCCCGGTGACTCTCGTCGGGTTGGCGGCTTCGGATGCCGCCGGTAAGTATTCACAGAGTTATCCACCGCTGCGTGAGCAATACCGTAGCGATCTCCAGGCAGAATTGGGATGGCCTGGGGATAACTTTCGACCTCACGCTAACTTGTCCACAGAAGGTCGATCAAATCCTCGCGACGGCATACGTCGGCGAGTCGCAGCCGCCCTACCTGCCAAACCCGTGCATAATCAGTGGATTTGAGTCCCGCGGTTTGACCTCATCGGTCCGAGGCCGTAGCTTTAATCAGTTGACTTGCAGCCGTTGCGGCTGCCCTGAAACTTTCCTGGCCCCCGCTGTGATGTCGTTTTTCAGTTCGGGCCTGCGAAGAAACCCACGGAGATAGAGACATGAGCAAGAGAACGTTCCAGCCGAACAACCGCAAGCGCGCGAAGACCCACGGCTTCCGCCTTCGTATGCGTACCCGTGCCGGCCGCGCCATTCTTTCGGCCCGCCGCAGCAAGGGCCGCACGAAGCTCTCCGCCTGATCCTTCTTCGACAGACGGCCGGCCCGTGCTCGCGAAGGCCAATCGCATCACGCGGGGGGCGGACTATCGGACGACGGTGCGTCGAGGGAGTCGTTTCTCCGGAACGAACACTCTGACGTACATCCGTTCGAACCCCGACTCCGACGTGGTGCGATTCGGTTTCATCGTGAGCAAAGCGGTAGGTAACGCCGTCACGAGGAATCTCGTTCGACGCAGGCTCAAGGCGGCCTCGTACGACCTGCTCCCCCGGTTCGCTCCGGACGGGACATCGTCGCCCGGTATCGATGTGGTCGTGCGCGCATTGCCAGCCTCTGTACAAGCGCCGTGGGCTAGCCTGCACGAAGAGATCTCCCGGGCCTCGGCCCGGTTCGTCACCCGCAGTCAACCAAGTCGTCGTCAGACCAGTAAGGGCAGCGTCAGTCCATGACCACCGCGATCGCAGCAGTGCTTCTGGCGCCGCGGAATGTTGCGGTACTGGTGCTCCGCGCGTATCGCGCGGTGATTTCTCCTTTGTATGGCGACGTCTGCAGGTACTACCCGTCGTGCTCCGCCTACGCACTGCAGGCGATTCAGCAGCATGGTGTCGTCGTGGGCTCGTTCCTCGGTATCCGTCGCATCATCCGCTGCCATCCGTGGGCAGCGGGCGGGGTCGATGACGTCCCGCCGGCGCGGAAGACGCGGTATCGGGTGACACCCTTCGGATTCGTCGTCGCCCCCAGCAATAACGGCTTAATCAGCCAGGGAAAGGCCTAGCCACAAGACATGGACATCATCGGAACCATCCTCTGGCCCATCAAATGGGTCGTGGAACTGATCCTCGTCGCGTTCCACTGGTTGTTCACCCAGATGGGTCTGGACCCCGCGGCCGGCATTACGTGGGTGCTTGCCATCGTCGGCCTTACTGTTGTCGTCCGCGCCGCACTCATCCCGATCTTCGTCCGGCAGATCAAGAACCAGCGACGAATGCTGGAGATCGCGCCCCAGCTGAAGAAGATCCAGGACAAGTACAAGGGCAAGAAGGATCAGTTCTCGCGCGAGGCGATGTCGCGCGAAACGATGGAGCTCTACAAGAAGACCGGCACCAACCCGCTGAGTTCCTGCCTCCCGCTGCTGCTCCAGATGCCGGTGTTCTTCTCGCTGTTCCAGGTGCTGAATGGTGCGCAGGGCGGCCACGCCGGTGTCGGCCCTCTCAATGAGACCCTCGCCCAGCAGTTCGGCAATGCCACCCTCTTCGGTGTCGCGCCGCTTCACCAGAGCTTCCAGGGCGCACTGAACGCGCACCCGCCGCAGGTCGCGGTCATGGTGATTGCAGCTGTTATGGTTATCCTGATGACGGGGTCTCAGTTCCTCACGCAGCTGCAGATCGTCTCGAAGAACATGTCGCCGGAGACCAAGGCGAGCCCGCAGTTCAAGCAGCAGCGCATCCTGCTCTACCTGCTCCCCTTCGTCTTCCTCTTCTCCGGTTTCGCCTTCCCGCTCGGCGTCATGTTCTACTGGCTCACCTCGAACCTGTGGACGATGGGTCAGCAGTTCCTTGTCATCCGCAACATGCCCACTCCCGGCTCGGACGCAGCCAAGGCGCGCGAGGCGCGCCTCGCCAAGAAGGGCAAGCTCGTCCAGGCGGACGGTTCCACTGTGTTGACTGTTGAAGAAGCTCCGGTGAAGCAGCCGACTCAGCGCGTCCAGCCGGTGGGCAAGACGCGGGCCAAGAAGCAAGCAGGAAAGTAGTAAGGGTTACCGATGACCGACGTACAGACCTCCTCCCCCGAGCCCGCCGAGCTCGCTGAATCCGGCGCTGTCGCCGAGGCGACGAGTGACGTGGATGCGAGCGCCGCTCCTATGACGGATGAAGCGTCAGCCGGCGTCGAGAGTGTGACGCCCGCAGATCTCGAGCGCGAAGGCGATATCGCCGCGGACTACATCGAGGAACTTCTGGACATCGCCGACATCGACGGCGACATCGACATCGACACGCGAAACGGTCGCGCGTACATCTCCGTCAACGCCGAGGGCGGATCGAACCTGTCCCTGCTTGCGAAGAGCGACACGGTAGCGGCCCTCCAAGAGCTGACGCGACTGGCGGTTCAGAACCAGACCGGCGGGTACTCGCGGCTGATCCTCGACATCGCCGGGTCCCGCGAAGCGCGACAGGGAGAGCTCGGTCTGCTCGTCGAGCGTGCTATAGCGCGCCTGGAAGAGGGTGCAGCCGAGGCGGCGCTTCCCCCGATGTCGTCGTATGAGCGCAAGCTGGTTCACGACCTCGTCTCCGAGCGCGGGTTCGTTTCGACCTCGCGTGGCGAGGGACGTGACCGGTACACGGTCATCAGCCCGGCCTAGTTTCACGTGAAACTGTGACTGACGTCGAGGCCGAACCTCCCGTCGCCTCCAAACTCTTCGGTGACCGAATCGATGAGGCGCGGGCGTTCACTCAGAATCTCGTCGACCAGGGCGAGGAGCGCGGGCTGATCGGTCCACTCGAGCTGCCCCGGATCTGGTCGCGTCACGTTCTGAACTCGGCTATCGTCGCACCGCTGCTTCGGTCCGGGATCGTTGGCGACGTCGGTAGCGGTGCCGGGCTGCCGGGTCTGGTGCTCGGGATCGCGCGTCCGGACGTGTCCTTCGTCCTCATCGAGCCGATGGAGCGTCGTGTTGCTTGGCTGAACGAGCAGGTCGACGAGTTGGGGTTGGACAACGTAAGCGTGATCCGCGCTCGTGCGGAGGATGTGAAGTTGGATGCACCTCTCGACCAGGTGACTGCCCGGGCCGTGAGCGCTTTCCGGAAGCTTCTTCCGCTGACCGCACCTCTTCTTCGCAATGGCGGCGAGCTGGTGCTGATGAAGGGCGCGGGCGCGTCCGCGGAGGTCGAGGCTGCCGCCAAGGAGATCCGCAAGTACGAGGTGCACGACGTCGAGGTTGTCACCCTGGGCGAAGGTGTGCTGACCGAGGTCACGAGGGTGATTCGCGGGACCGTCCGTTAGCCTAGCGACTCCACTCGACCGCTTAGGATCGCTCTCACAGAACTGGAGCAGGCGCTTCCGTTGTCTCAGAGCGATTCTCCGGTTCATCCGTGGGATGTGCGGCGACCAATTTGAGTCGCATCGGGTGCCGAAACTCCCAATCCTGCATGGTGGCTTTCCATTCCCTGACCAACTGAGCGCGGCGAGGTGAC
Organism: Leifsonia sp. T36S-04; assembly: GCF_042465655.1. Taxonomy (GTDB): domain Bacteria; phylum Actinomycetota; class Actinomycetes; order Actinomycetales; family Microbacteriaceae; genus Leifsonia. The sequence goes on from NZ_CP146286.1 coordinate 3,329,585, forward strand.
TCGACGGATCGGCTTCGCACCGCGAGCTGAGCGTCACCGCAGCACGTGGCACGTGGCCGCCAGGTTCACTCTGAAGCGCGCCGCCCGAGAGACACATTCGTGACAGCGCTCGAGACGGTCAGGAGGAGCTGCGATCGGGTAATCAGCCTGGGTGTGGGCAGGGATGACCCAGCGGTGCTGCTGACGGCGACCTCCTCGATCGGCGCATTGAGCACGCGGTTGGGGAGCCCGCGATGGTCCGCTGCCGACGGTGCACGTGCCGAATGTTGCACGACGAGAACTGGGATCTGGATTGCTCGTGTCTCGTCTTTGCGTGGATCCGAACGGGACCGTTCCACTGACCTCTTGTCCCCGGGGCCGTAGGCGGTTTGGCGCGGTCGCTGCATTCCACGTCGCGAAGATCGTGGGTCGCTCGGCGGCTTGAGGACGTGCGGTAGATCAAACAGTCGGAAGCCAACCGGGCACACGAGAGTGGTCTCCCCCGCTATATCCGGTGCGGGGGTTCACGTGAAACACCGGCAGGATGTCTCCCAGTCCTTGAGGCTTCGCCCTTTCGAGCAAGCGGTATCTCCCACAACCGCGAGTCTGCGCTGACCGTTGACTCGCTTTGGCCGCCAATACGGGGGGGGGACATGATTGCGGCACAGGCAGGCGAATGTAGGACAGCGGCGCTGCAGGTGAAGTGTGCCCGCGTGGTCCATTGAGACACGCGGATGCGCACGGGCGAGGCGCGCCCGAGAACTGATGATCGTGCTCACACTCCCCGATCGGGTAGCCCGGGTTGTCTACAGCGAAACGCACGCGATTGGCCGTCGTAATGAGCTCGGTGCAGCGGGGTCCGGCGCTGGGTTTCACGTGAAACGTTCGTGATCGGCCGGCTGACAACTGCGTCGCTCACCGCGCAGCTTCAGCGAACCAGTGAGCCGATCCGAATCGCTGAGGCCGCCGCAGGGAAGGAACCAGTACGAACCGTCCGTCGGCAGGTATCGAGTAGTCGGTAACACTCCCCCGCAACGCCTTAGGTGCATACATGGTCGGAACCAGGCCAAGCGCACCAGTACCCGTGGAGTCCATCGCTGGACGCCTGGGTCATCCGCCAATGCCAGACCGACCGCGTTTCACGTGAAACGGGCGTGATTGCTGGATGTCCGAGGAGGGCACCGCTGCACTCTGTTCGGACCGCCAAGCTCCGGCTCGCGGGCCGCTATGAGATCACGGGCGCTCCGAGCTTCTACTCGGGGCCGCTGCTCTCGCCGCGATCGGCGCCCGGCTCCCGCCTGCCCGGGCAGATGGCAGAACCCCGGACCGCAGGCGCTCGTCTCCCACTCCCGCCATGAACGACACCCGGCAGGGCCGACTTCATCAACTCGTGCGTCACGCTGCGACGGGTTGGCACTAGCGAACTCAAGCACTTTTCGAAGGTGGTATCTGCCGGTGAGCTCCTTCGCCGATAGTCATAAGACCCGGCTGTCCCAGGTTTCCCTAAAGCGGAGTGCGGCTCAAGGCCGCTGCCGCCCACCGGCGCAGGATGGGCGGTGCCGAAGACTAACGCAATTTGGCGGTCGGGACAGGTTTCACGTGAAACGGCACTCCGAAGACAGCTGCGCCCGAAATAGGGCAACCGAGGAGAGACGAGGCCCACGGCTTCCCTCCAGAATGGCGACCAGAGAGATGGCCCTGTCAGCCGCTTTCCGCGGCGTCCAAGGAGTTCCCGGAAGTTGGAAAGCTTCGGTGCGATATCGGCTGGTCGACCCGGGCCGGCTCTACGGGTTCAGCTCGTCGTCCTAAGCCCGCCAAGGGTGCTGCAGTGCGCTCGGATGAGGCACGCCCACTCTTCGAGCTGACGTGAGTCGCAGCGCGGGCCTGATCGGATCGGCCGTCCGAGCGGCTATAACCTTCCAGGGGTGACGTGCTCGTTCACTAGGCGGCGGTCTCTTGGTTTTGTCCGCCTGCAGTCCGAGCTGCTCGGCGAATGGCCGAGTTCGAAGGCTGATCCGTCCAGTAAGCCGATGCCTCCACAACGGAGTGTTTCACGTGAAACGCTCCAGGCCTCATCGGGTAGGCCGTCGCGCGGCCACGACCGTGTAGGGATCATGCGCTCGTTCACTAGGGGGATCTCATGGCTTTGTCCGCCTGCAGTCCGAGCTGCTCGGCGAATGGCCGAGTTCGAAGGCTGATCCGTCCAGTAAGCCGATGCCCCCACAACTGCGCGTTTCACGTGAAACACTCCGGGCCCCATCGGGTCGGCCGTCTGAGCGGCCATGACCTTGCAGGCATCGCGTGCTCCTTCAGGGTGGCGATCTCATGGCTCCGTCCCCCTGCTCGGCGAATGGCCCAGCTCGAACGCAGATCTGCCCAGTAAGCCGATGCCTCCACGCCGGTGTTTCACGTGAAACGCTCCTGGCGACATCGGTTCGCCCGTCACGCGTCGGCAACCCTGCAGGCATCCCGTGCTCCTTCACGCGGGGCGATCCTATGGCTATGTCCGCCTGCAATCCGATCGTCTCGGCGAGTGGCCCACCTCGGAGGCTGATCAGTCCAGTAAGCCGATGCCTCCACGCCGGTGTTTCACGTGAAACGCTCTGAAGCGCCACAGCGAACGTTGCACACATCCCGACGAGCCCCACCCCTCCAAGTGCCGCCAGGCGCAGGACGGAACGCACTATCCACAGCTCGCGCGGCGCGGCGGAAAGCGTCGGATATCCGAGTTAGAGTTGAACATCGGGTGCGCTGCAGGTGTGCCGACAACCGACCAAGAGCCGGTGCGAAGCACCAAGGAGCGACGAGGTTTCACGTGAAACAAACCCACGAGAACGAGCGCGGCGGAGTAGGTGAGATCGACAGCACTATGGAGTCCGAGGCCCCAGCTGCATCGTTCGACGGCACTACTCCCCTGGCTCAGGAGCTTCAGGACCTTGCGCGCCGCCGTCAGGTGATCGCACAGACCACGCTTCCACTTCCCTCGAAGACGCGCATCTTCACCATCTCCAACCAGAAAGGTGGGGTTGGCAAGACCACCACCGTCGTCAACCTGAGCGCAGCCCTCGCGAAGTCGGGTGCCCGAGTGCTCGTCATCGACCTCGACCCCCAGGGGAACGCGTCGACTGCCCTCAGTGTCGAACACCGCGAAGGAACACCGAGCGTGTACGACGTCGTGGTGAACGACCAGGAACTCGAGGATGTCATCCAGAAGAGCCCGGAATTCGACGGTTTGTTCGTCATTCCCGCCACCATCGACCTCGCCGGCGCGGAAATCGAGCTCGTGTCGATGGTCGCGCGCGAGCAGCGTCTCTCGCGAGCACTCGACCGCTTCCTCGACGAGTACGACATCGACTACGTACTGATCGACTGCCCGCCGTCCCTGGGTCTCCTCACCATCAACGCGTTCGTCGCGGCGACCGAGGTGCTGATTCCGATCCAGTGCGAGTACTACGCGCTCGAGGGTCTCAGCCAGTTGCTCAAGAACATCCAGATGATCGAGCGCCACCTCAACCCGAAGCTTCGGGTGTCGACCATTCTGCTGACGATGTACGACTCGCGCACCAATCTGGCTCACCAGGTCGCGGCCGACGTGCGTGAACACTTCCCGAACGAGGTGCTCACGACGATCATCCCGCGCTCGGTTCGAATCTCCGAGGCGCCGAGCTACGGGCAGAGCGTCATCAGCTACGACACCAACTCGAGTGGCTCGCTCTCCTACATGGAGGCCGCCGCAGAAATCGCACGCAGAGGAGTACCCCGCTAATGGCAGCGAAGCGCACCGGACTTGGGCGAGGAATCGGCGCCCTCATCCCCACCAGCGACCAGTCCAGCCGCCCCGTCGATGTCTTCTTCCCGGACAACTTCGCCGGCACGACCTCTACTGGTGTTGCGGTGGCCGAACGTCCGGACGACTTGATCGCAGTACCGGGTGCGCGCCTGGCCAGCCTCTCCCCCGACGACATCGTCCCCAACCGGGCCCAGCCGCGCACCGAGTTCGATCGCGAGGCACTCGATGAGCTGGTGGCGAGCATCCGCGAGGTCGGGGTGCTGCAGCCCGTGGTCGTCCGCCCGTTGCAGGATGAGCCCGGGCGCTACGAGCTCATCATGGGTGAGCGACGCCTGCGCGCCACCAAGGAACTCGGCCTCGACACCATCCCTGCCGTGGTCAAGGAGACCGCCGACGAGGACATGCTCCGGGATGCCCTGCTGGAGAATCTCCACCGCAGCCAGCTCAACCCTTTGGAAGAGGCGTCGGCCTACCAGCAGCTCCTCGCTGACTTCGGGATTACGCAGGACGAGCTGGCCAATCGCATCGGCCGGTCCCGCCCGCAGATCACGAACACCATCCGTCTCCTGAAGCTGCCGGCGGCCGTCCAGTCCCGCGTCGCTGCCGGAGTCCTGAGCGCAGGGCACGCTCGCGCGATCCTCTCCCTCGGCGACGACCACGAGGCCATGCTGCGGCTCGCAGACAAGATCGTGAACGAGGATCTGTCCGTACGTCAGGCGGAGGCGGCCGCGAGCAAGACGCCCAAGCCGGAGCGGACGAAGGTCACGCCGGGTCGTCATCGCGGTCACCTCGACGAGATCGCCGGAACGCTCGGCGACCGTCTCAACACCCGCGTGAAGATCACCCTCGGAGCAAGAAAAGGCCAGATCGTAGTGGATTTCGCGACCATCCAGGACTTGAACCGGATCCTGGACGAGATCGGACAGCCCAGCTACAGCTGAAGCGGTGACACGACGGCCCCAACGGGCTCAGGCGTCAGCGATCGCCGCGAGCGCGAGAGCTGCGTAGACGTCGCCCGGCTCACGCCCCGACGCGATGATCGCCTGCGGCATGATCGACGTCTCGGTGAGGCCCGGCAGCACATTCGCCTCCAGGAACCACGGCGTGCCGCTCGCGTCGACGATGAGATCGATTCGCGAGAGATGCCGCAGGCCCAGCGCAATGTGGGCGGTTGTCGCCGCCTCCGCGACGGCCGCCGAGACCTGCTCGTCCAGGCGCGCGGGAACATAGAAGCGGGTCTCCCCCGCGTTGTACCGCGCGTCGAAGGTGTAGGCGCCTTCGACCGGCTCGATCTCCACCGCGGGAAGCGCGACCGGGCCATCGCCCGTGTCGATGACCGCCACGGATACTTCGACGCCGTCCACCTTCTGCTCGATCAGAGCCACATCCGAGTAGGTGTAGGCGTCCACCATCGCGCGCGGCAGTTCCTCCGCGCTCGTGACGATCGTCACCCCCTGCGCAGAACCTCCGTGCGCCGGCTTGACGACGACAGGCAGCGCGAAACCGGCCAGAACGGTCTCCAAGACGCTTCCCGCGCCCAGTTCGCGGAACGTCTCCTGCGGCAGTGTCACCGAGCGTGGCGTGGAAACACCGGCACGCTCGACGACCGTCTTCGCGGTCGGCTTCGACCAGGCGAGCCGGGACGCGTCCGCGTGGGAACCGACGAACGGCACGCCGGTCAGCTCCAGCAGGCCGCGCAGGGCGCCGTCTTCGCCGCTTGCGCCGTGAAGAGCGGGCCACACCACGTCGGGACGCGTCTCGTTGAGGAACCCGAGCAGTGACGCGTCCGGGTCCCGGAGCGCCACGCGATGGCCCGTCGCGTTCAGACCATCGGCGACACGGCGTCCACTGCGGAGGGAGATGTCCCGCTCGTGGGAGATCCCGCCGGCGAGAACGACGATGTCCAGTGCTTCATTTTTGGCCATGATCAGGTCTTTTCTTGACTATCGCAGATCGGTGGGCGGGTTGGCGCTTGTGCGGTTCGAGCGACGGGACGCGTCGAGCAGCCCGGTGCCGGCGAAGGTGTCCAGCAGGTCCTGCTCGCCACCGATGACGGTGGCGAGGCGGCGTACGCCGACTCGGATGTTCTCAGGAGTCGGGTAGCAGAACGACAGGCGGATGTTCTGAGCGCCCGAGCCGTCGGCGTAGAACGCCGTGCCGGGGGTGTAGGCGACGAGCTCCGTGACCGCGCGCGGCAGCATCGCCTTGGAGTCCAGGTGCGGCGGGAGGGTGACCCACACGTAGAACCCGCCTGCGGGATTCGTCCAGCTCAGTTCCGGGAGGTGCTCGGACAGAGCGGAGATCATCGCCTCTTTGCGTTCCCGGTAGACGCCCCGGAAGGTGTCGATCTGGCCCTTCCAGTCCGCGTCGCTGAGGTATTCCGAGATGACGAGCTGGCTGAAGGAGCTGGGACTCAGCACCGCGGCCTCATTGGCGAGGATCAACTTCTCACGGATCGCGTGCGGTGCGAGCACCCACCCGACCCGGAAACCAGGGGCGAGCGTCTTCGAGAAGGTGCCGAGATATACGACGCCGTCCTTCTCGACGGATCGCATCGCCGCCGGGGGCTTCTCGTCGAAGTACAGCAGCCCGTACGGATTGTCCTCGAGCACCAGGATGTCGTTCTGGCGGGCGATCTCGAGGATCTCGAGGCGCCGCTCCCAAGTGAGGGTGACTCCGGCGGGGTTATGGAACGTCGGGACCGTGTACAGGAACTTGACCGTGCGGCCCTCCGCCTTGAGTCGCGCGATGTGCTCCCGCAACGCCTGCGGGATGAGGCCGTGCTCGTCCATCGGGACGTGGTCGACTTCCGCCTGGTACGACTTGAAGATCACCATCGCGGTGACGTAGCTGGGGCCCTCCGCGAGGACGACGTCACCGGGGTCGATGAAGAGCTTGCTGAACAGTTCGAGCGCGTGCTGCGACCCGGTTGTGATCACCACGTCGTCGGCGCTGCCGCTGATCCCCTCGAGCGCCATGACATCGAGGATCTGCTCGCGGAGAGCAGGTACGCCCTGCCCGGAGCCGTATTGCAGGGCGACAGCGCCCTGCTCCCGCATGACCCGATCCATCGCCCCCACGACGAGGTCCTGCGGAAGTGCTGCGACGAACGGCATTCCTCCGGCCAGCGAGACCACCTCGGGGCGGCTGGCGACGGCGAACAGGGCTCGGACCTCACTGGCGGCCAGGCCGCTCGTGCGCTGCGCGTAGTGGCCGTACCACGGGTCCAGATTGTTGCCCCGCGGCTGCGGGGTTCCCTGTTCGATCACGTGTGAGTTCCGTTTCTCTGCCGTTCAGCAATGCTATGGGGGCGGCGTACGCCCGCGAAAATCGAGGACCGACTCCGAGTACGAAAAAGACCCGCCCGGCGGGTGAGCGCCGGACGGGTCTGAAGAGGACGGGTCGCGCTACGCCAGGTAGGCGGCCAGGTCGGCTTCGAGGGCAGGCTTCGGCTTCGCGCCGATGACGGTCTTGACGACCTCGCCACCCTGGTACACCTTCATCGCGGGGATGGAGGTGATCTGGTACTTCGCAGCGGTCTGCGGGTTCTCGTCGACGTTGAGCTTGACGATCTCGATCTTGTCGGCGTGCTCGGAGGCGATCTGGTCGAGGATCGGGCCGACGGCGCGACACGGACCGCACCACTCAGCCCAGAAGTCCACGAGGATGGTCTTCTCGCTGTTGAGGACGTCCTGCTCGAAGCTGGAGTCCGTGACCGAACGTGCTGCTGACATTTTGTTGTATCTCCTTATGCGGTGGTCGTGAGTTCGAGGTCACCCGACGCGCCATCCGCTGCGCTGTCGAGTAAGTTCTGGGGGAGGGTCGTCAGGTAGTGCTCCGCGTCGAGGGCCGCAACCGTACCCGACGCCGCTGCGGTGACCGCCTGGCGGTAGGTCGGGTCGATCACGTCGCCGGCCGCGAAGACGCCCGGGAGGTTGGTCTTCGACGTACGGCCCTCGACCGCGATGGTACCTTCTGCGGTCAGGTCGAGCTGTCCGTGTACCAGGTGGACGCGCGGGTCGTTGCCGATCGCGATGAAGAGTCCGTGCAGCTGCAACTCGCTCTGCTCGCCGGTGACCAGGTTGCGGAGCGTCACGTTCTGCACCTGCTCGTCACCGCCGATCGCCACGACCTCGGAGTTCCAGATGAACTCGATCTTGTCGTTGGCGAAGGCCCGCTCCTGCATGATCTTGGACGCGCGCAGCGAGTCACGGCGGTGGATGACGTAGACCTTGTCCGCGAAGCGGGTCAGGAAGGTTGCCTCCTCCATCGCCGAGTCGCCGCCGCCGATGACGGCGATCGTGCGCTGGCGGAAGAAGAACCCGTCGCAGGTGGCGCACCAGGACACTCCGTGGCCCGAGAGGCGCTCCTCATCGGCCAGGCCGAGCTTGCGGTAGGCCGAACCGGTCGCGAAGATCACGGCGAGTGCCTCGTGCACGGCACCGGACCCGAGGGTGACCTTCTTGACCTCGCCGGTCAGATCGACCGACACGACGTCGTCGAGCACGATCTCGGTGCCGAACTTCTCGGCCTGCGCCTGCATCTTGAACATGAGGTCCGGTCCCATGACCGCCTCCGGGAAACCCGGGAAGTTCTCGACCTCGGTGGTGTTCATCAGTTCGCCACCGGCCTCGACGGACGAGGCGATCAGCAGCGGCTTGAGATTGGCGCGAGCCGCGTAGACGGCCGCGGTGTAACCGGCAGGGCCGGAACCGATGATGATGATCTGCCGCACAGCGGAACTCCTGATCTGTCCTGACACCTTCGTCTGGAGGCGTCGACCTGTAGAACACATCCTAGGCGGATGCTATTCCGTATCACCTGGGTGTGCGAGAACGCCCTCCGGCGCGGTTCAGGATGGGCGCGAGGCCGCTCTCGAGATCGGGCGAACGGAGCAGGACCAGGAAGCCTGCGTACACGATCAGCATGACGACCCCGATGATCGCGGTGGCCGCGACGGCCGCGACCGGACCGCTCACCGGGAATGCACCGGAACCGGTCCCGCCGAGGATGACGAGGAAACCGGCTCCCGCTGCGATGGCTGCCAGACCGGCGACGACGAACCGCCACAGCGAGGCCAGGATGCGGCCACCATCCACTCCCCCGGTTCGTCGACGAAGAAGGGCGAACGCCAGGAGGGCCTGCACCACGCTGGCGACGGACACCACGAGGGCCACCGATGCCGCGCGGATCTCCGGCGGGACCAGGAAGCAGAGCAGAACTCCGACGATCACGACGATCACCTGTGCCAACGTGAAGAGGAACGGGGTTCGGGTGTCGCCCAGCGAGTAGAACGCCCGCTGCGCCATGAACACGAGCGAGAACGGGACGAGACCGATGAGGTAGGCGATCAGGACGAGCCCGAGCGCTTGATAGTCGGAGGTGAAGACCCGCGCGATCGGATAGGCCGTGACGATCAGCGCGGCCGAGGAGAACACGATCAGCAACATGATGGACCGCGCAGCGGACGAGAAGTCGTCCCGGAACGCGCTCGTCGCTCCCCGATGGGCGTGCTCCGCCATTCGCGTGTAGTACGCCGTGACGATCGAGACGGCGATGATGCCGTGCGGCAGCATGAAGATCAGCCAGGCGTTCTGCATGGCGAAGGAACCGGCGAAGTCCGGCCCGGCGGAGTTGGAGACGTTGATCTCGATGAGGCCGGCCACCTGGGTGGCGACGAGCATGGCGAACGTCCATCCGGCCGCCTTCCCGGCGGTTCCGAGGTTCACGCCACGCCACCCGAAGTCGAAGCGGAAGCGCAATCCGACCCGCCGCCAGAAGACGAAGAGGACGAGGGCTTGGACGGCGATGCCCAGTGTTGCGCCGCCGGCGAGCAGAGCGACCATCCCGAACGTCCAGTCGGCGTGCACGTTGCCCGTTGCGAAGGCACCGAAGGCGAGGATGAACACCCCCAGCATGACGATCGCGACGATGTTGTTGACGACGGGCGCCCAGGTGAACGGCCCGAACGACTTGCGCGCGTTGAGCACCTCGCCGAGCAGTGTGTAGAGGCCGAGGAAGAAGATCTGAGGCAGCGACCAATAGGCGAAGGCGGTTGCGAGTTCCCGCTGCGCCTCGGGAACCCCGAAGAGCGTGACGAGCAGTGGAGCCAGGAAGGTCGCGACCAGGGCGAGGCCAGCGAAGACCACGATGCCGAGGGTCACCAGCTTGTTGATGTACGCGCGGCCACCGTCGGCGTTCACCGAGGCGCGGACGATCTGCGGCACCAGGATGGCGTTGAGGATGCCCTGGGCGATGAGCGCATACAGGCTGTTCGGGATGGCGGTCGCCGTGCCGTAGGCGTTCGCGGCGAACGAGACGACGCCGATCGCTTGAACGAGGAGCCAGGCTTTCCCGAATCCCAGCAGCCTCGACACGAGGGTTCCGGAGGCCAGCAGGGCGGTGGCCCGTCCGACGCTAGCCACCGGGGCGCTCCTCGGGAGTGGTGGAACCCGGTGAGGGGGTTACGTCCGCATCGTCAGCGCTCTTGGACCGACGGCGCAGGATGTTGCGCACGATCCCGAACCCGAACAGGAGCACGAGCAGGATGCCGAAGATCACGGCGCCGATGCCCTCCCAGTCGGCGTGGACATCCACTGTCACGGAGGTCGGGTCGCCGATCGGTACCCCTGTCGGGCTGTAGAGGTGCAGCGAGAGGACGACCTGACCGTTTCCGACCTTCGCCTTGACGGGAACGAGCACGGTGGCCCGGGAGTCCTGCAGGATGCGCTTGGTCGTCGACTGGTCGATCTCGAGGCGGCTGTTCGAGGGGGCGGCGACCAGCACAATGGTCGCTGCGTCGTTGGGCAGGTCGTTGCTCACGGTGAACGGGATCGAGCCCTGCGCGCTCACGAGGTTGACGTTCTCGGTCGGGAGGATGCGGATGGAGTGCAGCGTCTTGACCGTCGCCGCCCGTTCCTTCACGACGGCCGTGTCCCAGTCCGTACGCGGATTGAGCCAGGTGATGGCGAGCAGAGTGAGAAGGTCGGCCCGAGTGCGTCCCGTCAGTCGTGTGGGGTCGTCGAGGATGGTCGCGAACTGCCCGAGCGACCCCTCATCCTGAACCAGCGCGCGGATGTTCGCGATGCGCTCGGCGGACTCGGGCGCATCGACCAGGTCGAGGCCGGACGTGGGCGGCGCGTCCGCCACCGCCGAGAGGGTTGCGGGAGCCGACCAGGGGGACGAGAAGAGCGAATTGAGCGTGCGCTCGAGCTGGGTTCCGCTGGACGGCCACGAGCGGTCCAGCGCAACGAGCAGCCTGCGCGCGTCGCCCGACTCCTGACTGATCAGTTCCAGCTGCGCGTTCACCTTCGACATGGCCGAGTTCCAGGCGACGTCGCTCGGCGCGGCGATCGCCTGGCGGAGTGCCTCGCTGAGTCTCTGATCGGAGGAGACGAGGTGCTCGTTCCCGGAGGTGAACGGCGCGTCGGGGGTGGTCGCCAGGTCGGCCGCGTTGGTGTTGCTGCCCGACACGATCGTGGTGGTGAGGCCGGCGGCGGCGAGGGGGGCCAGGTCGGCGCGACGGACGGTCTTGTCGCCCGGCCAGGTGATGCCGGTGAGCGTGTAATCCCAGGCGAGCAGGGTCTTGAGGTCGGGAACCGCCGGCCCCGGTGACGTGGTGGGACTCGGGCTGGGTGTCGTCCCCGTCGTCGGACTCTGCGTCGGCGTCGCGGTGGACGGCTCGCCGACGGGAGTGGGCGACGGGGAGAAGTTCTTCGGGTCGATGGCGTAGGCGAGAGAGGTGGGCTGGAGCGGCGCCGGCAGCCCGGCCTGCAGCTGCCCGACGGCATCGGAATCCGCGTAACCCAGTGAGAAGGTTTCGTTCGGGATGTCGGAGAGCCGGGTCAGCCACTCCAGAGCGCTCGCCGGGGCGGCATTGCCGAGAACGCGGATGGAGGCGATGATCATCGGATCGATGCCGACCGTCACCGTCGTGTGGCCGGTGAGCCCGTCGAGTTCGCGGGTGAGGATGCCGTTCGGGGAGGTATAGGTCGCCAGATCGTCTGCGGCGATGAGTCCGTCCGAGCCGGCCGGCGTGACGATCGGGAGCATGACGTTCAGGCTCGCTTGTTTCGCGGTCCCGCCCGGGTTCCAGACCACCGAACCCCGTGCGTCGGCGTCGTCGGAGCCGGCGTGCACCGTCGCGCCGATCCCGAACACTGCCGCGGAGGTGCGTCCGGCGAACGGGAGCGACGCGGGCGGAGCCGTGATCCGGACGACAGTGCTGGCACCGGGCTCGAGGGTGTTCAGCTGGGCCTGACCGAGCGAGGACGTTCCAGAAGGGGTGTCCGTGGAGGTCAGCCAGGTGGCGAGGCCCGCACGCCCGCTCAGCGGCGCCGGGTCCACCCAGACGCTGACCGAGCCCGAGGAGTACGCGGTGTCCGTGGGGTTGGAGACGGTGACGGAGAGCGTGAGGTCCGTTCCGGGACTGGCCACGCCACCGTCGTCCGCCGTGATGGCCGCCGTCAGCTCGGAGCCCGCGGAGGCGGACGGTGAAGGCGCGGGCGTCGGTGTCGCCGCCCGGGCAGGCTCCCCCATCCCGGCCGTGGTCACGCTGAACAGCGCGCCGATGGCCACGGCAGAAGCGACGACCCGCAGGCGGCCGCGAAGCGTCGCACCCCGCCGGAGGGTGGAGGAGGCTGCGCTCATGCGCCGACGCGCGATCCCGACTCGGCCTCCATGACGACGATTGTAGAGGTCACCCGCTGGGAGCCCGGCGAGCGAGGCCGTTAAACTGGGGGACCATGCAGAGCGTCGCCGAATCCCTCGAACGCCTCGGCGACCTCGCGCGAACGCCGTCGGTCGCCCGCCTCGCCGACGCCTTCGAGGCCGCAGGACACGAAATCGCGCTCGTCGGTGGACCCGTCCGGGACGCCCTCCTCGGGCGCGTGGTTCACGACCTCGACTTCACGACGGACGCGCGACCTGACGACATCCTGAGCATCGTCGCGCCCATTGCCGACGCGGTCTGGGATGTGGGTCGTCAGTACGGCACGATCGGCGCGCGACTCGGCGACGACACCGTTGAGATCACGACGTACCGAACCGATAGCTACGACGGCACGACCCGGAAGCCGGAGGTCGAGTTCGGCGACAGCCTCGAGGGCGATCTGCTTCGCCGCGACTTCACCGTCAACGCGCTCGCGCTGCGCCTGCCCGAGGTACGACTGGTCGATCCTTCTGGTGGCGTCGAAGACCTGATCGCCGGGGTGCTGCGGACGCCCAGCACCCCGCAGATCTCGTTCGGCGACGATCCGCTCCGCATGATGCGCGCCGCGCGCTTCACCGCACAGCTGGGATTCACCGTCGACGAGGAGACGCGGGCGGCGATGCTCGCAATGGCGGAGCGCATCCGGATCATCAGTGCCGAACGTGTGCGCGACGAACTGAGCAAGCTGCTCCAGGCCGATGAGCCACGGCCGGGACTGGAACTGCTGGTCGCCAGTGGACTCGCGGAGCTGGTGATCCCCGAGATCCCGGCCCTGATGCTCGAGGCCGACGAGCACCATCACCACAAGGACGTCTACCAGCACAGCCTGACCGTGCTGGAGCAGGCGATCGGTTACGAGAAGGAGCGGCATCCCGGCGAGGCGCCCGACCTCGTCCTGCGGCTGGCCGCGATCCTGCACGACATCGGCAAGCCGGCCACGCGTCGCTTCGAACCGGGCGGGGCGGTCAGCTTCTACCATCACGACCTCGTCGGGGCGAAGCTGGCCAAGAAGCGGCTCACCGCGCTGCGCTTCGACAAGGCGACCATCGACTCGGTCTCCCGCCTCATCGAGCTGCACCTGCGGTTCTTCGGCTACGCCGATGCGCAGTGGACCGACTCGGCCGTGCGCCGCTACGTCCGGGACGCCGGTCCCGAGCTGGAGCGGCTGCACATGCTCACCCGGGCGGATGTGACGACGCGGAACCGGCGCAAGGCGGATCGTCTCGCCTTCGCCTACGACGATCTCGAGACACGCATCCGCGAACTCCAGGAGCAGGAGGAGCTCGACTCCGTCCGGCCCGATCTGAACGGCGAACAGGTGATGCATCTCCTGGGCATCCGCCCCGGGCGTGAGGTCGGCCAGGCGATGAAGTTCCTGCTCGAGCTGCGCCTCGACGAAGGGCCGCTCGGCGAGGAGGAGGCGACACGGCGTCTGCTCGCGTGGTGGGCTGATCGCTGACCCTCGGATCGGCGCCCTGTCCACAGGCACTTGCCGGAAGGCGTTATCCACGGATACGGCGGTGTCGCCGAAAGGATGAGTCGCTCCCGCGAGAGTGGGGATATGACCGAGATCACCGCCGGCTGGCGCCCCGCACCCGCATCCGTTACGCTAGATAAGTTGCCCGGGCGCAGATCTGCGCTGGGCACGTCTATGACACCCTCCTGCTGCAGAACGTCTGCAGCCGCTGAGACCAGAGGAGGTGGGTTAGTCATGCATCAGTACGAGTTGATGGTCATCCTCGATCCAGAGATCGATGAGCGCACCGTGGCTCCGAGCCTTGACAAGTTCCTCAACGTCGTTCGCAACGACGGTGGAACGATCGACAACGTCGACATCTGGGGACGTCGCCGCCTGGCTTACGAGATCAACAAGAAGACCGAGGGTATCTACGCCGTCGTGCAGCTCACCGCAGAGGGAGACACGACCAAGGAGCTCGACCGCCAGCTGAAGCTCAGCGAGGCCGTCATGCGCACCAAGGTCCTCCGCGCGGAAGAGGCGATCGCCCAGGTCGCCGCCGCTCAGAAGCGCGCCGACGAGAAGGCCGCCCGCAAGGTCGCCACCTCCGAGAAGGCCGGCGCCTAGTCCCATGGCCGGCGAGACCGTCATCACCGTGGTGGGAAACCTCACGGCCGACCCCGAGCTGCGGTACACGCAGAACGGGCTGGCAGTCGCCAACTTCACCATCGCATCCACCCCCCGCACGTTCGACCGTCAGGCGAACGAGTGGAAGGACGGTGAGGCACTGTTCCTCCGCGCCAGTGTCTGGCGCGAGTTCGCGGAACACGTCGCCGGAACGCTGACCAAGGGATCCCGCGTCATCGCGCAGGGACGCCTCAAGCAGCGCTCCTACGAGACGAAGGAAGGCGAGAAGCGCACCAGCATGGAGCTCGAGATCGATGAGATCGGCCCGTCGCTGCGCTACGCCACCGCCCAGGTCACCCGTGCCCAGTCCTCCGGTGGGGGACGGCCGCAGGGCGGCTTCGGCGGCGGTGCTCCCGCTGTCGAGGAGCCGTGGGCCGCTTCGGCTCCCGCGGATCCGTCCGCCGGTGCGGATGTCTGGAACACTCCGGGCTCCTACAACGACGAGACCCCCTTCTAACGAGACTCGCCTCTCGCACGAGGGGCACACATCATCAGCCCGCCGGTCGTAGCCGGCAGGGCGGAAAGCAAAGGAAACCATGGCTGGAAAGTCGAGCGGCGACCGCCGCAAGCCGATCCGCAAGGGTAAGGACGGCAAGAACGCCGCACCCGCGAAGTCCATTCGCGTGGGCGTCATCGATTACAAGGACGTCGCCACCCTGCGCAAGTTCATCTCCGAGCGTGGAAAGATCCGCGCTCGCCGTATCACCGGTGTCTCCGTTCAGGAGCAGCGACTCATCGCCCGCGCGGTCAAGAACGCGCGCGAGATGGCGCTCCTCCCCTACGCCGGCTCTGGCCGCTAAGGAGCAACGACATGTCGAAGGTTATTCTCACGCACGAGGTCACCGGCCTCGGCTCGGCCGGTGACGTCGTCGACGTCAAGAACGGCTACGCCCGCAACTACCTCGTCCCCCAGGGCTTCGCGATCTCGTGGAGCCGCGGCGGCGAGAAGCAGGTCGAGCAGATCAAGGCGGCCCGCGCAGCGCGCGAGCTGCACACCGTCGAGCAGGCCCAGGACCTCAAGGCCAAGCTCGAGGCGACCAAGGTCAAGCTGACCGTCAAGGCGGGCCGCGAGGGCCGTCTGTTCGGCTCGGTGAAGACCGGCGATGTCGCGGACGCCGTCAAGGCGGCCGGCATCGGCGAGCTCGACAAGCGCAAGATCGAGCTCCCCAACCCCATCAAGGTGGTCGGCGACCACGAGGCGACCGTGCGTCTGCACGACGACCTCTCTGCCGTCATCACCCTGCAGGTGGTTGCTGCGAAGTAGTCACGAACGCGAAAGTGTAGCGGCGGGCAATGGCCCGCCGCTACCTCTCGTTAAGGGGATTTTTCCCGGTCTTGTACACAGGTCCTCGCGCCGATGCGACAACCTTGAACACAGGGTTCAATGATCTTTTTACCCACAGCCTGAGGAAAGACAAAAGGCTGGTCAGCGGCAATATGTCCGCCACAGCTCATTTGTTGTCCCCAGGTTTCTACACAGCTTCTACACACGCTCCACGGCGTTTCGCGCACGTTCTCCCCAGTTTTATCCACAGGCTGAGTTGTGCACATCCAAGAGGCGTTCGTATGGTGGACCGACGTCAGCGGACGACCGCCGCGCAAGCGGGAATGTCAGAGGTCGTCCCGACAATCGAGCCGTGGCAGTCGCGCGCGTGACGAGTGCGAGCTGAAGCCCCGCGTGGTCCCGTCGTGCCTCAACGCACGCGAGAAGTGAGGAATGAACGTGTCGATCGCCCATATCGGTCTCGCCGACAGTCGTGACCCGGGTGACGCCCGTTCCTCGGAGCGCACTCCCCCGCACGACCTGCTCGCCGAACAGAGCGCGCTCGGGGGCATGCTGCTCAGCAAGGACGCTGTTGCAGACGTCGTCGAGGTCATCCGCGGCACCGACTTCTACATCCCCAAGCACGAGATCATCTACGACGCCATCCTGTCGCTCTACTCGCACGGCGAGCCGACGGACGTGATCACCGTCACCGACGAGCTGACCAAGATCGGCGAGCTGTCCCGTGCGGGTGGGGCCGAATACCTGCACACCCTCACCAGCCTCGTGCCCACCGCAGCCAACGCCGGCTACTACGCCAACATCGTCGGCGAGAAGGCGCTGCTGCGTCGCCTGGTCGAGGCCGGCACGCGGATCACGCAGATGGGTTACAAGGCCGAGGGCGAGGTGCTCGACCTCGTCAACAACGCCCAGGCGGAGATCTACTCGGTGACCGGGACGCAGGAGACGGAGGACTACGTCCCGCTGACCGAGGCGGTGACCGTCGCGATCGACGAGATCGAGGCGGCCAAGCACAAGGACGGCTCGATGACCGGTGTCCCCACCGGGTTCGCGGAACTCGACGAGCTCACGAACGGCCTCCACCCGGGTCAGATGGTGATCGTGGCCGCGCGTCCCGCGCTCGGTAAGTCGACACTTGCTCTCGACTTCGCACGCGCCGCGGCGATCAAGCACGACATGCCGACCATCTTCTTCTCACTCGAGATGGGCCGCAGCGAGATCGCGATGCGCCTGCTGTCGGCAGAGGCGTCGGTGCCGCTGCAGAACATGCGAAAGGGAACGGTCGACACCCGGGACTGGACGACCATCGCGTCCACACGCGGCCGCATCAACGACGCTCCGCTCTACATCGACGACAGCCCCAACATGACGCTGGTCGAGATCCGCGCGAAGTGCCGCCGCCTCAAGCAGCGCGTCGGCCTCAAGATGGTGATCATCGACTACCTGCAGCTCATGACGAGCGGCAAGCGCGTGGAGAGCCGCCAGCAGGAGGTCAGCGAGTTCTCGCGAGCACTGAAGCTTCTCGCCAAGGAGCTCCAGGTGCCGGTGATCGCCCTGTCGCAGCTGAACCGTGGCCCCGAGCAGCGCGCCGACAAGCTCCCCGCTCTGAGCGACCTGCGCGAATCGGGATCGATCGAGCAGGACGCCGACATGGTCATCCTGCTTCACCGCGAGTCCGCCTACGAGAAGGACAACCCCCGCGCGGGCGAGGCGGACCTGATCGTGGCCAAGCACCGAAACGGCCCGACGCGGACGGTGACCGTCGCCTTCCAGGGCCACTACTCGCGCTTCACGGACATGGCCCCGATCTAACGCCGCCGGCTGTCTGGATCATCCTCTCGGAGGACGCGCGGGGCACCGGGGCACCCTTTCAATAGAGGGATGATCGGCATCCTCCTCCCCGTACTGCTGGGCGCGGGCAGCGTGGCGCTCGCTCTCGTGGCGTTCGCGGTGGCCTTCACCTGGCCGGCGTTGCTGCGTCCGATCCGGGGGCTGCGAACCGACGCGGGACGCATCCGCGCCTCGGCGGGTCTGGGTCTCGTGCTGCTGCTCGCCGCGACGCTGATCTACGTGATCCCCGGTGTTCTGCTGCGGGATCCGCTCGGACTCCTTCTCGCCCTGCCGGTGATCGCGCTGTGGCTGATCGCGGCGCTCGCGCTCGCCGTGCGCGGGCTCGTGATCCAGGGAGTAGCGCGGGCGATCTCGTATGCGTTCGCCGTCGTCGCGGGGTGCGGCGCGGCAGCCGGGATCGTCTCCGCCGTCCTGACGCAGCACGGAGTCGCCGATACCGTCACTCCGACGGGTGCGTTCCTCCTGGCGGTGGGTGGGCTGGCAGCCGTCATCCAGTGGGCGCGTGCCGAGGATCCCGAGCCGCGTCCTGCGCGCCCCGCGCGTCCGGCGCGTCCGACCGCCGTCTGACGCTCCACCGGCGCGAGATCCACACGACGCCGTAGCCCGCAGCAAGGATGACGACGGCGATCAGCACCACGTAGAACGCCACCGAGAGGTATCCGTTCGGGCTGGTCTGCGGGTTGAGGAACGGATACGGGTACCACGGTTGCTTCCCGGTGACCGGCTCGGCGGCGAACGGCGCGCGGATCAGCGTGTACAGGGCCCACACGATCGGGAACACCGCGATCCCCCATACGGCGCGCGGCCGGAGCGGGGTGCGGCCGGGAGCGAACAGCCAGTCGATCAGCAGGTACAGGGGCGCGACCACGTGAAGGATCTCGTTCGACCAGCCGACGGTGGTGCCCTGCGGAAGCGGGATATTGCGCAGCAGCAGGTTGTAGACCACCCCGGTCGTCACCAGGTACGTGACCGCGGCCGCGCGGAGCGCCGTGAACCACCCCGGGTCGTCCCCCCGCCGCACGAGGAGCAGCACGGCGCCGATCCCGAGCACCACGATCCCGAGGACGTTCGAGTCGATCGTGAAGAAGCTGAAGAAGTTCAGAACCAGGCCGACCACGTTGCCGCCGCGCTGGCTCGTCGAGTGGATGCTGGTGCCCAGCTGGGCGATGACGGCCGCGAGCATCAGGAGGAAGACCACCGCGCGCAGTGCCGCGAAACCGATTCGCATGCCGCGATCGTAGCGAGCGCGCGCCCGCGGATGCGGCGAACGCGCAGGAACCCGCCGACTAGACTGGAGGGCGAATCCGTACGAAAGAGGTCGCCTCGTGGCTACCGCCGTTCCCGCCCAGAACACCAGCGCGCACGCGCACACCCGGTACTGGGTCGTCCCCGCCGTCCGGGCCGTCGTGGCCCTCGCCGCCGGGGCGGTCATCACCTTCACGCGGGACGCGCACACCGCGACGTTCGGGCTGGTCGTCTTCGGGATCTTCGCCCTGGTCGACGGCCTGGCGACCGGCATCCTGAGCTGGATGCTGGCGGGCCGCAGGCTCACCCGCACGCTCTTCGCGGCCCAGGGGGCGATCGGCGTCCTCGCGGGCGTGTTCGCCCTCGCCCTGTCCGGCGGGGGTCTCGGCCTCTTCCTCTACCTGGTGACCGTGTGGGCGGCGCTCACCGGCTTCCTCGAGCTCTACAACGGCATCCGGGAGCGCACCCGGGATGCAGCGGCCCGCGACTGGCTCATCACCGGCGCGATCACGGCCGTGCTCGCGCTCGTGCTCCTCTTCGCCCCGGCCGACGCCATCCTCGCGATCGGGCTCTTCGGCGCGTGGGCGGTCGTCGTCGGCGTCTTCCAGGGCATCGGCGCGGCCACGCTGCGGTCTGCGGCACGCGACGGCGCGAAAGGCCCCGGAGTGGAGAGCGGATCGTGACTTCGCGCGACAAGAAAGACCCCCGAGTGACTCAGAACCTCCAGCCCAGCCGTCGTGACCGCTTCCTGCCGGTCGAGCTCCTGGGGATCTCCGCCGGCCTTGCCGTCTTCGTCGGGCTCATCGTCCTGATGGCGACGCGCGAATTCGTGCTCGCCGGAATCGCGCTCGGTGTGACTTTCATCGTCGCCCTCGTGCTGCTGGCGCTCTTCGCGCTCGCCTTCAAGCCGACCGAGGCCGAGGTTGAGGACATCCACGAACAGGATGCCGAGGCTCGCGCCAAGGCCGCTCAGGCCCGCGCGGAAGGCGACGACCGCCCGCGCGGGCACTGACCGGCGCGCACTGACCGGCGCGTGCCGGCCGGCAGCCGTCAGAGGTAGTCGACCAGCTCGGACGCCAGTCCGACGTACCCGGCGGGCGTGAGTGCGAGGAGGCGGTTCTTCGCCGCCTGGCCGATCTCGAGCCCGTTGACGAACTCGGTCAACGCCGCCTGATCGACGCGCTTGCCGCGCGTCAGCTCCTTCAGCAGGGCGTACGGGTCGGCGATCGTCGAGCGGCCGGCGGTCACCTCCGCGCGAATCACGGTCTGGATGGCCTCCGCGAGCACCTCCCAGTTGGCGTCGAGGTCGGCGGCGAGCACGTCCCGGTCGAGAGTGATCTGACCGAGGCCGCGCTCGATGTTGTCGAGCGCGAGCAGCGAGTGACCGAGGCCGACGCCGATGTTGCGCTGGGTGGTCGAGTCGGTCAGGTCTCGCTGGAGGCGGCTCGTGACCAGCGTCGCGGCGAGCGAGTCGAGCACCGCGCTCGAGAGCTCGAGGTTGGCCTCGGCGTTCTCGAACCGGATCGGGTTCACCTTGTGCGGCATGGTGGAGGACCCTGTCGCGCCGGCTTCGGGCACCTGACGGAAGTACCCGAGCGAGATGTAGGTCCAGATGTCGGTGCAGAGGTTGTGCAGGATGCGGTTCGCGTGCGAGATGCGGGCGTACAGCTCGGCCTGCCAGTCGTGCGACTCGATCTGCGTGGTCAGGGGGTTCCAGTCGAGGCCGAGGCTCTCGACGAACTCGCGCGAGATCCGGGGCCAGTCGGCATCCGGGTCGGCGATGAGGTGGGCCGCGAAGGTACCGGTGGCGCCGCTGAACTTGCCGAGGTGGACGCCCGCTTCGATCTGGGTGCGCACCCGCTCCAGCCGGTGGACGAACACCGCGAGCTCTTTGCCCATCGTCGTCGGCGTGGCCGGCTGCCCGTGCGTGCGGGCCAGCATCGCGTCGCCGCGGTACTGCTTCGCCTGCGCACGCAGCTCGGCGATGACCGCGCGGAACTTCGGGAGCCACGATTCCCGCACCGCCGCGCTCACCGTCAGCGCGTAGGAGAGGTTGTTGATGTCTTCACTGGTCGCCGCGAAGTGCGTCAACTCGGCGATGCGGTCGAGGCCGAGCGCGTGCAGCCGCTCCCGCACCAGGTACTCGACGGCCTTGACGTCGTGCTTGGTCGTCGCCTCGAGCTCGGCGAGGCGGTCGATCTCGGGCTGCCCGAATTCGTCGGCGAGGGCACGGAGGGCGCGCTTCTGCTCGTCGGTCAGGGGTTCCGAGCCGAACATCCTGTGCTCGGTCAGGTAGATGAGCCATTCGACCTCGACCTGGACGCGCGCACGGTTCAGGCCGGCCTCGGAGAGGTGGTCGCCGAGTCCGACGACGGCGGACCGGTAGCGGCCGTCGAGGGGACTGAGCGGCTGGGGAGGCAGGGCGGTCATGGTGCTCCTCGCGGAATCAGGCGGCGGGTACCCCACCATTCTCCCGCACGCGAGGTGGACCCGCCGACTCGCGGCGGCCGCTGCAGCTCAGTCGCGGCGCGCTGGGCGGACGATGAGGCCCAGCAGCCAGGCGATGATGCCGAGCACAAGGGCGCCCAGGATGCCGGACCAGAAGCCGTCGATGTGCAGTCCGAAGCCGAGCGCATCGCTGATCCACGACACGATGAAGAGCAGGAACGCGTTGACGAGCAGCGAGATCAGCCCCAGGGTCAGGATGTACAGCGGGAAGGCGACGATCCGGATGACCGTGCCGACGATGGCGTTCACGACGCCGAAGATCAGCGCGATGAGCAGGTACGTCAGCACGAGCGCGGTCGTGTCGGGCGCGTACGGCTTCACGGTGACGCCGCTGACGATCAGCGTCGTGAGCCAGAGGGCGAGGGCGTTGATGATCAGTCTGAGCAGGAATCGCATGGCAACATCCTCTCAGCCCGCGGCGGCCGGGGTACAGGGGCACTAGAGTCGGGGCGTGTCGACATCGCACGGTATCGCCGCTCAGCGGCCCAGTCGCGAGAAGAAGACGTATCCACCTCTGCAGGGGTGGCCGTTGCGTGTGATGAACCCGTGGCACAAGTTCGGTTTCATCGTGGCGATGTTGGCGCTCAACTTCGCGCTGGCAGCGTTGCTGCGACCCGGGCTCCCGGTCGTCGCTGCCGAGCTGATCCTCCAGGTGGAGTCGACTGCGCTCCTCGTCGCACTCGCCCGGTCCTTCCGGGGAGCTGATGAGCCCGTGGCACCGCCTCGACCGTGGTGGCGCCTGACCGCACGTCCCCTCGCCGGGTGGTGGCTCGGAGGACTACATCTTTTGGCGGTCGTAGATGTCGCGTTCGAATCACCTCACAGTGTCGCTGAATGGATGAGCGTCCCGGCTTTCGTGTTCCTGGGTCTCGCTTTCGTCAACTCGTCGATTCGACTCACCGCCCGGAAGCGTCGTCCACAGCTCTGAGGTAATTCCCCTCGGCGTATGCGGGCGCGGCTAAGTTGGGTCTGTGACTTCCGAAGACACGCTCGGCGTGAGACTGCGCCCTGAGATCGTCGCCGTTCCCGCCTACAAGCAGGGGCGGCCGGCGCCGGCGGACGGCTTCAAGCTGTCGAGCAACGAGAACCCCTACCCTCCCCTCCCCTCGGTGGTGGAGGCCGTGGCGGCGACCCTGCAGGAGCTGAACCGCTATCCCAACGCGGGCGGGGCGGACCTCCGCGCGCGGCTGGCCGAGCGGCATGGCGTCGGCGTCGATGAGGTGCACCTGGGCAGCGGTTCGGTCGCGCTGCTGTCGCAGTTGATCTCGGCGGCCGCGGGCGTGGGCGACGAGGTCGTGTACTCCTGGAGGTCGTTCGAGGCGTATCCGGGACTGGTGACGGTGGCGGGGGCCACGAGCGTCCCGGTGCCGAACCGGGCGGACGGCAGCCACGACCTGGATGCGATGGCCGCGGCGATCACCGAGCGCACGCGCGTCGTGATCGTGTGCAGCCCCAACAACCCGACCGGCACGATCGTGACCGCCGCGGACTTCGACACCTTCATGACTCGGGTCCCCTCCGACCTGCTCGTGCTGCTCGATGAGGCCTACTACGAGTTCGTCACCGACGACGCAGCAGTGGATGGAATCCCGCTTCTCTCGCGCTACCCCAACCTGGTCGTGCTGCGCACGTTCTCCAAGGCCTACGGTCTGGCGGCGCTGCGCATCGGCTACGCGGTGGGCCCCGCCGCAGTGCTGAACGCTGCCCGCTCGGCCGCCATCCCCCTGTCGGTCACTGACGCGTCGCGCGTCGCCGCCCTGGCGTCGATCGACGCCGAGGACGAGTTGATGGAGCGGGTGGCTCGCGTGGCCATGCTCCGGGATCGCCTTCGGGATGCGCTGCTCGAGCAGGGGTGGGCGGTACCGGAGGCGCAGGGCAACTTCGTCTGGCTCGCGACCGGTGAAGAGACCACAGCGGCGAACGACGCCTTCTTCGACGCGGGACTCACGGTCCGCGCGTTCCCGCCGGAGGGCATCCGCATCAGCGTGGGAGAAGAAGCGTCTGTGGACAAACTCCTGCAGGTTGCCGAAGATATTGTGCGGAAGCTACCAAATGGGCACCCCGGCAAGAGGTTAGGTTAGGACGGTGGCTGCGACGAACGAGATCCCGCGCCCGGCGAACACGGTCCAGCTGCTCACCGCAGACGGCCGTTTCCAGCCGAGCGAGACGTCGGCTGAGTACCTCCCCTACCTGGAGCGGCTCGACGAGAACGACTACCGCCGCTTCTATCGTGACATGGTGCGCGTCCGAGCATTCGACGACGAAGCCGCCAACCTTCAGAAGCAGGGGCAGCTGGGGCTGTGGGTTCCCAGCCGTGGCCAGGAGGGCGCCCAGGTCGGCTCCGCGCACGCGGCGAAGCCGCAGGACCACCTCTTCCCGACCTACCGCGAGCACGTCGTCGGCATGATCCGCGGGATCGACCCGATCGGCATCATCGGGCTGCTGCGCGGAACGACGCACGGCGGATGGGACCCGACGGACCCGGCCGTCGGCAACTTCCACCTCTACACGCTGGTGATCGGTTCGCAGACGCTGCACGCGACCGGCTACGCGATGGGTATGAAGTTCGACGGCAAGGTGGGCACCGGCGACCCCACCCAGGACGAGGCGTCAATCGTCTACTTCGGCGACGGAGCCACCAGCCAGGGCGACGTGAGCGAGGCCTACGTCTTCGCGGCGAGCTACCAGACCCCGCAGGTCTTTTTCCTCCAGAACAACCACTGGGCGATCTCCGTGCCGGTGAGCACGCAGTCGCGCACCCCGCTCTATCTGCGGTCCAGCGGGTTCGGCATCCCGGGCGTGCAGATCGACGGCAACGACGTGCTCGCCGCGTATGCCGTGACCGCCAAGCACCTGGACGACGCGCGCAACGGCGAGGGACCGAGCATGATCGAGGCCCTCACCTACCGCATGGGCGCGCACACCTCCAGCGACGACCCGACCAAGTACCGCAGCGACGACGAGGTGACGTACTGGGCGGAGCGCGACCCGATCCTCCGCTTCCGCGTGTTCCTGGAGCAGCAGGGCGTCGGCCAGGCGTTCTTCGACAGCGCGGACGAAGAGGGAGCGGACCTCGCGTCCGACATCCGTCGCCGCACCCTGGAGCTCGCACCGCCCGCCGCCGCGTCGATGTTCGACCATGTCTACAGTGAGCCGCATCCCGTGACCGAGGAGCAGCGACGCTGGCTCCTCGACTACGAGGCATCGTTCGGAGGCGACGCATGAGCGACGTGAGAAGCGAGGCCGAGTATGTGGAGGCCGAATTGATCGAGGAACAGCCGGCCGAGGGTACCGAAGCGGACAGCGCGTCGCTCGACACGCAGGCCATCGATGTCGTCGAGATCGTCGAGAGCGACCCGGACTCGCGCGTCCTCGAAGAGCACGTGGCCGAGCAGGAGTGGACCCGGGAGTTCGTGATCGACGACGAGCAGACCGAGACGGAGACCGCACCCGACGCGGATACCGCGCACGCGGACGCGCAGGCGTCCGCCGAGGTCGGCCCGGAGGACGCAGCGGCGGAGCACGCCGAGGTCGCGCCGGAGACGACGACCGAAGCCGCTCCCGAGCCGCGCATCCAATCGCTGCCGATGGTCAAGGCGCTGAACGCCGGCCTCCGGCGCGCGCTCGCCGACGACCCGAAGGTGATCCTCCTGGGCGAGGACATCGGACCGCTCGGCGGCGTCTTCCGCGTGACCGAGGGGTTGCAGAAGGAATTCGGTCTGCAGCGCGTGGTCGACACCCCGCTCGCCGAGGCCGGCATCATCGGCACGGCGATCGGCCTCGCGATGCGCGGCTACCGCCCGGTCGTCGAGATCCAGTTCAACGGATTCGTCTTCCCCGGGTTCGACCAGATCACCACCCAGCTGGCCAAGATGACGAACCGGCACAACGGGCGCCTTCCGTTCCCGGTGGTCATCCGCATCCCGCACGGCGGTCACATCGGGGCGGTCGAGCACCACCAGGAGGCGCCGGAAGCGTACTTCGCCCACACGGCGGGCCTGCGAGTCGTGGCTCCGTCGACGCCGCACGACGCCTACTGGATGATCCAGGAGGCCATCCGTTCCGACGATCCCGTCGTCTTCTTCGAGCCGATGAGCCGCTACTGGCCGAAGGGCGAGGTCGACACCGTCGAGAACCCGACGCCGCTCCATGCCAGCCGCGTGGTCCGCACCGGAACCGACGCGACGATCGTCGCGTGGGCCGGCATGGTCAGCGTGGCTCTCCGAGCCGCGGAGCTCGCAGCCGAGGAGGGACGGAGCCTCGAGGTCATCGACCTCCGGTCGCTCTCCCCCGTCGACTACGGTCCCGTCATCGCGTCCGTGCAGAAGACCGGCCGTCTGATCATCGCTCAGGAGGCACCGGGCAACGTGTCCGTCGGCTCCGAGGTGGCCGCGACGATCGCCGAGAAGGCGTTCTACTCGCTGGAGGCGCCGGTGCTGCGCGTCGCCGGGTTCGACGTCCCGTTCCCGCCGGCCAAGCTCGAAGAGCTGTACCTCCCCGACGCCGATCGCATCCTCGAGGCCGTCGACCGGGCGCTGGCGTACTGATCACCGCCGGCGGAGCACGCCGAATGGACGCCGAATTGACAGAGAGAAGTCGCACATGAGCGAGTCCCAGTTCCTCCTGCCCGATGTGGGCGAGGGCCTGACCGAGGCGGAGATCGTCTCGTGGAAGGTCGCGCCCGGTGAGCAGGTCGCAGTGAACCAGGTGATCGTCGAGATCGAGACCGCGAAGTCGCTCGTCGAGCTGCCGTCGCCCTTCGAGGGAACGGTCGGCGAACTGCTGGTCACCGAGGGGCAGACCGTCGAAGTCGGGACCCCGATCTTCACGGTCACGTCGGGCGCCCAGGCGCCTCAGGAACCCGCTCAGGAGCCCGGGCCGGCGGATGAGATCGTCGCTGACGCCGCTTCCACGGTCTCCCACGAGGATGAGCCGAAGCCCGGCGCGGTGCTCGTCGGCTACGGATCGGCCGGTCACGGCGGCAGTCGCCGTCGCCGGGTGTCGCATCCTGGTACCGCGTCCATCCCGGTCGCGTTCACGGGGAGCATCGCCGTCGCGCCGTCCGCCGCCGCTGCTCCTGCGGTCGTCCCTGCCGTAGCTTCCGCTTCGGCGTCGCAGTCTGCGTCGGCCCCCCAGGCGCCGGCCGCACCCCGGACCGCCCCGCCCTCGCGTCCCAGCGGCCCCGTCGTGGCGAAGCCGCCCGTCCGGAAGCTCGCCAAGGACCTCGGCGTCGACCTCGGGCTGGTGACCCCCACCGGTCCGATCGGCGACGTGACGCGTGAGGACGTGCTGCGGGAGGCGACTCAGGTGAGCGTGTTCCGCAACATCGAGACGCCGCAGTGGCCGAACGACCGCGAGGACCGCATCCCGGTCAAGGGCGTCCGCAAGGCGATCGCCAACGCGATGACGTCGAGCGCGTTCACCGCCCCGCACGTCAGCCTCTTCGTCGACGTGGATGCGACGCGGACCATGGAGTTCGTCAAGCGTCTCAAGAACTCCCCCGATTTCGCGGGCATCAAAGTGTCGCCGCTGCTGATCATGGCGAAGGCCATGATCTGGGCCGTCCGGCGCAATCCCACGGTGAACTCGTCCTGGACGGATGAGGAGATCATCGTCCGCCACTACGTCAACCTCGGCATCGCAGCGGCCACCCCGCGTGGGCTGATCGTCCCGAACATCAAGGAAGCGCAGGGCATGACTCTGCTCGAGCTGGCCCGTTCGCTCGAACAGCTCACGCTGACGGCCCGGGACGGCAAGACTCCCCCGGCGGACATGAACGGCGGCACGATCACCATCACGAACATCGGTGTGTTCGGGATGGACACCGGCACGCCCATCCTGAACCCGGGTGAGGTCGGGATCGTGGCCCTCGGGACGATCAAGCAGAAGCCGTGGGTGGTGGATGGCGAGGTCCGTCCGCGCTTCGTGACGACGCTGGGCGCATCCTTCGACCACCGCGTCGTCGACGGGGATGTGGCATCGCGCTTCCTCGCGGATGTCGCGTCCATCATCGAGGAGCCCGCACTGCTGCTGGATTGAGCCGGCACGTGAGTGAGTTTGACAATCATTCTCAATAACGGCTAGCCTGTCGCTGTGCCCGCACTCGCGGGTACTCCCTTGTGTCGTTCGCGACTTAGACAGGCTTCCCATGAAGACGCGCTCCCTCGTCTCCTCACTCGCGCTCGCCGCCGGCATCGCACTGGTGGCCGCCGGCTGCGCCAGTTCATCCGCCGGAACCGATGACGGCACCGTCCGCGTGGTCGCCAGCACCAACGTGTACGGCGATATCGCGACCACGATCGGCGGCGATGCCGTCCGCGTCACCTCGCTCATGAGCGATCCGGCGCAGGACCCGCACTCGTTCGAGGCCAGCGCTCAGAACCAGCTGGCCGTGTCGAAGGCCGACGTCGTGATCGAGAACGGCGGCGGCTACGACCCGTTTATGCAGACCCTGCTGAAGGGCTCGAAGAACCAGGACACCACCGTGCTGAACGTCGTCGGCCTGTCGGGCAAGAAGCCGGTCGACGGCGAACTCAACGAGCACGTCTGGTACGACATCCCGACCGTGCAGAAGCTGACCGGCGCGCTGGTCCGTTCGCTCGCCGCGGCGGACCCGTCGAAGAGGGCGGTGTTCGAGAAGAACGGCGCGGCGCTCAGTGCGGGCCTGGATTCCCTCGAAGCCACAGAGGCGAAGCTGAAGCAGTCGTACGCGGGCGAGGGCGTCGCCATCACCGAGCCCGTCCCGCTCTACCTGCTGGAGGCGATCGGTCTCGTCGACAAGACGCCCGAGAGGTTCAGCGCAGCGATCGAGGAGGAGAACGACGTCTCCCCTGTCGTCCTCAAGGACACGCTGGAGCTGTTCACCGACCATCGGGTGAAGCTGCTCGCGTACAACGAGCAGACCACCAGCGCCGAGACGGAGCGGGTGCTCGCCGCCGCGAAGCACAACGGCATCCCCGTCGTGCCGGTGACCGAAACCCTCCCGAGCGGCAAGCACTACGTCGGGTGGATGCAGTCCACCCTGGATGCCATCGCATCGGCTCTGGCCTCATGAGCGAGCCGCTCGAGCGCGTGGCGCCGCCCTCCGACCGCGACGTCGTCCTCCGGCTGCGGGACGCGTCCCTCGGTTTCGGGGACAGGACGCTGTGGAGCGGCCTCGACTTGGACGTTCACGCAGGCGAGTTCGTCGCGGTGCTCGGCCCCAACGGATCCGGCAAGACGAGCCTGCTGCGCACCATCCTCGGCCAGCAGCAGCTGGATTCCGGCGAGATCGCATTCGAAGGCCACACCGTTCGCCGCGGAGACCGGCGTATCGGCTACATCCCGCAGCAGAAGCTCATCCCGTCCGGCACGCCGATGCGCGCGCGCGACCTGGTCGCCCTCGGCGTCAACGGGCATCGCTGGGGACTCCCGTTCCCCCGGCGTTCCGACCGCGAACAGGTCGACCGGCTCATCGACTCGGTCGGCGCTCGCCGCTACGCCGACTCCCCGGTCGGCTCGCTCTCGGGCGGCGAGCAGCAGCGCCTGCGGGTCGCACAGGCGCTTGCCGGGGACCCTGCGCTCCTGCTGTGCGACGAGCCGCTGCTCTCCCTCGATCTGCAGCACCAGCGCGGCGTCAGCGAACTCATCGACCGGAGACGCCGGGAGCACGACAGCGCCGTGGTGTTCGTCACGCACGACGTCAACCCGGTGCTCGGGATGGTGGACCGCGTCCTGTACCTGGCCGGCGGACGCTTCCGTACCGGCACCCCGGACGAGGTGCTGCGCAGCGATGTGCTGACCGACCTCTACGGCACCCCGGTCGACGTCATCCGCAGCCGTGGGCGCATCGTCGTCGTCGGCATCCCCGACGCCGAGACGCACGACCATCACGAGCACACCCGCGAGTCGCATCCGGAGCCGGCCGCATGATGCACCTGGATCTGTGGTCGCAGCTGTTCGACTTCACCGACTACGGCGAGCTGCTGCTGCTCGTCAAGAACTCGATCTTCGCCGGCGCCGTCCTCGGCATCGTCGGCGGCCTCATCGGCGTCTTCGTGATGCAACGGGATATGGCGTTCGCCGTTCACGGCATCAGCGAGCTGTCCTTCGCCGGTGCCGCGATCGCGCTGCTGCTGGGGGTGAATGTCGTCGCCGGATCGCTCGTCGGTTCGCTGATCGCCGCCATCCTGATCGGGCTGCTCGGCGCGAAAGCCAGGGACCGCAACTCGATCATCGCGGTGCTGATGCCGTTCGGGCTGGGGCTCGGCATCCTGGCGCTCGCGTTGTATCCCGGGCGCAGCGCCAACAAGTTCGGACTGCTCACCGGACAGATCGTGTCGGTCGACGACCCGCAACTCGGATCGTTGCTCATCATCGGCGCGATCGTGCTGATCGCTCTGCTCCTGATGTGGCGTCCGCTGACCTTCGACAGCCTGGACGCCGATGTCGCTGCCGCGCGCGGCATCCCGACCCGCTTCGTCGCCCTCGCCTTCATGGTGCTGCTCGGGCTCGCGGTCGCCGTCTCGGTCCAGATCGTGGGAGCGCTGCTCGTGCTGTCGCTGCTGGTGACCCCCGCGGCGGCGGCGATGCGCATCTCGTCCTCACCCCTCGGCGTGCCGGTGATCTCCGTCGTCTTCGCCCTCGTCTCGGTCGTCGGCGGGATCCTGCTGGCGCTGGGCAGCGCACTCCCGATCAGCCCGTACGTGACCACGATCTCGTTCCTGATCTACGTGGTGTGCCGCATCGTCGGAGGGCGACGCGACAAGCGCAGGACGGGCTCCGGTTCTCGGCGTCTCGTGAGCCAGGCGGGCTAGCCTGAGATGGTGAAGCGCAACACCTGGCAGCGGGAGGCTGTCCGCGAGGCTCTGACCGAGGCGCCCGGCTTCATCAGCGCGCAGGGCCTCCACATGAGCCTGCACGAGGCGGGCTCGCCCATCGGGCTCGCGACCGTCTACCGCGCCCTCGCCGACCTGGCGTCCGACGGGGACGCCGACTCGCTGCAGTCGCCGGAGGGCGAGAGCCTGTACCGGGCGTGCACCACGGGCCACCATCATCACCTGATCTGCCGCAACTGCGGGCTGACGGTCGAGATCGAAGCGGATGCGGTGGAGCTGTGGGCGCGTCAAGCCGCCGCTGCCCACGGCTTCACGCAGGCCCAGCACGTGGTCGACGTGTTCGGCCTCTGCGCCGCGTGCACGGCCCAGAGCGATTTGGCCGCCACTCCTTCCATGCCGTAGGATTGTTGATTGGTCGAGTGGGCCTCAACCGCTCGAATCGTGTACGGACCCCCCACATCTCTGAATGCGGGGAAGCCGTGCGCCGACAAGTGACCTTGGGTGGTGCCGTCCGGCATCACGGTATTGGAGAAGAAAGCAATGGCAGCAGTGTGCCAGGTGACAGGAGCCGTTCCCGGCTTCGGTCACAACATCTCGCACTCGCACCGACGCACGAAGCGCCGGTTCGACCCGAACATCCAGAAGAAGACGTACTACGTGCCGTCTCTTCGTCGTAATGTCACCCTGACGCTGAGCGCCAAGGGCATCAAGGTCATCGACGCCCGTGGCATCGAGTCCGTGGTCAAGGACCTCCTGGCCCGTGGGGAGAAGATCTAATGGCGAAGCAGCAGGACGTCCGTCCGATCATCAAGCTCCGTTCGACGGCAGGCACCGGTTACACCTACGTGACCAAGAAGAACCGTCGCAACAACCCCGACCGCCTCGTGCTCAAGAAGTACGACCCCGTAGTGCGTAAGCACGTCGACTTCCGAGAGGAGCGCTAAACATGGCCAAGAAGTCAAAGATCGCCAAGAACGAGCAGCGGAAGGTCATCGTTGCGCGCTACGCCACGAAGCGCGCCGACCTCAAGAAGGCCCTCGTCGACCCGAATGGCACCGACGAGTCCCGCGAGGCCGCCCGCCTCGGCCTGCAGAAGCTTCCCCGTGACGCCTCCCCGATCCGCGTTCGCAACCGCGACGCCGTCGACGGCCGTCCCCGCGGAAACCTCAGCAAGTTCGGTATCTCCCGTGTCCGCTTCCGCGACATGGCCCACCGCGGCGAGCTGCCCGGCATCACCAAGTCGAGTTGGTAAACCATCGCGACGACGCACTCGAGGGGCGTCCGGCTTCGGCCGGGCGCCCCTTTGTGGTCCCAATACGGGAAAGAAGGCCGCAAATCCGCGTGTTTCCGCGGGTTTCTGATACATTCGAGGCGGTCAACCGACCAAACGTATGGCCCAGCGTGGCCTCAACCGTTCCACAAATAGCTGTAGATCCAGCACAAGGTCCGAGGAGGACACTTCATGGCTGACAACCTGAACAAGACTGAGCTCGTCGCTGCCGTCGCTGCGGCGTCGGGTCAGAGCCAGGCCACTGTCTCGAGCGTCGTCGACGCATTCTTCAGCACCATCAGCGAGACCGTCGCCAAGGGCGGCAAGGTCACCATCCCGGGTTGGCTCGCCGCCGAGCGCAGCGAGACCGCTGCCCGCACCGGCCGCAACCCGCAGACGGGCGCGGAGATCTCGATCCCGGCCGGTCACCGCGTCAAGCTGACCGCGGGTTCGAAGCTCAAGGCTGCCGTCAAGTAGTCTTCCCCAGCTTGCCCGAGGGCGGTGCCGCATCACGCGGCACCGCCCTCGTCGTCTGTGCCGCAGTGCCGCTGTGGGCCGTCGCCCAGGAGCGTGGACGTAGGCTGGACAGGTGCCACGAATCCTCCGCGTGATCGGCCCTGCCGTGCTGCTGCTCGCCGGCGCGGTCGCGATGATCCTCGCGCTCGCATTCGGCGGTGGAGCGTCCGCTCCCCTTCTCGCCGACCCCGGTGCGCTCGTGCGCTGGGGGTTGCCCGCCGCGACCCTCGTGGTCAATCTCAGCCTCGCCGGCAGCGTGGGCGCCCTCGTGCTCGCCTGCTTCGCCTTCGCGCCCGATCGCGACGAGTACGGCAAGGCCCTCGACTTCGCCGCGGGCAGCGCGGGAGTGATGACGGTCGCGTCGGCGGCGACCGGCCTGTTCACCTTCGTGAGCGTCTCCAATGTCCCGTGGTCGTTCGATGCGACCTTCAGCAACGGGCTCAGTTCCTTCATCACCAGCGTCTCGCTCGGTCAGGCCTGGCTCGGGATCACGCTGATCGCGGCCGCTGTCACCGTCCTCTGCTTCGCGGTGCGCAACCAGACCGCGATCGTCTTCGTCACGCTCCTCGCCGTGGCGACCGTCGTGCCGATGGCCCAGCAGGGTCACAGCGCCGAGGCCGCGGGGCACGACGCGGCGGTGACCTCCTTCGGCCTGCACGTGCTCTTCGCGGCCATCTGGCTCGGTGGGCTCGTCACCCTGGTCGTCGTCAAGCAGACGCTGGGCGGAGGGCGGCTCGTCACCGTTCTGGAGCGCTACTCGACCATCGCGCTCATCTGCTTCATCGTCGTCGCCGCATCCGGATATGTGAACGCCGAACTCCGGGTCGGGACGCTCGCCGAGCTCGCGACGCCGTACGGCATCCTGGTGCTGGTCAAGGTGGCGGCCCTCGTCGTCCTGGGGCTGTTCGGTCTCACCCAGCGCCGCTACCTGATCGGGCGGCTCAAGACCTCGGGTGAGCCGAAGAGCTTCTGGTGGATCGTCGTCGCCGAGCTCGCGTTCATGGGGATCGCATCCGGTGTCGCCGCGGCTCTCGCGCGCACGGTGACGCCCGTCCCCCAGACCCGCGCGGCGACGCCGACTCCCGCCGAGATCCTCACCGGCGAGAAACTGCCGGCCCCGCTCGACTTCGAGCGCCTGTTCACCTCCTGGAACTTCGACCTGCTCTGGGTGCTGGCCTGCGCCTTCGGGCTGTTCTTCTACCTCGCCGGGGTGTGGCGCCTTCGCCGCCGCGGCGACGCGTGGCCCGTCTACCGCACCGTGCTCTGGGTACTCGGCCTCGCGCTGCTGTTCTACATCACCAACGGCGGGGTGAACGTCTACGAGAAGTACCTCTTCTCGGCCCACATGTCCGCGCACATGGTGCTGACGATGGCTGTGCCGTTGCTGCTCGTCCCGGGAGCGCCGGTCACACTGGCCGCGCGCGCGATCCACAAGCGGCGCGACGGATCGCGCGGTGGCAGGGAGTGGATGCTTCTCGCGGTGCACTCGCGCTTCGCCGCGATCATCTCCAACCCGATCGTCGCGGCGATCCTCTTCGCCGGCTCCCTCTGGGCGTTCTATTACACGCCGCTGTTCCGCTGGGCCACGACGGATCACATCGGGCACGAGTGGATGACCGTGCACTTCCTCATCACCGGGTACCTGTTCGTCCAGTCGCTGATCGGCATCGATCCCGTGAAGTACCGGCTGCCGTACCCGTTCCGGCTCCTGCTGCTACTTCTCACGATGGCGTTCCACGCGTTCTTCGGGCTGTCGATCATGCAGATGCACGGGCTCATGCTCGCCGACTGGTTCGGCGCGATGGGCCGTACCTGGGGCGATGCTCCGCTGATCGACCAGCAGGCGGCCGGAGGGATCGCCTGGAGCATCGGCGAGATCCCGACGGTGATCCTCGCGATCGTGGTCGCCATCCAGTGGAGCCGCAGCGACGAGCGCGAGACGAAGCGGAGCGATCGCAACGCCGACCGCACGGGTGACGCGGAGCTGAACGCGTACAACGAGCGGCTGGCCCGGATGGCGGATCGCGACAGCTCGGTCCGGCGCTAGGGTCCCTGGGCGACGACGATCGCCAGCGAACCATCGGGCCGCACGGTGACACGGCTGAGGCTCATGGCGAACGGCACGTCGTCGCTGCGCGGGGTCACCGTGCCGTCGAAGAGCGACTGCACCGTCACGTCGAGGTGGGCGACTCCCACCATCCGGCCGGTGACCCAGCTGTCGTCTCCCGCCTTCAACCGCACGACCGGGTAGGTCACCATCGACCAGGCGGGATCGCCCTGGACGCGGTCGTCGATCTCGACGCCGAACGGGCACCCGGCGGGCTGCAGCACCTTCTGCTCCGCACAGCTGTCAAGGAAGTTGTCGACCTGCTTCTGCACCGCTGTGGTGAACTCCAGGGTCGGCTGCCCGTCGACCACGGTCTCGCTCAGACGCCCGGGTGCCACCGACGTCGTCACCGGGGCGGCGCGGACGTACCGGGAGTCGTGCGAGAGTTCGAGCGGCGCCAGCGGCAGACCCAGGTAGTCGGCCGAGACGCTGAACGCGCCCGCCGGCTGGTCAGGGGAGGCGGCACGCGGGCTGACGGTGTGCCGGCCGACGGTGAAGTCGTCGGCGTGGGCGACAGTGATCCGTGCGACGCCCAGTGGGGTCGACGCGAACGCCCAGGTCGGCAGCACGCCGAGAGCGGAGCCGGACTGCCGCACGCGGAATTCGGCCGAGACCGGGCGTCCGGCGGCGGTGGCGTGGACGAGGACGGTGTGGACGCCGTCGCGGCCGGCCGTATCCGACACGACGGCGACATCCCGGATCGTGGGCAGGATGTCCGACCTCAGCAGTTCGCGGGAGGCGGCGGGGGGCAGTTCCGCGGCGGCCAGCGCAGAAGAGGTCGGCGCTGCTCCCGGCATCGCGAGGGCATCCGAGACACGATGCGCGGCGATGGAGGTGGCGAACGCCTCCACGAAACCGCTCGGGCTGTAGTACGCGCGCTGCACCGCACCGAAAGCGGCCACGAGCGCGCCGAGGAGGAGCACGGCGCATCCCGACCACAGCAGGACAGCGCGCCGCAGCGTGTGCGAGTCCCCCACAGCCATGAGGCCATCCTAGGGTCCTGTGGAGAAGCGGCAGGGGGCGGCCTGGCAGCGTTAGAGTAGTCCGGCAGGCCGGGCGAGACGGAAAGGGGAGGTCATGGGCCGTCCATCCCTCTCGCCGGAGCAGCAGGCGGTATTCGATCTGATCGAGGGCACCCGCGAGCACGTCTTCGTCACCGGCCGCGCGGGCACGGGCAAGTCGACGCTGCTCAACCATCTGGCGTGGAGCACGGAGAAGTCGCTCGTCATCTCGGCCCCCACCGGCGTCGCCGCACTGAATGTCGGCGGCCAGACCATCCACTCGTTGCTGCGGCTTCCGATCGGCGTGATCGCCGACCACGTCATCGACCAGAGCGCCGAACTCCGCAAACTGCTCAACAGCATCGACACACTCGTCATCGACGAGGTCTCCATGGTCAACGCCGACCTGATGGATGCGGTCGATCGCAGTCTCCGGCAGGCGCGCCAGCGTGCGGGCGAGCCGTTCGGCGGCGTGCAGGTGGTGCTGTTCGGCGACCCGTACCAGCTCGCGCCGGTGCCGGGAGACCGGGAGGAGCGCGCCTACTTCGCCGATACGTACCGCTCCATGTGGTTCTTCGATGCCAAGGTGTGGCAGGAGGCCGATCTGCGCATCGTCGAGCTCCTGCAGGTGCACCGGCAGCACGAGTCCGACTTCCGGTTCATGCTCAACGCCGTCCGGCACGGGCAGGTCACGAAGGAGATCGCCGACCGGCTGAACGAGGTGGGCGCCCGCCCGGCG